>CAZEFQ010000001.1:0-9723 GCA_964511505.1 uncultured Rhizobium sp.
AAAGAGAACAAGATCGAGGGCGCAGAACACCCCGATCATCATGGTCTCCAAGACCAGGAAGGCGACCATATATTCCGCCACCCGGTTCTCGATGGATTCCCAGCTGGCGGCGATGGAGAAGGGCATCACGCCCGCAGTCAACACCACGAACAGCATGGAGATGCCGTCCACCCCCATATGATAGGCGATGCCGCCGCCCAGCCAGTCATGCTTCTCGATCAGCTGGAAGCCGGGATTGTGGACATCGAACGCCGCCCACACCATCAGCGAAAGAATGAAGGCGACGATGGTGGTGCCGAGCGCGATCCAGCGGGCATTGTTCGCCGTCGGCATAAGGAGGATGGCCACCGCACCGATCAGCGGCACAAAAGTCACCAGCGACAGAAGAGGAAGACCGCTCATGGCAGGCCTCCCGCCGTGGTCATGAACCAGGTGGCCAGCGCCACCACGCCCAGAAGCATCGCCAGGGCGTAGTGATAGAGGTAGCCGGATTGCAGCTTGACCGCGCCACGGGCCGCATCCAGCACCCGGGCGGAGATGCCGTCTGGTCCCAGGCCGTCAATGATGGTGCCATCGCCGAATTTCCACAGGAAGCGGCCGATGAAGAAGGCCGGCTTGACGAAGATGAAGTCGTAAAGCTCGTCGAAATACCACTTGTTGTAGAGGAAGAGGTAAAGCAGGCCTTTCCTCGCCGCCAGTTTGCGCGGCAGATCGGGGTTGAGGATGTAGTAATAATAGGCGATGGCGAAGCCGATGATGGTGACGGTGAGGGGCGCCAGCTCCACCCAGACCGGCAGCTCGCCCTCCCCCGCCCTGGGCACGAAGAGCGAGGCTTTCCAGAATTCGGCCGCTCCTTCGCCGATGAAGAAGTGCGCGAAAGCGATGCCGGCGAATACCGCCCCCAAGGCCAGCACCGCCAGCGGCACCAGCATCACCAGAGGCGATTCATGAACCTCTTCCAGCCGGGGAGCGTGGTGCCCCCCATCATGAGAAGAGTCATGGCCATGTGAATCGTCGTGCCCATCCATCGGTTCGTCATGCGCATGCGCATCTTCGTCCGCATGTTCCAGATGCTGGTGATCCAATCCGCGATAACGGCCATGGAATGTCATCAGGAATTGGCGCCAGGAATAGAAGCTGGTCATGCCCGCCGAGACGATCAGGAGGGTGAAGGCATAGGTGCCGATGGCGCTGTTGGCGTTGAAGGTCGCATTGATGATGGCGTCCTTGGAATAGAAGCCGGCCAGGCCGACGCCCAGATAAGGAATGCCTACGCCTGTGAGCGCCAGATTGCCAATCAGCATCATGGCCCAGGTGAAGGGGATGGCCTTGGCGAGGCCGCCCATCTTCCGCATGTCCTGCTCGTGATGCATGGAATGGATCACAGCGCCGGCGGAAAGGAACAGCAGCGCCTTGAAGAAAGCGTGGGTGAAGAGATGGAACATTGCGGCGTCGTAGGCCGCCACGCCGGCGCCCGCGAACATGTAGCCCAGCTGGGAACAGGTGGAATAGGCGATCACGCGTTTGATATCGTTCTGGAACAGGCCCACCGAGGCCGCGAAAAAGGCCGTGGTGGCACCGATGAAGGTGACGAAGGCGGCGGCGCTGGGCGCCAGCTGGAACAGCGGCGAGCAGCGGCAGACCAGGAACACGCCTGCCGTCACCATGGTGGCGGCATGGATCAGGGCGGATACCGGGGTTGGGCCTTCCATGGCGTCGGGCAACCAGGTGTGCAGCCCCAACTGGGCCGACTTGCCCATCGCGCCCACGAACAGGAGCAGGCAGAGGGTGGTGAGGATGTCCACGCTGTGGCCGGCGAAGATAAAACTCTTGCCCGCCATGGCGGGCGCGGCGGCGAAGACGGCGTCGAAATCGAGCGTCTTGAACACGGCGTAGACGCCGAAAATACCCAGCGCGAAGCCGAAATCGCCGACGCGATTGACCACAAAGGCCTTGATGGCGGCAGCGTTGGCGGAAGGCCGCGTGTACCAGAAGCCGATCAGGAGATAGGAAGCCAGCCCCACGCCTTCCCAGCCGAAGAAAAGCTGGAGAAAATTGTTGGCCGTCACCAGCATCAGCATGGCAAAGGTAAAAAGCGAGAGATAGGAGAAGAAGCGCGGCCGATAGGGGTCTTCGGCCATGTAGCCGATGGAATAAAGATGCACCAGGGACGAAACGCCCGTTACCACCACCAGCATCACCGCGGTGACGGTGTCGATCCGCACCGTCCAGTCCGCCGCGAAACCGCCGGAATGAATCCAGGGCAGGATCGGGATGATGTATTTGTGCCCCTCCAGCGCCACGTCATTGAAAGCAACCAGCGAAAGCGCCAGGGAGACAAACAACAGGCCGGTGGTAACCAGTTCGGAAGGGCGCTGGCCGATGACGCGTCCCAACAGTCCGGCGATGGCCGAACCGATGATGGGAAGGAAGACGATCGCCGCGTACATGCCGCCTAACCCTTCATCAGATTGACATCCTCAACCGCGATGGTGCCGCGGTTGCGGAAATAGACCACCAGGATGGCGAGACCTATGGCCGCTTCGGCGGCCGCCACGGTGAGCACGAAAAGCGCGAAGACCTGACCCACCAGGTCGCCCAAATAGGCGGAGAAGGCGACGAAGTTGATGTTCACCGCCAGCAGGATCAGTTCCACCGACATCAAGATCACGATGATGTTCTTGCGGTTGAGGAAAATGCCGATCACGCCAATGGCGAAGAGGATGGCGGCGACTGTGAGATAGCTGGAAAGTCCCACCACCATCTACGCGCCCTCCCCCGGTTTGATTTCAATCATGTCGACCGCCATCGCGGCGGTGCGCGCGTTCTGCACCGCGATGGACTGGCGGCGCACGCCCGGACGCGTGCGCAGCGTCAGCACAATGGCGCCGATCATCGCGACCAAGAGCACCAGGCCGGCAATCTGGAAGTAATAGACATAGTCGGTGTAGAGGATCTGCCCCAAGGCCTCGGTGTTGGTGACGCCCTTGGGTGTGGCGGCGGCCAGGCGTAAAGCGCCGGGCTTCACCGCCCACACGCTCCCCACCATCACCAGCTCGGCCACCAGGATCAGCCCGACCAGGGCACCGAAGGGAAGATATTGCAGGCTGCCTCGCTTCAGTTCGGCGAAGTCCACGTCCAGCATCATCACCACGAACAGGAACAGGACCGCCACCGCGCCGACATAGACCACCACCAGGATCATGGCGAGAAACTCGGCTCCCAACAGCACGAAAAGCCCGGCGGCGTTGAAAAAGGCCAGGATCAGGAAGAGGACCGAATGCACGGGATTGCGCGCGGCCACCACCATCACCGCCGAGGCGATGAGGACCACGGAAAACAGCCAAAATGCGAAAGCCTGTAACATCCCCTCTCGTTTCTCTTACCGGTACGGTGCATCCAGTTCCAGGTTGCGGGCGATCTCCCGCTCCCAGCGGTCGCCATTCGCGAGCAGCCGCGCCTTGTCGTAATAAAGTTCCTCCCGCGTTTCGGTCGAAAATTCGAAATTGGGACCCTCGACAATGGCATCCACCGGGCAGGCTTCCTGGCAGAAGCCGCAATAGATGCATTTCACCATGTCGATGTCATAGCGGGTGGTGCGGCGCGAGCCGTCTTCCCTGGGCTCGGCCTCGATGGTGATCGCCTGGGCCGGGCAGATCGCCTCGCAGAGCTTGCAGGCGATACAGCGTTCTTCACCATTGGGATAGCGGCGCAGCACGTGCTCACCGCGAAAGCGGGGCGAGAGCGGTCCCTTCTCGAAAGGGTAATTCAAAGTGGCCTTCGGCGAAAAGAAATAGCGCATGGAAAGAAGGAAGCTCCGGATGAACTCCCAGAAGAAGATCTGCCGTGCGGTGCGGTCCAAAGCCATGGCGAAGTCTCACGCGTTATGGTGGAAGACGAGGACCCAGCCCGCCGTCAATACCACCCAGATTAGGGATGTGGGGAGAAACACTTTCCAGCCCAGCCGCATCAGCTGGTCATAGCGGTAGCGCGGCACCATCGCCTTCACCATCGCCATCATGAAGAAAAGGAAGGCGAGCTTCAGCACGAACCAGACGATCCCCAAGGCCGGAATGTTGAGCGGCCAGACATTGATGGGAGAAAGCCAGCCACCCAGGAACAGGATGCTCATCAGCCCGCAAAGCAGCATGACGTTCATATATTCGGCCAGGAAGAACAGCAGGAAGGGACCGGAGGAATATTCGACAAAGAAGCCGGCGACCAGTTCGGATTCCGCTTCCAGAAGATCGAAAGGCGGGCGCTGGGTCTCGGCGAGGGACGAGACGAAGAAGATCACCAGCATCGGAAACAGGATGGAGAAGATATTCCAGTTGAGGAAGGCCAACACCCCGGTGGTTTCCTGGGAATGCACGATGGCGGAGACATTGAGCGAGCCCGCGAACAACAGCACCGTGATCATTACAAAGCCGATGGAGACTTCGTAGGAAACCATCTGGGCGGCGGCGCGGAGCGCGGAAAGGAATGCATATTTTGAGTTGGAGGCCCAGCCGGCGGTCACCACGCCATAGACGCTGAGCGAGGACACTGCGAACAGATAGAGGATGCCGACATTGATGTCCGAAATCACCCAGCCCTTGTTGAAAGGGATCACCGCCCAGGCGATGAAGGCAAGTGTAACGCTGATCAAAGGAGCGATGAAGAACAGCACCTTGTTGGCGCCGGCGGGGATGATCACTTCCTTCAGGAGGAACTTGACCGCGTCGGCGATGGTTTGGAGCAGGCCGAACGGTCCCACAACATTGGGACCGCGGCGCATCTGCACCGCCGCCCAGATCTTGCGGTCGGCCAGGATCACCGCGGCCACGCCCAGCATCAACACCAGGCAGATGACGAGAATGAACACGGAATAGCTGAGGAACCAGGCCCAGGCGAAGGGCAATCCCAATTGCTGCAGGAAGGGAATAAGCGCCATGTTATTCCGCCGCCATTTTGGTGGTGCGCACGAATTCCCGCGAACATTGCGCCATGGTCTCGCTCGCCCGGGCGATCGGGTTGGTAAGGTAATAATCCGAAATGGCGTGGCCCACAGGCAGAGATGTATCAAGCGTGCCTGGTTGGCCGACCGCTTCCCAAGTGACCGCGCTGGCGTCGGCATGCTCCGGCGCCTTGGCAAGATCCGCGAAATGGGTGGCGTCCCGGACCAGCGCCTTCAACAGCGTGGCCCGGTCGTCATAGGGAAGTTTGGCGCCCAAAGCTTCCGACAGGGCGCGCAGGATGGTCCAATCCTCCTTGGCCTCACCCGGCGGAAAAGCGGCGCGGCCGGCCTGCTGTACCCTTCCCTCGAAATTGACATAGGTGCCGTCTTTTTCGGTGTAGGCGGCGCCGGGCAGGATCACATCGGCATTATGCGCGCCGGCGTCGCCATGACTGCCCTGATAAACGATGAACGCGCGGCCGAGATGGTCGACATCGAACTCATCGGCTCCCAGAAGATAGATAAAGTCGATCTCCCCCTTCTGAGCGCCCTCGACAATGCCGGCGAGGTCACGGCCACCGTCGCGCGGCAGGAAACCCAAATCCATCGCCGCAACACGCGACGCGGCGGTATGCAGGATATTAAACCCGTTCCAGCCTCCTTCGGCATGGGTACCGGAGGGGCCGATCATGCCGGTATCGCTTGCGATCCTGGCCGCAAGCGCCAGGACCGCGGCGCCATCCGGACGGGCGATCGCGCCTGACCCCAAAATGATCATTGGCCGCTTGGCGTCTTTCAGCACCTGCGCGAAAGGATGGGCGCCATCGGCGATGGCCTCCAGCGTGGAAATATTGATGCCCAGTTGTTCGACCGGATAGGTGAGGTCCACGGCAGGCCCGATATTGGCGAGCTTGAGCGGACCCGCCAGCCAGGCCTTGCGGATGCGGGCATTGAGCACCGGTGCTTCCCACCGCGGATTGGTGCCCACGAAAAGGATCGCGTCCGCCGCTTCCACCCCGGCGATGCCGGTGTTGAAAAGATAGGTCTGGCGCGGACCGAAGATTTTTGCTCCGTCCTGGCGGCAATCGAGATTTTTGACTCCCAACGCCGTCATCAGGTCTTTCAGCGCCTTGATCTCTTCCGCAGCGGCGAGGTCGCCAACAATGGCTGCCATCTTCTCCGGCCGCGTCGCCCTGACTTTGGAGGCAATGGCGGCGAAAGCTTCCGGCCAGGTCGCCGGCTTGAGCTTGCCATTCACCCGTACATAGGGCCGGTCGAGCCGCTGACGGGAAAGCCCGTCACAGGCATGGCGCGCCTTGTCGGAAATCCATTCCTCATTCACTTCCTCGTTGAGGCGCGGCAGGACCCGCATGACTTGCGGCCCGCGCGTATCAACCCGGATGTTGCAGCCCTGGGCATCCATCACGTCGATGCTTTCGGTTTTTTTCAGTTCCCAGGGCCGGGCGTTGAAGGCATAGGGCTTGGAGGTCAGCGCGCCCACCGGGCAGAGGTCCACCACATTGCCGGAGAGTTCGCTGGCAAAGGCTTTTTCCAGATAGGTGGTGATCTCCATGTCCTCGCCGCGGCCGGTGGCGCCCAGATCGGGGACGCCCGCCACTTCGGTGGCGAAGCGCACGCAACGGGTGCATTGGATGCAGCGGGTCATGATCGTCTTGACCAGCGGCCCCATATATTTGTCTTCCACCGCGCGTTTGTTTTCATGGAAGCGGTGGAAAGCGGCGCGGCCATAGGCGATGGCCTGGTCCTGCAAATCGCATTCCCCGCCCTGGTCGCAGATCGGGCAATCCAGGGGGTGGTTGATCAGCAGGAATTCCATCACTCCTTCCCTCGCCTTCCTGGCATAAGGCGAGGTGGTGTTTATCTTGGCCGGGGTGCCGTCCTTGTTGGGGAAGATGTCACGCACCTGAAGCGCGCAAGAAGCTTGCGGCTTGGGCGCGCCCACCCATTCCACCAGGCACATGCGGCAATTGCCCGCCACCGAAAGGCGTTCGTGATAGCAGAAGCGTGGTATTTCCGCACCCGCCTGTTCACAGGCCTGCAACAGGGTGATCGAGTCGTCTGCCTCGATTTCCTTCCCGTCCACGATCAGCTTGCGTGTGGGCATCTTCCTACTCCGCCGCCAGCTTGGAATATTCGGCGATGCGCCGCTCGATCTCGGGCCGGAAGTGCCGGATCAGTCCCTGGATCGGCCAGGCCGCCGCGTCGCCGAGCGCGCAAATCGTGTGCCCTTCGATCTCCTTGGTGACCTCCTGGAGAAGATCGATCTCCGCACTCCGGGCATTGCCCTTCACCATGCGGGTCATGACCCGCCACATCCAACCGGTGCCTTCGCGGCAGGGTGTGCATTGGCCGCAGCTTTCATGCTTATAGAAATAAGCCAGGCGCTGGATCGCCTTCACCACGTCGGTGGACTTGTCCATCACAATCACCGCGGCGGTGCCAAGGCCGGTCTGTACATTCTTGAGGGAGTCGAAATCCATCAGCACATCGTCACAAATGGATTTTGGGATCAGGGGCACTGAGGCGCCACCGGGGATCACCGCCAGCAGATTGTCCCAGCCGCCGCGCACCCCGCCGCAATGCCGGTCGATCAGCTCGCGCAGGGGAATGCCCATTTCCTCTTCCACATTGCAAGGCTTGTTCACATGGCCGGAGATGCAGAAAACCTTGGTGCCGGTGTTATTGGGCCGGCCGATATGGGCAAACCATTCCGCACCGCGCCTGAGGATGGTTGGGGCCACCGCGATGCTTTCCACATTGTTGACGGTGGTGGGGCAGCCATAAAGCCCGACATTGGCGGGAAATGGCGGCTTCAGCCGCGGCTGGCCTTTCTTTCCTTCCAGCGATTCCAAAAGGGCGGTTTCCTCGCCGCAGATATAGGCGCCGGCCCCATGATGGACATAAAGGTCGAAATCCCAGCCGTGGTTGTTGTTCTTGCCGATCAGCCTGGCGGCGTAAGCCTCATCGACAGCACGCTGCAACGCCTCGCGTTCGCGGATGAATTCGCCGCGCACGTAGATGTAACAGGCATGTGCACGCATGGCGAAGCTGGCGATCAGGCAGCCTTCGACCAAGGTATGGGGATCGTGCCGCATGATGTCGCGATCCTTGCAGGTGCCGGGCTCGGACTCATCCGCATTGACCACCAGATAATGCGGCCGCTCCTTGACCTCTTTCGGCATGAACGACCATTTAAGGCCGGTGGGGAATCCGGCACCGCCACGACCGCGCAGGCCGGATTTTTTCATCACATCGACAATGGCTTCTGGGCCCATCGCCAATATGGCCTTGGTGCCATCCCAGGCGCCGCGCTTCTTGGCGCCGTCCAGACCTGGGTCCTGCAACCCGTATAGGTTGGTGAAAATGCGGTCCTTGTCGGCGAGCATCAGGTGGCCGCTCCCGGCGGTTTCTGGGTGGGCGCTTCGCGGTCGGAAGCAGCCTGCGTGGGCTTTTTGGCTTCGGCATCGGTCACGGCGGGTTGGGGCGCGTAAGCGCGGTATTTGCCGATGACGGAACCGTCGAACAGGGCGGCTTCCGTGAGACTGGTGAGACCGCCTTCCGGCTCGGAGGAATGGCGGCTGTTGGCGGGACCGGGCTTGACGGCGCGACCGGCACGCAAATCCTGGATCAGCTTTTCGGTGATCGGGCCGTCAATGTCTTCATAGAAATCCTTGCCGATCTGCAGCATGGGCGCGTTCACGCAGGCGCCCAAACACTCCACTTCCATCCAGGAGAATTTTCCGTCCGCGGAGACGGTGTGTGGATGGGGATGGATGTGCTTCTTGCAGGCTTCGACGACCGCATCCGAGCCGCGCAGCCAGCAAGGCGTGGTGGTGCAGACTTGCACCAGATAGCTGCCGACCGGCTCCAGGTTGAACATGGTGTAGAAGGTCGCCACCTCCAGCACCCGGATGAACGGCATGGAGAGCATCTGCGCCACGCTCTCGATCATGGGATGGGTGACCCAGCCTTCCTGTTCCTGGCCGCGCCAGAGAAGCGAAATCACGGCGCTGGCTTGGCGGCCCGGCGGATATTTGGCGATCTCGGCTTTGGCCCAGGCCGCATTCTCCGCGCTGAAAGCGAAGTTTGCGGGCTGGATGTCGGGCGGGGCGAGACGGCGGAGCGACATTGGTTCCCTGGAACTTACTTTGCGAAATCGACGCGGCTGATCAGGCCGTCGCGGAAGGAATAGACGGCGATGATCTCGAATTGCTCGCCGCCGGGTTTGCGGATCACCAGTTCGTGATCCACCACCGTGTTGCCCACGGCGATGCGGTTCTTCAGTTGGGCTTTGTTCTCCGGAAAGGTGGCGAAGGCCTTGGCGTAGCGGGCACGGATGGCGGCGCGGCCGGTCTCGGTGGGCATGCCGCCCAAGGGCGCGATCACGCAGTCTTCCGTGAAATAAGTGATGTATTCGTCAAGACGTTGCGCGTTGTAAGCGTCAAGCTGTTTTTGGGCGATATCGACATTGCTCATCTGTCGACCTCCCCGAACACGATGTCGAGCGAACCCAGCACAGCAGAGACATCGGCCAGCATATGGCCGCGAGACATGTAGTCCATGGCTTGCAGGTGCACATAGGAAGGCGCGCGCAGCTTGCAGCGATAGGGTTTGTTGGAGCCGTCCGCCACCAGATAGACGCCGAACTCGCCCTTGGGCGCTTCCACCGCGGCATAAGCCTCGCCGGCGGGGACATGAAAGCCTTCGGTATAAAGCTTGAAGTGATGGATCAAGGCTTCCATCGAGGTCTTCATCTCGCCCCGGCG
>CAZEFQ010000002.1:0-3102 GCA_964511505.1 uncultured Rhizobium sp.
AGAACATGCAACATGGCCCGAACGTAGGACGGGCTCGGTTAAGGCACGGGCAATAAGAGTTTCCAGATTCGTAAGTACTGTTCCTAAGTATTGTCCCGTATGCGAAGCCGGAAGAGCGCAGGGACTCTGTGTGTTGTTCAATCCCGGCTTGGCACAACGATGAACTATGCGTCTTGACACGGCGCGCGATGCGCTGCCGTGACGTTCAACATCGCTTGCCTGGATGCGGGCCAGAACCCGCCTTGCCAAGGTCTGCCCGCTCCCTTATCACCGCCGGCGGACAGGTGGTCGAGTGGTTGAAGGCACCGCACTCGAAATGCGGCGTACTCGCAAGGGTACCGTGGGTTCGAATCCCACCCTGTCCGCCAACGCTCAACCTAATGAGAGATTCTTCAGGGAGGCACCTCGCCGCTCGCCCAAGCTTGCGGCGTTGGCTTGGCGCTTCTTTGCGAACGACGTGGCTAGAAAAGCTTGCCCCTCTTTGAGCTGACTGAGAGAAGCGTCACTCGAAATGATCCCCTTCGCCCGGCTGCGGCGGTCGCTCCTCACCCCTCCGAAAGCAGGCATTTTTTTATCGCTCGAGGCGGTCTTGGCGAGCGCAGAAGATGCGGAGGAGAATGTCAGCGGTGAGTGTCTCGGCCTGCAGCCCGGAACCCGCTCCCGATACCGCATGCCGTCTCCCGGAACTGCAAAGCCTGAAATTCAAAGGAAAACGCTGTCCGGAAGAAATGCTTGCCCTGCATTTTGTTTCTGTCATGATCCGCCGCGGGCTGGGGTGGTGTCTTGAACAGGGCTGTTCATGCCTGCACTGACCCATCGCGCCGGGTCCCAGCAATCCGGGATCCAGCGCCCGCCGGATAAGGCCATGCACGATGAGGCCGCGGTCCCGCCGTCTTTTCTCGGCCGGGGCGTGGGTGTTCAAGGCGCGCTGGAAATCAACGGCGAACTTGTCATTTCAGGCTTGGTGAAAGGCCGCATCGCCGCGCTTAAGCTGGTCATAACCGCCGACGGCTGTGTGGAGGGCGATGTCATCGCCCGCGAGGTCATTATCAATGGGCGCCTCAATGGGCGTGTCTTCGCGCCCACCGTCGCAATCGAAGCCGGCGCCGAGATTGAGGGCCGCATCTTCCATACCAATGTCACCGTGGCGCAGGGCGCGCGCGTGAGCGGGCGGATGCCATGGCGGCCGATCAGTTATTTTGAAACGCTTGACCAACTCCCGGAGGTACGTCCATGAGCCTGTTCAATCGCAACGACAAGTCGGGCGACGCGGCTGTCCGCCCATCCTCGGCATCTTCGTCTCAAACATCACCGTCCCCCGCGTCGCCGTCTCCCGCATCGCAGCCTGCGGCCCCGACGGCGCAGCCGCAAGCACCCCTGTCCCAGGGGCGCGCATTTCAGCCGCCGGCGCAGGCGGAGAATAACCCTTTCAAACCGGTCGAACCGCCCCGGCCCGTCTCCATTGCCCAACCATCCCCAACCCCAGCAAAGACAGGAGCAATCATGGCATCGGTCATCAGCAAGGCGCTCAAGATCACGGGTCAGCTCGAAAGCACCGAGGACATCCAGATCGACGGCGACATCGAGGGCGATGTGCGTGGCGTGGGCGTGAAGATCGGCCAGAACGCCAAGGTGAAGGGTACGGTCTATGGCGACGAGGTCGAGCTTGCCGGCACCGTCGAAGGCAGGATCGAATCCAAGAAGGTGGTGCTCACCGGCACCGCACGCATGACCGGCGACATCCTGCACCAGGACATCAAGATCGAATCCGGCGCCTATATCAACGGCGGCCTCAAGCCCGACTTCGGCAAGTCGGATTCCAAGCCGGCCCTCAAACCGGTTGCCAGCACCGCCAGCGTCTCGCCGGTGGCCGCGGGCGCCGCGACCGGAGCAGTGCATCACTGACGGCGCCGGCGGCCGGAGGGAGACGGAACATGATCGAGCCGCTCCGCAGGCTGTGGCGGTTTCTGTCCGAGCCGCTGGCGGTGCTTGCCTTGACCTTTTGCGCCACCACCGCGGTGGCGCAGCCTTTTTATGTTCCTTCCGGCTCCATGGAGCCCACCCTGCAGATCGGCGATGCGTTGATCGGAAGCAAGTTCGCCTATGGCTATAGCCGCTACTCCCTGCCGCTGCCGCTGGGGCCGCATGCCTCTTTCCGGCTGATGGAGCGGCTGCCCCGTCGCGGCGATGTGGTCGTGTTCCGGCTGCCGCGCGATCCCGATGTCACCTATGTGAAGCGCGTGATCGGCCTGCCGGGGGATCATGTCCAGATGCGGCAAGGCCGTCTGGTCATCAATGATGTGGTCGTGCCGCTGACGCCCACGGGCAGCGGCACGGTCGAAAATGAGGATGGCAGCCTTTCCCCGGCTCCGCGCTTTGATGAAACATTGCCGGGCGGCGCCTCCCATCCCATCTTCAAAATGCACTGGAGCGGCATGCTCGATAACACGCCGGTCTTTACCGTGCCCTCCGGCGATATTTTCGTGATGGGCGACAATCGCGACAATTCGCTTGACAGCCGCGTTCCGGCGGAAGCGGGCGGTGTTGGATTTGTGCCGGTGGAAAATCTCGTCGCCCGCGCCGATGTCACGATCGGCTCCTATGATTTTCTCAACATGCGAGGCCCGATGAGCTGGCCGGGTTTGATCCGCCTGACGCGGTTTCTGCATCTTGTGAGTTGAGCGTGGCGGCTTCCGGGAACGGGGGTTAGTTGAGAGTTATTCTCAAAGGCTGAGCGGCTGTCCGTGACCCCGTTGTTCGTCCATGACAAGAGCTTGGAAACACTTGCTCTCTTCAGGAGCCGGAATGGCGGGAAACCTCTCTTACCGCAATTGTTCCAAGAAGCCTCATTTCAGGGCGATTTTGCAGGGTTTTTTGACTTGGCTTTTTTGACTTGCCCCGGCGGCGGGTGATACCTCTTGCTCGTGTAGAAAAACGACAAGGCACGGCAAAGCCGGCCAGGGGCAGGGAGCGTTTGTTGAATTGGAAGCGCGGGATATTGGGGTTATCGGCTTTTGCGGCTGGTGGTCTTTTTGCGGTTGGGGCGTTTGGCCAGGGTGCTGGTCCGACTCTGTCGGTGCCGTCTCCGTTTGAGATGCCGGA
>CAZEFQ010000003.1:0-5077 GCA_964511505.1 uncultured Rhizobium sp.
GGAAGACCGCAATCATGGCGTGGTAGGACTTTCCAGCCTGGGCGGCGCGCGCGATTCGGGCCTGGGTTTCGAGGGCGAAGTCTATACGCTTTATGTCGACCCGGCTTTTTTCGGCCGCGGCGTGGGCCGCAAGCTCTTGCATGGCGCTTTTGCCGCGCTGAAGGAGCGCAAGTTCCATTCCTGCCTGATCTGGAGCCATGCCCGCAACAATGCCTGCTATTTCTATGAGGCGATGGGCGGCCAGCGCGTGGCCGAGCGGGTGACGCGGCTGGCCGGCGAGCCCACGCCGGAAGTGGCCTTCGGCTGGAAGCGGCTCGCCACCAGTTCGCGCCGGCTGGCGATTTAGCCGGATTACAAATCCTTCGGCCGCACGAAATCCGTGAGCTTTCCCGTTCCCGGCTGGATCTCCCGCCATTTGGCGATATCGAAGTCCAAGACCGCCAGGGCCGCGGTGGGAAATTTCTCCTCCAGCACATCGCGGCGATGGCGCTCCTTGCGCCTGACCGGCTCGCGCGCCAACAAGCCGGCCAATTCCTCCAGCCCCGGATTATGGCCCACCACCATCAGGCCTTCCACGCCCTGCGCGACCGCTTGCACCATGCCCAGGATTTTCCCCGCCTCCGCCAGGTAAAGCGCATCGCGATAATCCGCCTTGGCGCCGATTTCCCGCAGCACCAGATCGGCGGTCTGGCGGGTGCGGGCGGAAGTGGAGATCAGCATCAGGTCTGGAATAAACCCGTTCTTGCGCAGATAGCGCGCCATGGCGCCGGCATCATGCATGCCCCTGACCGTCAGTTCGCGCGCATGGTCGTCCAACGAAGGCTCGGACGGCACCGCCTTGGCATGGCGCAGGAGATAAAGGCGCTTCATCAGGCTTTCCCGTTCCGCCTTATCCGCATGGCGGCTTCCCGCCGAATCTAAGGAACTTGACCCAGGCCCGGCAAGCACGCGAAAAACCTTGGGCTAACAAGGAAATTCGATGCCTACCAACAAAAAGCCGGGAAACTGGAAAAAACGCACCCTGGCGGTCAGGGCCGGCCAGACCCGCACGCCTTTCCAGGAGACGGCGGAAGCGCTCTTCCTCACCTCCGGCTATGCCTATGAGGCGGCGGAGGAGGCGGAGGCCCGCTTCAAGGGCGAAATCGGCGGCTACCAATATAGCCGTTTCGGCAATCCCACCATCACCATGTTCGAGGAGCGCATGGCCGCCCTGGAAGGGGCGGAGATCGGCCGCGCCACCGCCACGGGGATGGCGGCGGTATCATCGGTGTTCCTGGCGGGCCTCAGGACCGGCGACCATGTGGTGGCGGCGCGGGCGATGTTCGGCTCCTGCCTGCATGTGGTGGAGCAGATCCTGCCGCGCTTCGGCATCGAGAGCACGCTGGTCGATGGCGAGGACATCGCCGCCTGGGAAAAGGCGGCCAAGCCCAATACCAGAATGTTCTTCCTGGAAACCCCGTCCAACCCCACCCTCTCCATCGTCGATTTGAAGGCGGTAGCCAAGGTGGCGCATCAAAAAGGCGCGCTCCTGGTGGTGGACAATGCCTTTGCCACGCCGGCGCTGCAGCGGCCGGTCGAATTCGGCGCCGATATCGTGATCCACTCCACCACCAAATATATCGACGGCCAGGGCCGCGCCTTGGGCGGCATGATCCTTTGCGGCAGGAAATTCCTCGACGACCATCTGCAGGTCTTCCTGCGCAACACCGGTCCTTCCATCAGCCCCTTCAATGCCTGGCTGCATCTGAAGAGCCTGGAGACGCTGGATATCCGCATGAAGGCGCATTGCGAAAATGCCGCGCGGGTGGCGGACTTTTTGGGCAACCAGCGCAAGGTGACGCGGGTGCTTTATCCGTTCCGCCCCGACCATCCCCAGCACAATCTCGCCCGCGCCCAGATGGAGAGCGGCGGCGGCGTGGTCGCTTTTGAAGTGGAAGGCGGCAAGAAGGCGGCCTTCCGCCTCGCCAATGCGCTGGGGCTGATCGACATCTCCAACAATCTGGGCGACGCCAAGAGCCTGATCACCCATCCCAGCACCACCACCCACCAGAAACTGACCGAAGAGGCGCGCCTGGCGCTGGGCGTGACCCCCGGGCTGTTGCGCCTTTCGGTCGGGCTTGAGGATGCCGATGATCTTTGCGCCGACCTCGACCAGGCGCTGAAGGTCGCATAGTGGCGGAACACCACATCACGCTCAGCTGGTCACGCGGAGAGACGCCCTTCACCTACGACGCCTATTCGCGCAACCACAGCATCTCCTTCAAGAACGGCGCGCCAATCGCCTTTTCCGCCGCGCCGGCTTACCGGGGCGACGCGGGCAAGGGCGATCCGGAGGACATGCTGGTGGCCGCTCTTTCCTCCTGTCACATGTTGAGCTTCCTGGCGATCGCCGCGAAAAAGAAAGTGACGGTGGATCTTTACCATGACGACGCGGTGGGCTTCCTGGAGCAGGAAGGCGGCAGGTTGTGGATGACTCGCGTGATCCTGAGGCCCAGGATCGTGAGCGACGCCGATGCGGCCATGCTCGCGGAGATTCACCATCTGGCGCACCAGGCCTGCTTCATCGCCAACTCGGTTAAGACCGAGATTCAGGTGGAACCGCGCTGACCGTTAAAGCGGGCGAGACAAAGCGTCGCTTGCACTTGGGCAGACTCGCGCCATAATCCATCAAATGTATGAACGCGAAACCCGTTCCATCCATGTCGCGGTGAAACCCGCCTATCTCGACGATCAGTCGGATCCCGAGGATGGCCGCTTTGTCTGGTCCTACACGGTCACCATCGAAAATCGTGGGCTGGAGCCGGTGCAGCTGATCTCGCGCTTCTGGAGCATCACCGACGCTTTCGGCATGGTGCGCGAAGTGCGCGGCCCCGGCGTGGTGGGCGCCCAGCCGGTGATCGCGCCCGGCGAGAAATTCGAATATACCAGCGGGTGTCCGCTGGAGACCGCCTCGGGCCTGATGACCGGGCGCTACCAGATGAAGGCGGCCTCGGGCGAAGCCTTTGAGGCCGAAATTCCGCTTTTCCTGCTCGAAAGCCCCCATGAAAAGCGGCAGATTCACTAGAGCATTTTCACTCTTCGTTGAATCGCGAAAATGCTCTAGCTCTTTGTTTTGTCGCGGTTCCGGACGGAAAAACGTTGCACACTTTTCCTGGAACCGCTCTAGGCCTCGCTAACCCCTGTTCCCAACAGGGTTGCAACGCGTCCCCCTGCCCGCATTAATGGCCGCGTTTCATCCGCTTTCCTCCTGGAACTTCATGAGCCCCAAGATCGACATGCCCAAGGCGGCCCTGCCCGCGCGCCCGTCCCGGCAGGAAGCGGAGAAAGCCGTTCACACTTTGCTGCGCTGGGCAGGAGACGACCCGCGCCGCGAGGGTCTTCAAGATACGCCCGCCCGCGTCGTCCGCGCCTTCGAAGACTGGTTCTCGGGCTATGGCCAGGACCCGGAGGAATATCTGAAGCGGACCTTCGAGGAGATCGAGGGCTATGACGACATGGTGGTGTTGAAAGACATCCGCTTCGAAAGTCATTGCGAGCATCACCTGGCGCCCATCATCGGCCGCGCCCATGTCGGTTACCTCCCCACCAAGCGGGTGGTGGGCATCTCCAAGCTGGCGCGGGTGGTGGAAGCCTATGCCCGCCGCCTGCAGGTGCAGGAGAAGATGAACGCCCAGATCGCCAACACCATCCAGAAGGTGTTGAAGCCCAAAGGCGTGGCGGTGGTGATCGAGGCGGTGCACCAATGCATGACCACCCGCGGCGTGCATAAGACCGGCGTCACCATGGTAACCTCGACCATGCTGGGCGCTTTCCGTGAGCATGACGCGACACGCCGCGAATTCCTGGCGGTGATCGGCAATCCTGCCACCCGCGACGACCGCTAGAGACGTTGAGCTCCGATGAACGCGCTGGACCTCACCAAGACGCTCATTGGATTCGACACCACCAGCCGCGGCTCCAACCTCGACCTGATCCGCTTCGCCCAGGCGCTGCTGGAAAAAGCCGGCGGCCGTTGCCGGTTGACGCCCGACGCCAGTGGCACCAAGGCCAATCTCTTCGCCAGCTTCGGACCCCATAACGGCGGTAAGGAGCGAGATGGCGGCATCGTGCTCTCCGGCCACACCGATGTGGTGCCGGTCGATGGGCAGGATTGGTCCAGCGATCCGTTCAAGCCCGAGGTACGCGATGGCAGGCTTTACGGCCGCGGCGCCTGCGACATGAAAGGCTTCCTCGGCGTGGCGCTGTCGCTCCTGCCCGAGATCGCGCGGGCGAAGCTCTCCCGCCCGCTGCATTTCGCGCTTTCCTATGACGAGGAAGTGGGCTGCGCCGGCGTGTCCGGCTTGCTGGACGACCTCAAGGCGCAGAACATAAAACCCGCCCTGGCCCTGATCGGCGAGCCGACGCTGATGAAGATCGTGGGCGCGCATAAGGGCGGCGCCAAACTGGTGACGCGCTGTCACGGCCGCGAGCATCATTCCAGTGCGCCGGAGAAAGGCGCCAACGCCGTGATGATGGCGGGTGAATTCGTCACCCTGCTGGAGGATGTGTGGAACGGCCTGCGTGCCGATGCCGATCCGCGCTTCGATCCGCCGCATTCGACGGTGCAGGCCACGGTGATTTCCGGCGGCACTGCGGTCAATATCCTGGCGCGCGAAGCCGATGTCACCTGGGAATATCGCTGCCTGCCCCACCGCGATCCGCAGAAAATCCTGGACGACGTGCAACGCCGTGCCGAAAAGGAAATTCTTCCCAAATATCGCGCCCGTGCCCGCGAGGCCGCATTGACCACCGAACTTCACGCCCAATATCCCGGCCTCACGATGGACGAAGATTCACCGGCGGTGTTGCTGGCGCGCGAATTGACCGGGCTTAACCAGGTGGAAGCCGTCTCCTATGGCACCGAGGCCGGCCATTTCCAGAATTACGGCATTCCCGACGTGATCTGCGGCCCCGGCTCCATCGACCAGGCCCACCGCGCCGACGAATTCGTGGCGCTGAGCGAGCTGGACGCTTGCGAAAAATTCCTGCGCAAGGTGATCGCGAAGGCGAGCGCCTAACCCAATTCCTCCGGCGCGAT
>CAZEFQ010000004.1:0-9362 GCA_964511505.1 uncultured Rhizobium sp.
TTTCTGTGGAAAGACATGCTTTGGCTTCTTCTGGCCGTGCCGCCCATCATCGGCGCGCATGTTTTTTTCTCCCGCGGAAACCGCAAGCTCGCAACGGCTTTTCCGAAGCTGGCTCTCCATGTCGAGGGCCGCTCCCGCCTCCGCCGCCACATCCCGCCCGGCTTGCTGCTCCTGTCGCTGGTCCTGCTCATTGTCGCGGCCGCGCGTCCCTCCGCTGTGGTCGAGCTTGCGCCCCGCAGCGGCGAGATCGTCCTGGCGATGGATGTTTCCGGCAGCATGGGTTCGACCGACGTGAAGCCGGACCGCATCACTGCCGCCCGCGCCGCCGCCAAACATTTCATCAAGGAACGTGCGCCGCAGATTCGCATCGGCATCGTGAAATTTTCCTCCTCCGCGCAGCCGGTTCAATATCCGACCACCGACATCGTGGCGCTGAACGCCGCCCTGGACGATCTCGCGCCGCAGCGCACCACCGCGATCGGCGATGCCGTCTATGCCTCCCTGCAGATGATTTTTCCGGACATCGCGATAATGAGGGCGGTCTCCGGCGCGGACGCCGCCGGCGGTATTGACGCCTCCTCCGAGCGCGACAATGTCAAACCCGCCAAGCCTGTGCCGGCGCCGGTGCTGCCCGGCTCCTACCGGCCGGCGGCGATCATCCTGATGACCGACGGCAAGAACACAGCCGGCAGCGATCCGATCGAGGCGGCGCGCTTCGCCGCCAATCTCGGCGTCCGCGTCTTCACGATCGGCTTTGGCGGTGAAAAATCGCAGGGAAATATGCTTCCCGACCTGGTGCCCGACCCGGCGGCCCTTGCCCGCATCGCTTCCATGACGAAGGCGCAATATTTCCACGCGCAGGGCGCCCAGGAACTGAAACAGGTTTACAGCCAATTGACGAAGACGCTCCAGGAAGAGCCGCAACAAACCGAAGTCACGGTCTTTTTCGTCGCCGCCGCGGGTTTGCTCTCCGCCTTGTCCGGAGCGCTTTCGCTGCTCTGGTTCCATCGTATTTTCTGAAAGCCGGCTCTGCCTGACCTGCCGGCCGGGCGCGACGCAATGGGGTCTGCATCGCGCCCGGTTTTTTCGGGGAATCGGGGATTTTCCCCGAAAGCAACAGCACGTCGACTCAGGAGGCGTTCTTCAAATCCCACACCACGTTCAGCTGGGTCTTGCCGGCCACAGGTTTGCCCTCGCGGGTTGCCGGCTCCCAGCTGTAATGCTGCATCACATAGGAGGACGCCGCATCGTCCAGCCGCCCGGAACCGCTGCTCTTTGTCACCGAACAGGCGACGGGCCTGCCGTCCACGCCGATCTCGCAGGAAAGCCCGGTCGTGCCCTGCTCGCCCATGCGCTGGGACAGCGCCGGATAGGGCGGCGTCGTGTGGGTGCGCGCGATTTCCCGCGGCGCGGTTGGCGGCGGCAGAAGCGGCGGGAGCGCCGCAGTCTTGATCGGGCCCGGATCATGCGGCGGCTCGATCTTGATGGGCGGCAGCTTGAGCGTTTCGATCTGGAGCGGCTTGATCGGATCGATCGGCGGCAGCTCCGGCATTTTCGCCGTCTGAACCTTTTCGGGGATCATCGTGGCCTTGAGGACGACGAACTCCTTGATGACCTGCGGATTGGACAGGCCGGCAATCAACCCCGAGATGATCACCACATGAATGCCGGCGACAAGGCCCAGGCTTGCGGTCCTGTCCTTCTTCCCGTGCGCGGCGAGCGCGGCCAGTTCGTGCAATGGGCGTTCCATGGGATCTCCTTCCTTTCGTTTCCCGCTTTTCGGACCAGCGGTTTTCAGGAACTTACTACAACTGTCGTGTCATGTAAACGACAATTGTAGTACGAAAGAATCCGCGCTTCCGCCGCGCCCGCCGCCGCTTCAGGCCGGCGCGGGAAACCGTCGGGCAATTCGGGCGGAAAAAAGGTATTTGCCGGCAAGGCCTTCCGGCATGGCACCCGGATGATTTTCCGGACGTTCGATTATGGCAAATCACTCGGGGTCCTCATGCCGCCGCTGCCTGATCGGGAACGCCGCGCGATTGAGATCGCGCCGCCTCGTCTTTTCACCCCTATGCGGGCCCAGCCCGTCATTCCCTGGACGCTTGCGCGCCTGCTCTCCGCCGGTCTGGCGTGGCTTTTGACGCCTACCCCGGTTCCCTTGGCGCCCGCCGGGATAACAACGGTTAAGGCCGTTCACCGGCGCAGTGTCGCCGGGCAGGAATGACGCGCAGCCGAACTCGACACTCTTCGCCGGTATCGGATAGGCTGAGGCTGTCGGCCGTCCAGCTGCGGGGAGGATGCGATGATCCATCAATGCCGTCCGGCACACTGCAATCCCACAATGTCGCGCCGCCTGTTGCTGGGGACGATGATCGCGAGCCTGGCCCTGCCCGGCGCCGCTCTCGCCCAGGCCAAGCCCAAGATCGGCTTCATCGGCGCCGGCCATATCGGCGGCACCTTGGCCAGGATATGGACCGAAGCCGGCTACCAGGTGATGCTTTCGGGTCTTGATCTGGGGCCGGTCAAGGAAGTGGCCGCCCAGCTTGGCCCCAATGCCCGCGCCGGCACGCCGCGGGAGGCGGCGGCCTTCGGCGATGTGGTGGTGGTCACCGTGCCCTATTCCGCGCTGCCGCAGATCGGCCGCGACTATGCCGCCGAGCTCAAGGGCAAGATCGTGATCGACACCTGCAATCCCTATCTGCAGCGCGATGGCGACATGGCCAAGGACGCGATCGAGAAAGGCACCGGCGTGATGGATCCCGTCTACCTGCCCGGCACCCGGCTGGTGCGCGCCTTCAATTCCATCACCTACGCCGAATTGGCCAAGGACGGCCATCATCCGGGCGAGCTTTACGGCATCGAACTGGCGGCCGACGATCCGGCGGCGCTGGACATGGCCAGGCGGCTGGTCACCGATGCCGGTTATGAGCCGGTGGTGGTGGGCGGCCTTTCCACCGCCAAGTCATTCGACCCCGGCACGTCGGTCTATCCCAAGGCCATGCTGGCAAGCGAGATGCGCAAGGCGCTGGGGTTATGATCCGAATAGCCAAGCTATTCGGCTCATAACGGGCGAGCCGGGCAGCCCATCCATCGTCCACCCGGTTGGGGAGCCCGGTTAAGGAGAATGTCATGCTTTCACGCCGTCATGTCCTGCAGGCGGGCGTGGCCGCCGCGCTGCTTCCCGCCCGCGCCGCCGCCGCCGCCCCGGTGGACGAATCCGGCTTTGTCCGCATCGGCGGCATCGACCAGTGGATTGCCATCCAGGGCCGCAACGCCTCCAATCCCGTCATCCTCTATCTTCATGGCGGCCCGTCGGAGGCGCAATCGCCCTTTCTCAAGGAATTCCTGCCCTGGGAGCAGGATTTCACCGTGGTCAACTGGGATCAGCGCGGCTCGGGCAAAACCTATGGCCGCAACGGCGCTTCAACACCCGGCATGACACTGGACCGCCTGGTGGACGACACGCTGGAAGTGGCGGAGCATGTGCGCACCCGCCTGGCCGTCCGCAAGGTGATCCTGGTCGGCCAGTCCTGGGGTTCGTTCCTCGGCGTCAACGCGGTCAAGCGCGGGCCGGAGCTGTTTCATGCCTTCGTCGGCACCGGCCAGGTTGTCAGCTTTGCTTCCGTTGTCGCGGGCCATGTGCGCTGGGCGCGCGCTGAGGCCACCGCCGTCAACGATCAGGCAACGCTGAAGGCGTTGGACAATGCCGCGGCGCTGCCCGAACCGAAACGGGACCTGGCCTTGGTGGGCGCGGCCCACAAATATGTGATGCCGCCGGCCGACACGGCCTATGCGAAGATGATCGACGATTTCATGGGCCCCAAGCCTTATCCCGCCAAGGGCGATGTGGCGGATTGGATCGCCGGGAACGCCTTCACCGAACCCAGGCTCTTGCCCGTGGTAATGGCGGCCGACTTGCGCGCGCTCGGCCTCGACATGAAGCTGCCCTTCTTTGTCATCCAGGGGCGGGACGATCACCTTGCTCCCTTCGATGCCGTCAAGGCCTATCTCGATGACATCCGCGCGCCCAGGAAAGCCTTCGTCGCCATCGATGGCGGCCACTATGCCTGCTTCACCGATGCCGCCGCGTTCGTCGCCGCTTTAAATAAGTATGTGAGGCCGCTGGCGGGATAGGCGCTCTTTCCGCCAAACGATCGCCTAAAAGAAAATCCTTCCGGCCGGTCAGCCGCCCAACTGTGCTAAGCTTCAGCC
Organism: uncultured Rhizobium sp.; assembly: GCA_964511505.1. GTDB lineage: Bacteria > Pseudomonadota > Alphaproteobacteria > Micropepsales > Micropepsaceae > Rhizomicrobium. The sequence continues at coordinate 4,213 of CAZEFQ010000004.1, forward strand.
ATGCGCGTTGCGGGCCGGGGTCGAATCATCATCTGGGAAGGCGGCAGCCTCTGGATCATGCAGGTGGTGCCGGCGCGCGGCTCCACCTCCAATTCCACCGATTTCCATTCCCACCACGCCATCCAGATCACGCTGGCGTTGGAGGGGCGTTTCGAGCTCCGCTCCCGCCGCAAGGCCATCCCGGGCGGCGCCGCCGCCGTCGCGCCCGACGTGGAGCACATCTTCCAGTCCGAAGGCCTGGTCGCGCTTCTCTTTGTCGAGCCGGAGAGCGAAGCCGGCCGCGCCATCGCCGCCTCGCTGTTCGCGCGCGACGATCTGGTGGCCGTCTCGCAATCCCGGCTGGCGGATTTGACCGCCGAGCTCCTGGCGCAATACCGCCGCGCCAGGATCGACGAAGCCGCGCTGGAAAAGCTTGGCCGCCAGATGATCCTGCGCCTTGCCGGCGTCGCCCCGGCCGCGCCGCCCGATCCGCGCATCCGCAAGATCATGGCCTATGCCGCCGCGCGGCTTGACGAAACCATAAGCCTGGGCGCGGCGGCCAAAAGCGCGGGCCTGTCGCCCGGCCGCGCCCGCCATTTGTTCGTGGAGCAGAGCGGCCTTCCCTTCCGCCAGTATCTGCTTTGGCTGCGCCTCACCCGGGCGGTGGCGATCTTCGCGCGGCGCCGCTCCTTGACCGAAGCCGCCCATGAGGCGGGTTTTTCCGACTCCGCCCATTTCAGCCGCACCTTCCGGCGCATGTTCGGCATTGCCGCCGCCATGCTGGAGATTCTTTAGAGCGCGATCCGGAAAAGTGTGAAGCGGTTTTCCGCAAGATCGCGCGGCAATTCAATAAGCTAGAGCAGGATCGCGATTCAACGAAGAGCGATCCTGCTCTAGCCCTTTCGTTCAAGTGCGGGCCAAAGCCTCCCGGTAAGAAGGGGTCATCAAGACCCAACCAACGGAGGTTTCCATGAATACCGATTACAACACCGGCCATCCCCGCCTTTTGTCCTGCCAGGGCGCGACGGAGAAATCCTGCGCCTGCGGCCCCAGCTGCACCTGTGGCGAGAACTGCGCTTGCGGCCAATCCTGCAAGTGCGGCCAATCTTGCCAGTGCGAGGAGAACGCAAGGCCGCAATCCGCCCCGCGTTCTTGCGGCTGCGCCCATTGAGCGAAGGCGAACCGGGGCCGGCTCCGCCGCCGGTCCCGGTTCTTTCATTCCCGAAAAGGCATCCCGATGAGCATTCTGTTGACCATGGCTTTGGCGCTTGCCGCTCTCCTGGCCATGCCGAACGTCCTGGAGCGGGAGCCGTGCCCGGTCGTGGTGGCGCTGGCCAGCCATGGCGTCTTCGATGTCAAGCATGTCCACCGGCTGACAAACCCGAACATTCCCATATGGCTGGCTGTGCCCTGGATCGGCTTCGACATCGCCGCCTCTTACTGGCGCCCGCGGCGGCCGGCGATTGTTCTACGCACCCGGCTTTGATAATTTCTCTTGAACCGGTCATCCGGCAAGCGAGGCGAGCCAAACATGACCAAGGATGAGATCACCACCTGGGCGCTGGCCAATGGCTGGCAGATGATCGACGGTTACCCAAGCCTGACCAAGCCTTCCGCGCCGCATCCGCCGATTGTCCGGCTGGTGCTGAGGCCACCGTCGCCAGTGTCGAAATCAAGAAGCCGGCGGGAAAATGGGAAAAGGTCGCTGGCGAAAGCTATGCCAAAATCCAGCCCGATCCGGAAACCGGCATGCCGGGCGGCCTTGGCCTGGCCACGATTTCCGGCCTGACCATGCTGATGCGGGACAACAAGGACCGTCAGACCTTCGCCCGCATGACGGCGCCGAAGGGGTGAAGCGGAGGCGAGCGCAAGAAATTGGGCGCTGGTGATGCTGGGGGAGGCGGGGTCAATCATCCGTCCCTTCCTTATTTCCTCCATGGGCGGGCTTGACCCGCCCATCCATTTGCAAGTGCACTAAAAGAAATCCTTCCGCCCAACCAACCTCATTTTCAGTTTATCAAAACTCGGATCGAACCCGCCGCTCCGCGCCGTCAGCACCACTGTCACCTTGCGGCGGCATCCCGTGCAGTAAAAACTACCCACTGCCTTGCGGAGCGGAAGTTCTGCGATTTTCGCTCCGCGTTTGTGCAGTTCATAAGCCCAGATGGATGAAGACCGGCTGCAGCGCTGGCATGTGATCATCAGCACTGCGTGCGCCTTGGCTTAGCTTTTCTTAGCAAGCGTTAGCGAGCTTAGAAAAGCTTGCCCCGCTTCGAGCACGAAGTGCGAGGGCGGGACCGCATCCGCGACCGTCTCAACCCAGCCTCGATACCGCAAACCCATGAGCAAGAAACTTCTAGAGGAAGCACTCTTGCATAAGAACAAATAAAGAACAAGACTGTTAAAGGAGACACGCCCAGTCGGTCACGAGCCCATTAGGGAAACCGAATCGTGTTAATTCGGAAATGAACACACCAATGTCGCTACGGGGCAAAGATGGCAGGTGCGACACAGGATTTCATTCCCACAGACATTCAGGAACTCTATGAAATCCACAATTATCGCAATGCTATTGAGGTGCTCGCGACCAGTTGCAAACCTGAGTTTGAGGAATTGCTAGAAGCTTTACGAGCGTTCCGAGTGACGTTAGCGGACATTCGCAAACCCGGCGGTAATGAATCCGATATTCCCAAACGGATATCTGAATTATTGCGATCCAAAGGATGGAAAGAAACCCGAATCAAAGGAGATCTTTTAATCCAGATGGTCTCTGGCTCCCTTGGCAGAAAAAAGAAAGCATCCGAAGAAGAAGAAATCGATGAAGAGGAAGACGAGTCAGAGACTTTGAATAACATCGAAGAGTTGACGCGAGAAGGTTACGAGGTCCAACGCATAACACGCAGAAATTATCTCGATGGTCACAAGGTTGACTACGTCAAGCGGCGTGTCGCCTTCGATATGGAATGGAATAGTAAGGACCAAACCTTTGATCGTGATCTGTACGCATTTCGCGCCTTTCATGAATGCGATCTTATTGATGCTGCCGTCCTGCTGACGCGAAGCGCGTCGTTAAACCCAGTGTTTGATAAGCTTGGCCCCGAATTAAAACCCGACGGTTCTCCCAAATTGGACAAGAAGGGAAAGGTCAAGCTTCTGAAATCAAAATATGGAGCAAGCACAACTTGGATGGGCAAGCTTCTTTATCGTCTAGTTGCAGGGAGGCACGGTGGATGCCCCGTGCTTGTTCTTGGCATAACGCCGAAACTCATCACCGATTGGGCTGAATATGAAAAAAACAACCCTTAGTCCGGCCGCAAATCTTCTAGAGCAATTCGGAGATAAGCGGTTTAGCACGATCCTCGCTGATCCGCCTTGGCAGTTTCAGAACCGCACCGGAAAAATGGCTCCGGAACATCGGCGGCTAAATCGCTACGACACGATGCACTTGGACGACATTTTGAGTTTGCCTGTTCGGGCGTTAGCGGACGATCCTGCTCATCTCTATCTGTGGGTTCCTAATGCGCTGTTGCCCGACGGTTTGCGCGTAATGGAAGCCTGGGGATTTCAATATAAGAGCAACATCGTTTGGCATAAGATTCGAAAGGATAAAGGCCCCGATGGAAGGGGTGTTGGCTTCTATTTCCGGAATGTCACAGAGCTCGTGTTGTTTGGTGTCCGCGGTAAAAACGCACGAACTCTCGCTCCTGGCCGCCGGCAAGTTAATTTCGTAGCTACGCAGAAGCGAGAGCATTCTCGCAAACCGGACGAGCTTTACGACATCATAGAGCGCTGCAGTTGGGGGCCATATCTGGAGCTATTTGCTCGTGGCACCCGACCAAATTGGTGGGTCTGGGGCAACCAAGCGGACGATGGCTATCGCCCTACCTGGGATACCTATTCCAACCATTCGCAGGCAAAAGTGGTTCAAATAGATTCACTTCGCCGGAAGAGCGCGTGATCAGACCGCTGTTACCGGGAACCTCGCATTCAACTCTTCCCACCTTTGCGCTTGCTGCGAGGCAGCCCTGTATATTCGCCGTAGGCCGCGCCTCCTTGATCCGGCACGGGGTGTAATCTCTCTGCCGCGCGTTCCCTATTTGCGCGGTCTCGCATATCAGCATCTTTCGCCTGCTCCTGAAGCCGCAAGTCTTGCAGAGTGCGTATCTCAAAAAGTGTTCTGAAAGTACGAATGATCGCAAGTGTGACGACGCTTCCAACGATGAACTGCAATAGTGTACCGACACTCATAGCTGGCCAAAATTTTCGGCTCGGCCAAATCTCGGAAACGAGAATACCTTGATGAGATTGCATAGTTTTGATCACCACAAATGCCAGCAAGGCAAGCATGTAGATTAGGAAAAGGCCGATGTTCAATGTCTGTAGTCCTCGAACGCTCCGTCCGATATTTCTAACGGCCTCAGCTGACAATCTGGGGCCGGGCTCAAAAATAACAGCAGTGAGCGCGATCATTTGAGCGAGAAGGCCCGCAAGTATTGTGAACATCGTGATCAAATCGCTCGACGCCGATGCAAGATCTGCCATGGGAACCAAAGCAATGACGATACCCCCGGCGACGCATCCGAAAATGATCCAAAAAGTTTTCTGAGGCTTTGTCATACGTCTGGCAGCTCAAGTTCCGAAGCATCGATCTTACCACTCCGGACAAACTGTCCATAGGCTCCGATCATGGCTTCTAGGACGCCGTCTCGGTCCAGCAGGCTTCCTACTAGAGGCACCGATGCAACGTGGGTTAGCCTGATTTCGTTACCGGAAATCACGCCCGAGTTCGTAACCAGTTCTATGTCACTATCAGGAATATTGCGCGTCGCGGCCGCCACTCGCTTAAGCGCATCGCGGGAGAAATTGTGCTTTCTGGTATCGAAACCAATTTCTACGTCCACGGACAATTCAACACCCTCTGGCACTTCCCGCAAAATCCGTTCGACTGCAGCATCGTTATTTCCCACCACCAAATCCAGAATTTGGCGAGCAAAATCGATGCCCCCTTCACGTTGGATACGCCGTTTTTCACGTCGTAACTCTGGGCGTCGATCACCTTCTCTCGCATGCGTGGTTACTTGGCCGCCAATTCGTACGGACTTGATGTCTTCTTGTCTGATTCCCGCCGCTTGGATACTTATGGTTTCGTTGAGAATTACTTGAAGATTTCC
>CAZEFQ010000005.1:0-4681 GCA_964511505.1 uncultured Rhizobium sp.
ATGTCGAGCTTGACCATCTTCATCATCGCCAAAGTGGCGCGTTTGGCCGCGGCGCGGTGGCTTAGCTTTTCTTGGCGAACGAAGAGAGCCTAGAAAAGCTTGCCCTATCCGAGCGGAGCGAGGATGCGTCGGAAAGCAGAACTCGCTGCTGTGCCGCTCGCTTTGGGCTCGCGGCGTTCGTCGCTCAAAATGGTCCACTGGACCATTTTGTCCGCTTCGCGGACCGCTCCTCACGGGATCAAGCCGCCCCGCATTCATGGCGACGTAAGCTTGGCCGGCGAGCGTGAAATCCACCACCTGGACGCTGCCTTCCGGGCCGGAAGGCGTGTCGGCCGGAAGCGCGGTAACGCCGTTCAGGCGGGAATCGGGCAGCAGCGAGACGTAGAAACGGGCAGCCTCAACGGCCTCTTTTCCGAACCATAGAAAAGGCGAGACTTTGGACATCAGATACCTTGTTCTTTGCATGCCGGCCCCGCTCCACCCTCCAAAAACGGCCCCGATGAGTCAATTGCTTGGCCTTGAGTTCCGGCTTTGCTAGAAGTTGGCGCAACCAACGGAAGTTCCCATGATCCCCCGCTATGCCCGCGACCAGATGGTTTCAATCTGGTCGCCCGAAACCAAATTCCGCATCTGGTTCGAGATCGAGGCGCACGCCACCGATGCCCTGGCCGAATTGGGCGTGGTGCCGAAGGAAGCGGCGAAGACGCTTTGGGAGAAAGGGCGCAACGCCAAATTCGACGTGGCGCGGATCGACGCGATCGAGCGCGAGGTCAAGCATGACGTGATCGCCTTCCTCACCCATCTGGCCGAAATCGTCGGGACGGAAGCGCGCTTTGTGCATCAGGGCATGACCAGTTCTGATGTGCTGGACACATGTCTGAATGTGCAACTGGCACGCGCCGCCGATCTTCTGATCGCGGATGTCGATGCGCTTCTCGCGGCGCTCAAGAAGCGCGCCCTGGAATATAAGCTGACGCCCACCATCGGGCGCAGCCATGGCATCCATGCCGAGCCCACCACCTTCGGCGTCAAGCTGGCCGGCTTTTATGCCGAATTCGCCCGCGGCCGCGCCCGCCTGGTGACGGCCCGCGCTGAGATCGCCACCTGCGCCATTTCCGGCGCGGTCGGCACTTTCGCCAATATCGATCCGCGGGTGGAAGAACATGTCGCCAAGGCGATGGGACTTGCCATCGAGCCGGTTTCCACGCAGGTCATTCCGCGCGACCGCCATGCCGCCTATTTCGCGGCCCTGGCGGTGGTGGCGTCGTCGCTGGAGCGGCTGGCGGTGGAAATCCGCCATCTGCAGCGCACCGAGGTCTTGGAGGCGGAGGAATATTTTTCGCCCGGGCAGAAAGGCTCCTCCGCCATGCCGCACAAAAGAAATCCGGTGTTGAGCGAAAATGTCACCGGCCTGGCCCGCATGGTGCGTTCCTATGCCCTGCCCGCTCTGGAGAATGTCGCGCTTTGGCATGAGCGGGACATCTCCCATTCCTCGGTCGAACGGTTTATCGGGCCCGATGCCACCATCACGCTCGATTTCGCGCTGGTCCGGATGGCGGGAGTGATCGAGAAGCTGGTGGTCTATCCCGAACGCATGAGGGAAAATCTGGAGAAAACCCAAGGCCTGGTGCACAGCCAGCGCGTGCTGCTGGCCCTGACCCAGGCCGGCATCGCACGGGACGAGGCCTACCGAATGGTCCAACGCAACGCGATGCGGACCTGGATTGGCGAAGGACCGTTGCTGGACCTGCTCAGGGCCGATCCGGAAGTGGCAGGCAAGATATCCGCGGCAAAACTCGCGGCCATGTTCGACCTCGATTATCATCTGAGGGAGGTGGACAGCATCTTCAAGCGGGTGTTCGGCTGATGCGGGGGGATACCGAGAGCCTGATCCGCGCCTATTACGCCGCCTTCAACGCCAAGGATATGGAAGGATTCCTGGCGCTTTTGGCCGACAATGTTGTGCATGACATCAACCAGGGCGGGAGAGAGCATGGCAAAAGGACGTTTGCCGCTTTTCTGACACGAATGAACCTCTGTTATGACGAAGAGGTTGTGGACCTTGTGGTGATGACCAATGACGATGGCTCCCGCGCCGCGGCAGAATTCACGGTGCTGGGGAAATATATTGCCGGCGATGACGGCCTGCCGCCCGCGCGCGGCCAGACCTATCGCCTGCCGGCCGGCGCCTTCTTTGAGGTGAAAAACGGCAAGGTGGCGCGTATTTCAAACTTCTACAATTTACAGGACTGGTTGAGACAGGTTGGAGCGTGACAATTGAAGTCAGCAGACTGACCGGCGACGGGCTGAAACAGCGCCTGGACGACCTGGGAAAGTTGCGCATCGAGATCTTCCGCGCCTGGCCTTATCTCTACAAAGGCTCGCTGGCCTATGAGCGGCAATATCTGCCGCGCTATGCCGAGGCCAGGACCGGCACCCTGATCGTGGCGGAAGACGATGGCAGGATCGTGGGCGCGTCCACCGCGCTCGGCCTGGACGAAGAGGACGAATATGTCCAGGAGCCTTTCCGGAAGGCGGGGATGGCGTTGCATCGCATCTTCTATTTCGGGGAATCGGTGCTGTTGCCGCCCTATCGCGGCCAAGGCATCGGCGTGCGTTTTTTCGAGGAACGGGAAAAGGCGGCGCGCGATCATGGTTATCCTGAGGCCGCCTTCTGCGCCGTGGCGCGGCCGGACAATCATCCGGCAAGGCCGAAAGACTATGTGCCGCTGGACGGATTCTGGAAAAGGCGCGGTTATCAGAAACGGCCCGAACTGGTGGCACAATTTTCCTGGCGCGATATCGGCGAGCGCGAGGAAAGCAAAAAGCCCATGATCTTCTGGATGAAGACGCTGTGAAGCTTGCGCTTGCGCAATACCCGATCGGGCAATTCGCCCAGTTCGAGGATTGGCGGGCCAGCGCGGTGCATTGGGTGGCAGAGGCGGCGGCGGAAGGCGCAGAGCTTCTGGTCTTTCCCGAATATGGCGGAATGGAGCTGGCCTCGCTGTTGGCGCAAGCGTTGCAAAAAGATTTGCGCGGGCAGATTCCGGCCCTGGAGCAGTTCCATCACAAATTCGTCGCCGCCTGGGGAACGATGGCGAAGCAGCACAATGTCTTCATCCTGGCGCCCAGCCTGCCGGTGACGGTGGGGCATGTGGTGCATAACCGCGCCTATCTGTTTTCTCCGTCCGGCGGCCATGGCTTCCAGGACAAGCGGCAAATGACCCGGTTTGAAAAGGAGGAATGGGGAATCGCGGCTGGCCGTTCGTTGAACCTGTTTGATATCGGACCGGCCAGAATCGGCATCGCCGTCTGTTACGACATCGAGTTTCCCCTGATCGGCCATGCTTTGGCGGGCGCCGGGGCAGACCTGATCCTGGCGCCCAGCTGCACCGACACGCTGGCGGGCGCCAACCGCGTGCATGTGGGGGCGCGCGCCCGCGCGCTGGAAAACCAGGTCTATGTCGCCGTGGCGCCGACGGTGGGCGAAGCGCCCTGGTCGCCGGCCGTGGATGTGAATATCGGCTGGGCGGCGCTCTACGCCACGCCGGACCGGGGCTTTCCCGATGATGGGGTGCTGGCCAAGGGCGAATTGAACAGGCCCGGCTGGGTGATGACGGAGCTGGATTTTGCCGGGCTCCGATCTGCGCGGGACCAGGCCCAGGTCTTTACCCGCAAGGATTGGGATGGGCAGAGCCTGCCCAGCCTGGAGATTACAAGCCAGACACTCATTTAAGCCCTTGATTCTGAAACAATCCTGTGGACGGGAACCACATATGCCCCTGGTGCGGCCAATGCAACATTGCGGGGGGCGTCCCCTATCCCTAAATTCAGGCCTCGACGGGATTTGCGCGTCAGGAACCAGATCATGAAACGCCGCCGCGTCATCTACGAAGGCAAAGCCAAAATCCTTTACGAGGGCACCGAGCCCGGCACCGTCATCCAGTATTTCAAGGATGACGCCACCGCCGGCAATGGCGCCAAGAAGGACACCATCGAGGGCAAGGGCGTCCTCAACAACCGCATCAGCGAGTACCTGATGACCCAGCTGGCTGCCATCGGCGTGCCCACCCATTTCGTGCGCCGCCTCAATATGCGCGAGCAGCTGATCAAGGAAGTGGAGATCATCCCCCTGGAAGTGGTGGTGCGCAATGTCGCCGCCGGTTCCATGTCCAAGCGGCTTGGGATCGAGGAAGGCACGCCGCTGCCGCGCTCCATCATCGAGTACTACTACAAGAACGACAGCCTGAACGATCCCTGGGTGAGCGAGGAGCATATCACCGCTTTCGGATGGGCTTCGCCGCAGGACCTGGACGACATGGTGAACCTCACCATCCGCATCAATGATTTCCTGTCCGGCCTGTTTTTGGGCGCTGGCATCAAGCTGGTGGATTTCAAGCTGGAATTCGGGCGGCTGTGGGAAAATGATTTCATGCGCATTGTGCTGGCGGATGAGATCAGCCCGGACAATTGCCGCCTGTGGGACATCCAGACCAACGAGAAGCTGGACAAGGACCGGTTCCGCCGCGACCTGGGCGGGGTGGTCGAGGCCTATAGCGAAGTCGCAAGGCGCTTGGGAATCATGCCCGAATCGGTGCAAGGCGAGAACAAGGGACCGGTTTTGGTGAAGTGACGTCGCGCCACGGCGCGAAGTCATCCCCGGCGAGGCGCGACCAGCGCC
>CAZEFQ010000006.1:0-28141 GCA_964511505.1 uncultured Rhizobium sp.
ATCGGCGCCCAGATCGGCGGCTATCAGTTGAGCGATGTGAGGGTGAATGTCGGCGACCAGGTGAAAAAGGGCGAGATTCTGGCGCGCTTCGACCAGGGATTGCTGCGCGCCGACGAGGCCCAGCTTCAGGCCAATTACGAGCAGGCGGCGGAGAACGAGAAGCGCGCCCTGGCGCTCAAGAAGGTGGACGCCATCGCCGAACAGAATGTGCTGGCCGCCGTCACCGCCGCGAAGACCGCGCAAGCCCTGCTGGAGGCCAAGCGGCTGCAATTGCGCTATGCCGATGTGGTCGCGCCCGATGACGGGGTGATCTCATCGCGCACCGCCACGCTGGGCGCGGTGGCGCCGGTGGGGCAGGAACTGTTCCGCATGATCCGGCAGAACCGGCTGGAATGGCGCGGCGAACTGACGGCGGCGCAGATCGTCCATATCGCCGCCGGACAGCGCATCGAACTCACTTTGCCGGACGGGACCGGCGCGACGGCGACGGTGCGGCAGACCGCGCCCGCGCTGGACAGCCAGTCGCGGCTGGGCACCGTCTATGCCGACATCGCGCCCGGCAGCCATGCGCGCGCCGGCATGTATGCCAATGGCCGGGTCGCGCTGGGCGAAAGCCCCGCGCTGGCTGTGCCCGCGCAGGCGGTGGTGGTGCGCGATGGACGCAACTATGTCTTCCGGCTGGCGGACGCGAGCGCCACGCCGCGCGTTTCCAGGGCGGAAGTGGTGACCGGCCGCCGCCAGGGCGATGATGTGGAAATCATCCGCGGCATTGGCGAAAAAGACCGCATCGTGGCGGCAGGCGCGGGGTTTTTGGGCGACAATGACGTGGTGCGCCTTGCCCCCGGTGCCGCGGCGAATGGCATCGCGCAATGAACCTGGCCACCTGGTCGATCCGCAATCCCATTCCCGCGATTCTGCTTTTCGTTCTTTTGGCGCTGGCGGGCATCTGGGGCTTCCGCACCCTGGCGATCCAGAATTTCCCCAACCTCGATCTTCCCACCGTCACCGTCACCCTGGTCCAGCCCGGCGCCGATCCCCAGCAGCTTGAAACCGAAGTGGCGCGGCGGGTGGAGAATTCGCTTGCCACCCTCAACGGACTGAAGCATCTGCGCACCGTCATCACCGACGGGCGGGTCTCCATCACCGTGGAATTCGTGCTGGAGAAAAAACTCTCCGATGCGGTGATCGAAACCAAGAACGCGGTGGACCGGGTGCGTTCCGACCTGCCCAGCGACCTGCAGGAGCCCACCGTCAGCGCTATCACCTTCGCGGGCGCGCCGATCCAGACTTATGCGGTTTCCGCGCCGCAGATGAATGAAGAGGCGCTCTCCTGGTTCGTGGACGACACGCTCGCCAAGACCGTGCTGGCGGTGCCGGGGGTGGGGCGGCTCGACCGGGTGGGCGGGGTGGACCGCGAAGTGCGCATCGAGGTCGATCCGGTGCGGCTGGCGGCGCTCGGCATCACCGCCACGGATGTGTCGCGCGCGCTCCAGCAGGTGCAGCAGGAATCCTCCGGCGGGCGGGGGCAGCTGGGCGAGGGCGAGCAGTCCATCCGCACCATCGCCACGGTGAAGGAAGCCTCCGAGCTCAACGCGCTTCCCATCGCGCTTTCGTCGGGACGCAATATCCGGCTGGACCAGGTCGCCACCGTGAACGACACCATTGCCGAGCGCGCCCAGGCGGCGCTGCTGGACGGAAAGCCGGTGGTGGGTTTCCGCATCTATCCCGCGAGAGGCTATGACGAGACCGCGATCGCGCGGGATGTGCGCGCGGCGCTGGACAAGCTGATGGCGGCGACGCCGGTGCTCAAGGTTTCGCTGGTTTCAGGCACCGTCGGCTACACCCAGGAGCAGAATGACGGCTCCATGCAGATGCTTTATGAAGGCGCCTTTCTCGCCATCATCGTGGTGTGGATTTTCCTGCGCGACTGGCGCGCCACCGCCATCGCCGCCATGGCGCTGCCGCTTTCCATCCTGCCCGCCTTCGCCGCCATGCACTGGCTGGGCTATTCGCTCAACACACTCACGTTGCTGGCGCTGGCGGTGATCGTCGGCATCCTGGTGGACGATGCGATTGTCGAAATCGAGAATATCGACCGTCATGCCCAGATGGGCATACCGGTGATGATCGCCGCCGCCGATGCGGTGACGGAAATCGCGCTGGCGGTGATCGCCACCACCATGAGCCTGGTGGTGGTGTTCATGCCGACCGCGCTGATGGGCGGCATCCCCGGCCTGATCTTCGAGCAATTCGGCTGGACCGCGGTGATCGCGGTGCTCACCTCGCTGCTGGTGGCGCGGCTTCTGACACCCATGCTGGCCGCTTATTTCCTCAAATCCCATCCCAAGCGGCGCGAAGGCGACAGCCGGGTGATGACGCATTATTTGCGCGCGATCCGCTGGTGCCTGGCGCACCGGGGCAGGACGATTGCCGGCGCGGCGGCCTTCCTGTTCGGCTCTTTGGCGCTGGTGCCTTTCATCCCCAGCGGATTGATCCCCGCCGCCGACAGCGGCTTCACCATGATCAATATCGAACTGCCGCCGGGAAGTTCGCTGGCGGCGACGCGGCAGGTGGCCGAGACGGCGCGGCACACAATTGACGGCGTGCCGGGGCTGGAAAGCGTTTTCACCACCATCGGCAGCGGCCAGCAGGTGGGCATGGGCGGGGTGGGCGCCGGCGAAGTGCGGCGGGCGTCGCTGACCTTGACGCTGTCGGCGCGCGGGACGCGGCCGAAACAGGGCATCATCGAAAACGAGATACGCGCCAGGTTGCAGGCGGTGCCGGGGGCCCGCTTCACCGTGGGGCAGGGCGGATTGGGCGAGAAATTGAACCTGATCCTGTCGAGCGATGATTCCGCGGCGCTGAAGGCGGCGGCGCAGGAACTGGAACGCCAGCTGCGCGGCGTGGGCAGCCTTTCCAATGTCACCACCTCGGCCAGCCTGGAGCGGCCGGAGATCATCGTCCGCCCCGACCTTGAGCGCGCGGCGGAGCGGGGCGTGACCACGGCGGCGATCGGCAGCGTGGTCCGGGTGGCGACCAGCGGCGATTTCGATCCCATGGTGGCGCGGCTGAACCTGGACAATCGCCAGGTCTATATAAGAGTGCGCATGCCCGATGCCTCGCGCCAGGACATCGCCACCTTCGAGAATCTCAGGGTTCAGGCCCGGAGCGGCACGGTGCCGCTGTCCAGCGTCGCCAGCCTGTCGGTGGAAAGCGGCCCCTCCGAGATCGACCGCTATGACCGCAACCGCTATGTCACGGTGAGCGCCGACCTGGGGGGCATGCCGCTGGGCGCGGCGCTGGCGGCCGCCAAGGCCCTGCCGGCGATAACGGCCATGCCGGAGAGCGTGCAGTTGATCCAGAGCGGTGACGCGGAAATCGCCGGCGAACTGATGGGGGGCTTCGCCATCGCCATTGTGGTGGGCGTGGTTTCGGTGTTTTGCGTGCTGGTGTTGCTGTTCCAGGATTTCTTCCAGCCCATCACCATCCTGTCGGCGATACCCCTGTCGTTGGGCGGCGCTTTCCTGGCGCTGCTGTTGGTGCACAGCGAACTCGACATGCCGTCCATGATCGGCTTCATCATGCTGATGGGGATTGTCACCAAGAACTCCATTCTTCTGGTGGAATACGCCATTGTGGGCATGCGGGATCGCGGCCTTTCGCGCCACGATGCCCTGGTGGATGCCTGCCACAAGCGGGCGCGGCCGATTGTGATGACCACGGTCGCGATGATCGCGGGCATGCTGCCCATCGCCATCGGGCTGGGCGCCGATGACAGTTTCCGCCAGCCCATGGCGATTTCGGTGATCGGCGGGCTTCTGACCTCCACGGGCTTGAGCCTTCTGGTGGTGCCGGTGGTCTATACCTATGTGGACGATTTCGAGCATTGGCTGGGGCGGTTGTTCCGGCGCAAGTCGTCGTCCGCCGGCCGCCATCCGGCGCCCGAAGCGGCGGAATAGGGCAGATCAAAACAAACTGGCCTGCTCGGGGGGATAGGCGATCCGGCTTCCTTCGATCCTGGCGAAGGGCGTCAGCTTGTGCATGCGATAGCTGCCCTCCGAGAGAATCTCCACCACGGGCACGCCGCGCGCATTGAGCGCATCCGCGACCAGGGAGCGGTGACAGCGCCAGGGCACCGCCTCGGCGCACATGATGGCGGCGCGCTTCTCACGGGCCAGGCGCAGCAGGGCTTCCAGTCCCTCGTGAAAGGCCTCGGTCTCCATGTAATCGGCATAGCCGCGGAAGCTCTTGTTGCGCCAGCCGGTGTTGCGGGAGTCCTTGCGGGCATGCCTTAGCCCGCCCAGCGCCTGAAGCCAGAGATAATCGATGCCTTCGGCGCGCAGGGATTTTTCCAGGGCCTCGCCCTCGAATTGCGGGTTGTGGCGGGAGCGGGGCACGGTGCGGATGTCCACCAGGCGGGCGATGCCATAGGCCTTGAGCAGGGCAATAAAGTCCGCGATCGGCAAGGTGGAATGGCCGACGGTGAAGATGGCGCCTTCCGGCCAATGTGCTTCCTGGGGCGGCGGCTCTTTGCTCATGAATAGCTTTTACACCTGGACCTGGGCGCCTCGATAATGGCCTGCGCCGGCTGCCGTTGCGCGTCTTGCTGCATCGCACTATTCCGCTTCCACCGCGCGGGTGATATTTGTGAACAACTCCAGGGAGGAGCCAACCATGAAGCCACTCATCGCAGCATCGCTTTTGTTGACCTCATCCTTGCTGATGTCTGGTGCGGTGGCGGCGCCGGCGCTGCAATTCGGCTGGGCCCCGAAGAAGACGCCCTATGACGCTTACACCGCGCCCAACAAGCCGTGGTGGAAATTGTCGGACGTGCTGGCGGCGCACTCCAAGACGGGAAGCTGGACTGAGGCCGTGGTGCGTAACAAGGACCTGGAAGCCGACTGGCACCAGCTTGCCGCCGGCGGCAAGACCACGCTGGTCGAATGGCCCGACAACCGCATCGGCATGATCGTGTGGGGCGGCCAGGTGAAGATCAGCATCAAGGGGCAGGAGCCGTTCGTCGCTTCCAAGGGCTTTGAAGTGAACATCCCCTTCCGGCTTTCCTACACGCTGGAGACGGTGGGCAATGAACCGGCGCTGTGGCTGGAGATTCACCAAGCGGGCGATGTGCCGATCTATCCGGTGGAAGGCTCGCCGGAGAAGCCCAAGGACATTCCGGGCTACAAATATACCAAGGTGGTGATCGGCGGCGGCGACGGCGTCTATGACGGCAACAACAAGCCCTATCTCGATTACTACAAAGATGTGGTGAAGGGCGGAGCCAAGGCCGGCGCCTTCATCGCCAGCGACCATTTCTTCGTCAACAACATCCGCGGCATGGGCGTGCCGATGCCGCCGGCCACGGACCTGGGCCATTTCCATGCCGACATGACCGAGTTCTGGTTCGTGATGGAGGGCAAGATCGATTACCAGATCGAAGGGCTGGACAAGCCGTTCACGGCGGAGGCGGGGGATATCGTGACGGCGGCGATGGGACGCTATCACCGCGCCAGTTTCTCGGCCGGGCAGATGGATACGCGGGTAGCGATCAATCCCTTCCCGCGCGGGCTGCATGATTATCCGGAGGAATCCGGCGGGAAGCAGTAGGCCGGACGGCAGTCCGTTTGATCCTTCTCAAACCCCCGGCCGCAATCCCGGAGTATGCAGTCAGAAGGGAGGATCGTGATGCGCAGAATTTCCGCTTTGGCCTGCGGGTTGGTCCTGATGGCGGGCGCCGCCGCGGCGCAGGAGGTTCCTTCCTATGCCGCCCGCTGCACCGGCTGTCATGGCGCCAACGGCAATCCGCAGGTGGACTCCACGCCCAGGCTCAATGGCCAGCAGAAGGACTATCTCCTGAAACGGCTGGACGAATTCAAGGGCCTGGGAAGCCTGTCGCCCCATGGCGGGATCACGGACGGGCCCGCCATCGCCGCTTGGTTCGCGGCCCAGAAGCCGACGCCGGCCAGGCCCGGCCCGCTGTCGGATGTGGGAAGGCGCATTTTCCAAAGCGGAATTTCCGCCCGGGTCATTGCCTGCCGCCAGTGCCATGGCGCCAGGGGCGAAGGCCATGACGCGGTGCCGCGCCTGGCCGGCCAGCACCGGGCTTACCTGGACAACCAGCTCGGCTATTTTTCCATCCGCCTGCGCGACAACAAGCTGATGCACACCAGCACCGAGAAGCTGAAGACCTTCGAGATGGAGGCGATTTCTTCCTTCCTGGGGAGCGATTGAAGAAGACGCATGGCGGGCGAAGGCCGGCCGTGTGATATGGTGCCTTTCCATTTGAGGGAAGGAGCCGGTCTTGAAAATCCTAAGAATTGTCTCGGCGCTGTTGTTGCTGGCGCCGGGGGCGCTGGCGCAGACCAGCAACACCAAGCCCATCACCGGCGGGCCTGTCATCACCGATGCGCCGGGCAAGGGTATGATCGGCACGGTGCATACCGCCGCGATGCCGTCGGTCTATGACCTGGACGCCCAGCCGATGGAGCAGATCTCACCCCTGATCCAGCGGCAATATCTGTCGGGCTCCCAATCCACCATCACCAAGTGGACGGTGAAGAAGGGGGCGGTGTTTCCATTGCATCATCATGCCAATGAGCAGACCACCTGGATCATGAAGGGGCGCTGCGAAGTTTCTTCGCAGGGCAAGAAATTCGTGCTGACCACGGGGATGGTGATGATCTTCCCGCCCAATGTGCCGCATGAATTCCTCTGCACCGAGGACAGTATCGACATCGATTTCTTTTCGCCCCAGCGCCAGGACTGGATGGACGGGGTGCCGTCCGTGGCCGCGGCGCCGGCGGCGAAGAAATGAGCATGCGCCGGTTTCTTCCGGTTGTGCTGATTTGCGCGGCGCCGGTCTTATCCTTGGCTGCGCCGCTTGGGAGCGCGGCGGCGCAGCTTTCGCCGGACGATGTGCTGAAGGCTTCGCCGAAATCGGATTGGCAGGCGCCCGATCCCGCCAATCTGCTGGTGATGACCCTGCCCCGGGGACAGGTCGTGATTTTGCTGGCGCCGGATTTTGCCCCCAACTCCATCGCGAACATCAAGCGCCTTGCCCATGACGGCTATTTCGACAAAGCCGCCGCCATCGTGCGCTCGCAGGACAATTATGTGGTGCAATGGGCGCGCGATCCCGAGCCGCAAGGCGGCAAGGGCTGGGCGGAATTCGAGCGCGACCGGACCAGGACCTTCGTGCCGCTCAAGGATCGCGACACCTATGCGGCGGAGGCCGGTTTCGACAATGGCTTCGCCGCCGCCAGCGACGGCAGGCGGGAATGGCTGGTGCATTGCTATGGCGTGGTTGGGGTGGGGCGGGACAATGCGCCGGACAGCGGCAGCGGCATCGAGCTTTATGCCGTGACCGGCCAGGCGCCCAGGAGTCTCGACCGGAACATCACGGTGGTGGGGCGGGTGGTGAAGGGGATGGAATTGCTGTCCTCCCTGCCGCGCGGCACCGATACGCTGGGCTTCTACAAGACAGCGGGCGAGCGGACGGTGATCCAGAGCATGAAAGTGGCGGCGGAGCTGCCGGCGGCAGCGCGGCCCAAGCTGGAGCTGCTCAAGACCGGGAGCGCGACCTTCCAGGCCTATGCCGAGGCGCGGCGCAACCGGGGCGGGCCGTTTTTCATCCGCCCGGCGGGCGCCATCGATGTCTGCAATATCCCGCTGCCGGTGAGGCCCGGCTGATGGATTTTTTCCGGCCATGGCGGCAGGATCGGATCGAAAGCGGGGAGACGGCGAAATGCACATCAGGAAAGTGTTGTTGGGGGTTTGGGCCCTGGGCCTCATCGGAGCGGCAGCGCATGCCCAGCCTTCGAAAGAAGCGCTCGCGGCGGCGCAGGCGGAAGCCGACAAGCAGGACCTGCCGCCCGGCTGGCCGCGGGAAGGGGCGAAGCTGCTGGTCGAGAATGACCGGGGCGCGGCGTATAATGTGGACTATTACAAGGATAAGCCCACGGCGATGCACCGGCACCGCTATTTCTTTGCCGGGCTGGACCTCAACACCGCCTCGGTGTCGGTGAAGCGGCCGGGCGAGACGGAATGGTCGCCGCCCAATCCGGTGCTCAAGGACCGGATGTGGTACCTGCCCAAGGGACTGACCCATGCCGAGATGACCACCACCAATCCGGGCCGGCATACGGTGGTGATCGACATCAAGGACAAGAGCGTGCCGGAGGCGGCGAACACCACGCAATATCCAACGGGCAAGTTCGCGCCCAGCCAGACCAAGGTGGTCGACAATGACAAGGTGATCATCTGGGATTGCGCCTGGTCGCCGCGCGCCGCCACCATGGCGTTCGACAGCCGCGACATATTCATCGCCTTTGCGGAAGGCGGCGATCTTTCCATCGCCGTGCCGGGCCAGCCGGCCAAGGTGACGCATTATGAGTCCGGCCAGGCGATCTTCCTTCCCGGGGGACAGGCGCGCGCCATCACCGCCAGCGGCGCGGCGACGATCCGCGCCATGCTGGTGGAGGTGAAGTAGTTCAGGCGCGGGTGCTCTTTTCCAACTGATCGAAGGTGCAGGCGCGGGGCGGCTTGTCGGGACGCCAGCGCAGGAAGCGGGTGCCGTGGCGGAAACGGCCGTCCGAGATGTGGTCGTAGCGGACTTCCGCCACCAGCCTGGGCTTCAGCGGCACCCATTCGGCGCTGCGTTCGGTAGACCAGCGGCTGGGACCGCCGGGCGCGTTGCCGGTGAAGCCCGGACCGCCGCGCAGCTTTTCCAGTTTGGCGGTGAGGGCGGAGCGGTCGGCATTCTTGATGCCCGAGGTGAAGCCGACATGATCGAGCCTGCCGTCCGAGTCATAGAGACCCAGCAGCAGCGAGCCGACCAGTTTGGAACCGGTGGCATAACGGAAGCCGCCCACCACGCAATCGGCGCTGCGATGGCATTTGACCTTGACCATGGCGCGCTCGCCCTGGCGGTAGGGCTCGGCAAGCGGCTTGGCGACGACGCCGTCCAGAAAGCTGCCGGATTGGTTGAGCCAGCGTTTGGCTTCGGCGCGGTCGCGGGTTTGGGGCGAGAGGAGGATATCGGTGCCGGGACGCAGCTTTTTGAAAAGTGCTTCCAGCCGCTTGCGCCGGTCGCGCAGCGGCAACTCCAGTGAGGGCCGGTCATCGGCCAGGAGATCGAACAGTATCAGCCGCGCGGGCGTTTCGGCGGCGAGTTTCCTGCGCCGGCTTTCCGCCGGGTGCAGGCGGGCCTGCAGCGCCTCGAAGGAAAGCGCATCGCCAATGGGAATGACCAGCTCGCCATCCAGCACAAATCGCGAGACACGGGTGTTTTTGAGCGATGCGACGATTTCGGGAAAATAAATGGTGAGCGGCTTGCCGGAGCGGCCTTGCAGCAAAAGGCGGGGGCCGTCGCGGAACGCCAGGCAGCGGAAGCCGTCCCATTTGGGTTCGAATTGCCAATCGGGGCCGGCCGGCAGGGCGTCTGCCACTTTCGCCTCCATGGCAAAGGTTTTTTTGGGATCGAGCGGGAAGGTCACAAAGTTGAAATTCCGTGACGGGAGCGGCGTTCCCTCAGGATTTTCGCATCAGAACTTTCTTACGGGGCCGAAGACCAAACGGGGCTCGATCTGTTCCAGCCTGGCCTTGTCCACGCCGCGGATTTGTTCGAGCTCGGCGATATTCTTGAAAGGGGCGCCACGGACAATGCTGATGGCGGTGTCTTCCGAAACGCCCAGCGCGGCAGACAGCTCATCCTCAAGATCGTTGTTGACGTCGATGATGGTGAGATTGCGCGCGAAAAAAGTGTGAATGTGGTCCCACTGCGCGGGCGTGCCTTCCGCGCCATGGGCGGTCATGCGGGCGAACGTGTCCTGCCATTGCTTCCAGGGCCGCGCGCGCAGGAAACGCTGCGGCGTGTGGCAGGCGGTGCAGACCGGCTGGACGAAGCGATACTCCTCCGCATCCAGGGCGGAGGCCTGGGCGTTGCCGGCCGCCATTTCGGTGGCGCCGTCCTGAGCCAGGGCGGGGGTGGACAGACCGGCTGCACAAAGGCCTGCCGCACAAAGGCCGGCGGCCAGGACGGCGCCAATAAGCGTGGCAGGAGAGGTTTTCATGGGGTTTCCCTTAACGCGGGGCCTTGTTTCTGTCCATCCGGCGGGTCTTCGACAAACCCCGGATAAAGAGGCTAGGTTTGGCGCCGAAATGGGAGAGGGAGCTGTCATGTCTTTGCGGCGGACGTTTCTGCTGGCCCTGTTGCCGGCCTGTGCGGTGGTCCCGGCTTCGCAGGCGGCGGGATGGATGACGGTGACATCCACCTCCATCAAGGACGGGCAGATCATTCCCATGCAGTTTGGCGCGGATGATCCAGAGCGCGCGTGCAGCCCGCGCGATCCCACAATATGCCCGTGTCCGGGCAAGAATGTCTCACCCGAACTGGCCTGGCATGACGCGCCTGCCGGCACCAAGAGTTTCGCCATCCTGATGTATGACGTGGATGGCCAGTACGGGGCCGGGGTCTCGCACTGGGTGGCCTATAACATCCCCGCCACGCGGACCGAATTGAAGGAAGGCGAAGCGACGGCGGGCGTCGGCTTCACCGGCGGCAAGGGCACGCGGGGGAACGCGAATTACCTGGGGCCCTGTCCGCCCAAGGGCGACGGACCGCATCATTATTCGATCACGGTGATGGCGACCGATCTTGCGCCCAACCTGGCGCCGGGCATGACGCGGGAGCAGTTCCTGGATGCCGCCAAGGGACACCTGCTCACCAGCGTAACCATCGGGGGGTTGTTCGCGCGGTCATACCGCTAGCCGGTTTTTCGCCATGGCGCGCTAATGGGCTGATATGTAGGTTGCGCCCGTGGACGACAGCGCCAGACAGCTCGCGGAAAAGGCCAACCGGCAGGGGGTGAGCCATTGTATTGCCGGCAAGTTTCACGAAGGCATCGCCTGCTACCGCGAAGCCGTCCGCCTCAGTCCCGATTCCTTTCAGTATCATTTGAACCTGGGCAATGCGCTGAACGAAACCGGATCGTGGAAAGAGGCGGAAGCCGCTTTGGCGCAGGCCCGCGCGCTCGCGCCGGGCGAGGCCGACATTCACCGCGCCCTGGCAAGGAGTGCCATCGGCTTGGGCCATGCGGAGGCGCTGGCGCGGCATTACCTGGGGACCTGCGAGGCGAATCCCGGCGATATGACGGTCAAGCGCAATGCCGGCATCGTCCTTTTGCAGCTTGGCCGGGCGGCGCAGGCCATCGGGCTTGCCAAGAGTGCGGCCGATGCCGCACCGGGAGATGCGGATGCCAAGCTGCTGCTGGCGGATTGCTTGGCCGCCGCCGGGCGGCCTGGCGAGAGCGAGCGCTTCCTGGTGGAGGCGCTCAAGCTTCAGCCGCGGAATGTGGCGGCCGGTCTCAGGCTCGGCACGCTGCGCTCCGCGATGGGCCATTACGAAGCGGCCGCCGGAACGCTGGAGAGCGTGCTTCGCCTTTCCCCGGACAATGCCGAGGCGATGCAGGCCCTGGCTTTCGCGAAACTGACCATCGGGCAGGTGACGGAGGCGATCGCTCATTTGCGACGGCTGATCCTGATGCAGCCGAAGCGCGCCGGTGCGCACCAGGCGCTGGCCTGGGCCTTGAGTGCGCGCGGCAGCCTGGAAGAGGCGGCGGATGCCTACCGGACCGCCGCGGCGCTCGCCCCCCATGACCGGCAGATTGCCAGCAACCTTGCTTATACCCTCTCGCTGATTCCGTCCGCGACACAAAGCGAGATCCGGGACGCCCATCTGGAATGGGGCAGGCGCTTCGGCGGCGGCGCGGCGCCGTCGCACAAGAACGGGAGAGAACCGGAGCGTCGGCTCAAGATCGGCTATGTGTCGCCGGATTTCCGGGAACATTCCATCGCCTATTTCCTGGAGCCGTTGCTCAAGGCGCGGAACGAAAGCGAAGTCGAGATTTTCTGTTACGCCGATGGGGCGCAGTTCGACGCCACGACCGAACGATTGAAGTCCCTGACCGATTACTGGCGCGTCACCGGCAACGAGGGCGATGACGAGATGACAAGGCGGATCGCCAATGACGGCATAGACATTCTGGTCGACCTGGCGGGACACACCGCCAACAACCGGCTCGGCCTGTTTGCGAGAAAGCCGGCTCCGGTGCAGTTCACCTGGCTGGGCTATCCGGAAATCACCGGCGTGCCGGCGATGGACTACAAGATCAGCGATGATTTCGTTTCACCGGCGGGCGAGACCGAGCATCTTGGCGGCGAGAGGATTGTGCGCCTGGCGCACGGGTTTCACTGTTACCAGCCGCCGCCCGATTGTCCGGAGGTCGCGCCCGCGCCATGTTTGGAGGCCGGTCATGTCACCTTCGGGTCTTTCGCCGACCTGCCCAAGATGAACCCTGAAATCGTCCATGCCTGGGCGGCCGTGCTGCGGGCGGTTCCCAATTCGCGGATGCTGCTCAAGTGCCGGCAATTCGCCGATGAAGGCGTGCGCGACAAATATTCCGCCATGTTCCGCGCGGCGGGCGTCGCGCCGGAGCGGCTCACCATCATGGGCCGCTCGGCCACGACGGCGGAGCATCTCGGGCTTTACCGCCTGATGGACATTTCCCTGGACACGTTTCCCTATAGCGGAACAACAACGGTGTGCGAGGCGCTGTGGATGGGCGTGCCGGTGGTGACGCTGGCGGGGCGGCGGCCGGCATCGCGCGTGGGCGGCAGCCTGCTGCGCCAGGCCGGGCTTTCGCACTTTGCCGCGGATACGGCGGGTGGTTTTGTTTCCGCGGCGTCGTCTCTCGCCGGCAGTCCCGGCAAGCTGGCGGAACTCAGGAAGGAAATGCGTTCCCGCCTTGAAGCGTCGTCGCTGCGTGACGGCGAAGCTTTCGCACGGGCGATGGAAGCGGCCTACCGCGCCGCCTGGCGAACATGGTGTTCCTCGCCGCAAACAAACAAATGATACGCAAGTTCACGCGATAGAGTTCACAGCGGCGCACAGACATGATTTGCTAAATTGTGCTCAGCGTACAGTAGCGTTCTATCCCCATTTCAATCGGACTCATTTCGCGCCGGCGCCGGAATTTTTCCAGGCGCCGGAGAAGGAGGATTCATGTCGCGCATGTTCCTGTACGGCGTTGGAATTGCAGGCGTGGCGGCGGCCGCCCTGTTCGGGGCGGCCTTCGCGGCCCAGGACAAATACACCGTCAAGGTGCCGAACGGACTCGGCTTTGCCGATTTCCGCGGCTATGAAGGCTGGCAGACCATCGCCGTCAGCCAAGCCGACAGCCTGGGCCTGATCGAGGTCATTGTCGGCGACCCGGCGATGGTCAAGGCCTATCAGGCCGGCTATCCGGGAAACGGCAAGCCTTGGCCCGATGGCGTGAGGATGGCGAAAATCCATTGGAAAGCCGTGAAAAGCAAGGACGCACCGGCCGCCACCACCGTGCCGGGCGACCTGGACGATGTGGACTTCATGCTCAAGGACAGCAAGCGTTTCGCGGATGGCGACGGGTGGGGATACGCGCAGTTCAACTATAATCCCGCGTCCGGCTCCTTTACGCCGCTTGGAACCGGCACCCAGTGCGGCACGGCTTGCCACGCGCTGGCAAAGACAAAGGACTACGTCTTCACATCCTACGGAAAACGCTAAGCCGCGGTCCACTTGTCACCCGGGGCGGAATGCCGGAATTTGCGGCCCCCCAGGGAGGACATCATGGGCAAGGCATTCGGTTTCGAATCCACCGCCGACGAGGTGCTGGAAGGCATCGATCTTCGGGGCAAGCGCATCCTGGTGACCGGCGTCTCAGCCGGATTGGGGGTGGAGACAGCGCGAGCGCTGGCCGCGCATGGCGCCGCGGTGGTGGGCGCGGCCCGCGATCTCGACAAAGCCCGCCGCGCCACCGAGGTGGTGAAAGCGGCCGCGGCGCAGGGCGGAAGCCTGGAACTGGTGGAGCTCGATCTCGCCTCGCTTGGCCGGGTGCGGGCTTGCGCCGACAGTTTGCTGGCGGCGGGCAGGCCCTTCGATCTGGTGATCGCCAATGCCGGGGTGATGGCGACGCCCAAGCGATTCACCGCGGACGGATTCGAACTGCAATTCGGCACCAACCATCTCGGGCATTTCGTGCTGGTGAACCGGATCGCGCCCCTGCTCCGGTCCGGCAGCCGGCTGGTCAACCTGTCCTCGGCCGGTCACCGCATGTCGGATGTGGATTTGGAGGACCCGAATTTCGAGCAAACGCCCTATAGCGAGTTCGGCGCCTATGGCCGTTCCAAGACCGCCAATATCCTGTTCGCGGTGGAGTTCGACCGACGGCACAGGAAGGAAGGCGTGCGGGCGACGGCGGTGCATCCGGGCGTGATCCGCACCGAACTTTCCCGCCACCTGACGCCGGAGGTGCTGCAGCAGATCATGGACCGCTTCAACGCCGACCAGCCGATTGCCTACAAGACCGTGCAACAGGGCGCGGCAACATCGGTGTGGGCCGGCATCGTGGCATCGGCGGACGAGGTGGGCGGGGATTATTGCGAGGACTGCCATGTCGCCGCGCGCGTGCCCGCCGACAGCAAGCTGCGCATGGGCGTGCGGCCCTATGCGCTCGATCCCGAACATGCCAAGGCGTTGTGGGACAAGAGCGAAGAGATGGTGGGGGAGAGATTCTGATGCGCATCGGGATTCTCGGTTCCGGACTGATGGGCGGAAAGCTCGGCACCATCCTGGCGCGGGCGGGCCATGAGGTGGTGTTCAGCTATTCCCACGATTTCACGAAGCTGGAAAAGCTGGCGCGTGAGGCCGGCGAAAATGCCAAGGCGGGAACGCCGGAGGAGGCGGCGCGCGGATCGCGCGCCGTGCTCCTGGCGGTGCATTGGAGCCGGGTGGACGACGTGCTGGAGAAGGCGGGAAATTTGACCGGCAAAACCTTGCTCAGTTGCTCGCTGCCCATGAGCCGGGACGACAGCCATCTGGTGATCGGCCACACCGCATCGGGCGCGGAGGCATTGGCGGCCAAGGCGGAGGGCGCGCATGTGGTGGCGGCTTTCAACACCGTGCCCAGCGAGGTGTTGTTCGCTGTGTTCGCGGCGCGGCGGCGCAAGGCGCGGCCGGACCTGATTTATTGCGGCGACAACAAAGGGGCGAAGAGCATTGCCGCCGGCCTGATCCGCGATGTGGGTTTCAACCCGCTCGATCTGGGTGGATTGGAAACCGCCCGCACCATGGAGCCGTTCGGGCTGGTGGTGGCGCAGATCGCCTATAACGGCAAAAGCGGACCGGGCGTGGCCTACCGGATCGAACGATTCCGGGAACGGAAACGGTAGCAGGCCAGGATTAATTCCTGGCAGGCACGTTCAGCCGGCGATAGGCAGTTCTCCCCAAACCCGGTATACAATGTGCGTGAGACGCCAAGGTGCGCTGCAGCATAGTTGGCATCCAGGGGAGGATTTGTCCGTGAAACGAGTGATGAAAACGGCCGCACTGGCCGCGAGCCTTCTTGCGGCCGACGCCGGAAGCTGGCCGGTGTCGGCCCAGCTTCCGGATGGGGGCCTGCGCGAAGCACCGGACAGCACGCCGCTCCCCGAACTCAACATGGCCGACGTCATCAAGAATTACGGACTGATCGAGAGCGCCCAGCCGGCGCGCGAATTCATCAAGGGCTGGCGCCGGCCCAAGAAGATCATCGTCAATCTGGACAACAACACCCACCGGCTGGAATGGCTGAAGGAAGTGGTGCCGCCCGACGTGCAGCTGATCGGGATGACGCGCAACGATCCCCGCTACCTCACCGAGATCAAGGACGCCGACGCCGTGCTGGGCGGCTGCCGCAAGGATTCCTTCGCGGGTATCGGTCCCAATTTCCACTGGCTGCACAATACCGGCGTCGGTATCGACCAGTGCTTCACCGGCGGCATCGTGCCGGACAAGATGAAAACCGGCGCGGTCGCCATTTCCAACAGCGCACGGCTGGAAGGCAATTCGGTGGCCGGCCACAGCATCGCGGTGATGCTGGCCCTGTCCCGCGCCCTCGACCAGTATGTGCGCATGGATGAGACGCGCAAATTCACCACCGAGACCTATCCGCGCATGTGGTCGATGCAAGGCCGCGTCATCGTGGTGGCCGGCTTTGGCGGCGTGGGCTCCGGCATCGCGGTCCTGGCGCATGGCCTGGGCATGCGGGTCCTTGCGACCAACGCCACCATCCCGGCCCAGAAACCCGACTATGTCGAATATATCGGCCTGCCCGATGAACTGGGAAAACTGGTGGGCCAGGCCGATGTGGTGGCGACGGCGCTGCCGCTGACGCCGCAGACGCAAGGATTGTTCAATGCCGAGATGTTCGCCAAGTTCAAGAAGGGCGCGATCTTCATCAATATGACGCGCGGGGAGGAGCAGGTTGACGCCGATGTGGCGGCGGCGCTGAAGTCCGGGTAGCTGAGTTCGGCCGGGTTCGACATTATCGAAAATAATTCGCCCCTGTGGGACGCCAAGAATGTGATCATCACCCCCCATGTCGCGGCGCAGAATGTCGATTCCAACCTGAGCCGCGGCGGTGAGCAGATCTGGGCGGTGGCGCGGGAGAATCTCAAGCGCTTCATCAACGGCGACAAGATGCTTTCGGTGATCGATCCGGTGAAAGGGTATTAGGGAAGCGATCAGTTGAGCGGCTTTGCCGGCAAACTGGGGCGGAAATCCTTGTTCACCACATAGAAGCTGTCGGGAAGTTCGATCCCTTTCTGCTTCAGCATATCGATCAGCGCGTCTTCGACCTCCAGGCGGGTCATGTCGGGCATTTCCACCGCGCGTTTGACATCTATGGCGCGCTCCCGCGCCAGGGCCGCGTTGACGAGAGCCTTGTTGGTGAGGAGTTGCCGGGCCTTGGCGGCCTGGTCCTTGTGTCCTTCCTTGGCGAGGATGGCGACGGCGCCCTTGACCAGTCCATCCATGAAGCGGGCCTGGTCGGCGGGCGCCAAACGGTCATAACCCTCGATTTCCAGGCCGGCCGCGCTGCCGGACAGAAGAGAGGCGAAGAAGATGGCGGCGAGGACGGAAAGGCGCATGGATCAGCCCGGCACCATGCGTTTGGCGCGGTAGACTTTGGCCGCTTCCGGCGAGGCGAGATATTTGAGCAGTTGAGCGGCTTCCGCCGCATGCTTGCTGTGCGAGGAGACAAAGCCCACCAGCCTTGTGGGGGTCGAAATGTCGGCGGGCAGGGGACCCAGGACATCAATTCCGGGCTCTTCCATCTCGCTCATGAAAGTGAGGCCGATCTCGACCTCGCCTTGCGCCACCAGCTTCATCGCGCCGGCGCCGCCCTGGGCGCGTTTGATCTTGGTTTTCACCTGATCGGCGATGCCGAGCTGGGCCAGGGTCTTTTCGAAGCTCACGCCCGCGGCGGCGCCGCCCGAGGGATCGGGATAGGTGACGGAGCCGGCGGCGAGCAGCGCCTTCTTCACATTCGCGGCGGTGGAAATGTCCGGCCTGGGCGCGCCCTTTTTCACCACCACACCCACCGCGACGCTGGCGAGCGGAGTCTCGGTCTTCACATCCACATTGCCGGAGGCCAGCACCTCGGGAAAGGGCGGCTGGACGATCTTGATGTCGAAATCGTCGCCCGCCGCGACCTGCTTCTTGGTGCCCAGGCCGGAGCCGAAAGCGGGTTTCACCTTGAGCCCGGTCTGTTTTTCGAAGCCCGGGATCAGGGCTTCCACCGCGGCGCGGGCGCCGCCCGGCGCGACCAGGGTGATTTCATCGGTTGTCGAACCTTGGGCCTGTGCGGCGGAGTTCAAGGCCAGGAGCAGGGCGAGCGCAATGGCATGCTTCATGAAATCGCGCCTTACGATGTTTTGCCGGGGGCGTAGCGGACCACGGCTTTCTGACCGACTTCGGCGTCATAGATCACGCCGTTGGCATCGGCCCATACGCCTTCGCCATTGCTGGTGCCCATCTTGTCCGGGTCCACATCCTTGTCGTCGGGGATGAAGGCGGTCACCACGCCGTCCTTGACGCTGCCGATGCGCACGCCCCGCATCCAGCCGGGATGATGGTTGGTGTGGGATTCGGAATCGGCGACATAAAGATTGTCCTTCCTGTCGATGAAGCAGCCGCTAGGCCGGCCGAACTGGCTCCAGGAGGCGAGGAATTTTCCGTTCTGGTCGAAGATGTCCATGCGGTTGTTGCCGCGGTCGCCGACAAAGAGGCGGCCCTGGCTGTCCATCGCCAGGCAATGGGGAATGTCGAGCTGGCCGGGGCCGCGGCCATGGCTGCCCCATTGCGCCAGGAACTTGCCCTTGGAGTCGAATTTGACGATGCGGGCATTGCCCTTGTCCTGGGTGTGGCCGTCGCCGACGAAGATATTGCCGTCGGGCGCGACCAGGACCGAGCTGGGCTCATGAAAATGGGTCTGGTCATTGCCGGCGACGCCGGGGGTGCCCAGCGTCATCAGCACCTTGCCGTTCTGGTCGTATTCGATCACGTCGTCGCCGATCTTGCCGTTGTTGTGGCCGTCAACGATCCAGATGTGATCCTGCTTGTCGATGAAGATGAAATGCGGGAAGAGCACCTGGCCCTTGCCGAAGCCCTTGATGAAATTGCCCTGGGGGTCGAATTCCAGGATCGGATCGAGCTGCGGGGTGGGGGCGCAGTCGTTGGCGCCGCAACGCTCCGCCACCCAGATATTGCCGTGGCTGTCGCCCGCCACCGAGCTGGTCGAACCCATGTGCCGGCCGTCGGGCATTTTCAGGTAATTGTCGGTGCGGGTGAAAGGCGGCGAAGATTCAGTGATCTGCTGCGCCAGCACGGGGGCGGCGCAAAAACTGACAGCGGTGCAAAGCAGGGCGACAAGATGTTTCATGGTCTTCTCCCCGGTCAGAGCCGGTCTTTTGCCGGCCTATCGAAGGAAGTGTAACAGAGATGGGAGGTAAGGTCAGGCCGATTCCAGCCTGCCGCTATCCGGCCTTTAAGGCAGGCGGATCAGGCCGTTGCAGAGCTCCGGCGCAGGCGGAGCACGCAGCCAAGACCGCCGAAAGCGGCCAGGAACAAAACCCAGCTGGCGGGCTCGGGGGCCATGCTGAGGATGCTCATGCCGTCGAGCGACACGGTGCTGCCGAAGGACCGGGTCACTTCGCCGAGCTTGAAAGAAAAGGCGAAGTCGCCGGTGCCGGTGCCGCTGATGGGCGGCGTCAGGTCGAAGAAATCCGCCGGGATGTTGGGGGCGCTGAAGTCCGCGTCCATCGAGGAGTTGGCTTGCCAGGTGGCGAAAAACTCAGGGACGGAGGTGTCGATTGAAAGGTAGGACCACATGTCCGCCGAGGTCGCCAGCGTGATGACGGGCAGGCCGTCAAGCGTCACTGTCCCGGCAATCACGGGCGAGACCGTCCCCGGATAGGTGGGGTCGCCGCCATAGAGTTCGGAGAAGGGCGAGCCGGGATTGTAGACCGAGCCGAGGTCGTATTTGACGATGAAATCGAGAGTGACCCCCAGGTTATTGGACAGGGACTGGCCGAAGAGATCGTCATATTGCGAGCCGTCCGAAATCGTGCCGGTGAAACGGAGATCGACGGTGTCGCCGGGGCTGGGTGCGGCCAGGGCAGGCGCGGCGCCCAGGACCAAAGAAAGCGCGCACAAGCCAGAATAAAGGAATTGCTTCAATGCCATAGCATTGCCCCCGCCATCGCCCGACCATGGTTAACAAACAATGAGAAAGGCAGGGGTGTCAACCGCAGCGTGCGCTCTGGAATGTGAAATCTCCGCGACAGGAGCGCGCGCCTGGTCTAGCGGGGAGTGCCGGGAAGGTCCTATCTCCTGGTAATGGTGATGGCCGGCGTTGCAATGTTGGGAGGCGATGCGGACTGCCTTACCCTATACAGCCCCGGAAGAGGGCGATGCTGTGCCCAATTTTTCGCAAGCGCACCGCGACAACAACAGCACAGGCCCCGCCTATCGCCGCTTCGCCGCCACCGTCAATCTCAACAGCGACTTCGAGGGGGGTGGGATCTGCTTCCCGGAATTCGGCGCCCGGAGCCGGCGGACGCCGCGGCGACAAGGATTTGACCCGGGCGTGACGGGCAGGTGCCGATGGCTTCCTTGAATATCATCCTCAACGCCTTTTTCCTGGTCTATGCAGCGCTGTTTCCCATCGTCAACCCGATAGCCGACGCGCCCTTGTTCCTGGGCCTCACCGAATTCTCCACCGGTGCCCAACGCAACGCCCTGGCGCGGCAAGTGGCAGTAAACAGCTTCTTCCTGCTGATCGGCTCGCTCTTTATCGGCTCGCATGTGCTGGAATTCTTCGGCATCGGACTGCCGGAAGTGCGGATCGGCGGCGGGCTGGTGGTGAGCGCCTTCGGCTGGAAATTGCTCAATGCCGAACCTTCTGCCGATAAGCCTGAGATGGCCAGCGCGGTGCCCAGAACGGTGCCGGACGCTTTTTATCCCCTGACCATGCCGCTGACGGTCGGGCCGGGCTCGATTTCGGTGGCGATCACGCTCGGAAGCCAGCGGCCCAAGGACGCCGGGCTGGACCAGCTCATGCTGTCGGCGGGCGGTGCGGTTGCCGGGGCATTGGCGATCGCGTTGACGGTTTATTTCTCTTACCGCTTCGCCGAGCGTGTGGTGCGGCTGTTGGGGCCACACGGCACCCAGGTGGTGGTGCGCCTCTCAGCCTTCATCCTGCTTTGCATCGGCATCCAGATCCTGTGGAGCGGATGGAGCGAGCTTGCCGGCACGCTCAGATAGCCGCGCCTACTGCCTGATATTGAACACCACATAATGGAATTTGGTGCCGGCCGCCGGATCGAACATATGCGGCATGCCTGCCGGAATCTGAATGAAGTCCCCCGCATGCACGGTCATGCTCTTGCCGCCGGTGATGCTTTCGCCGCGCACCTGGCCGGGGCCGGTGTCCCGCGCCTTGGCGATAGCGCCCCCATAGGTCAGCGTCGCCGCGCCCGAGAGCACATGAAGATAATGCGTCCAGTGCGCATGCATCTCGGCTTCGTTGCCCGCATCGCTGCGGGTGGCGTATTCGACATAGTAACTCTCATGATCGACGGGAAAGGCGGTCTTGGCGCCGGGGCCGGGCTTGTCGGTCAGCGCGTCCACATCCTTGGCGGCCAGATATTTGAATCCCTCGGCCGGCTGGCTGTGCGGCGAGCCCTGAGCCAAGACGGCCGGCGTCCAGAACGGCGCCGCCAAAGCAAGAAGCGAGATTGCGATTTTTCTAGGCATGGACTCCTCCCCGGATCAGGAGGGGGAGCTTACGCCGGCAAGGAGCTATGAAAAAGCCGGGCTGTTATGTGGACGGCCCGGCTTTTGATTTTCCCGTCAATATCCGTTGTCGGACCGGCGGGTGTCGCGGTTCATCGACTCGTCGGTCTTCGACTCGCCGGTCGTTGCCGACTGATCGGCGCGGGCGGTTTCACGCTGAATGATGGTGCCCTGGGGCAGCGGCTGCATGTTCTGGGCCTCGGCATTGTTCTGCAGCGCGCCCGCGACGGCAGGGCCTTCACCGGGCGCCTGCAAGGAGGCATCCGAGCCGCCCGCCTTGGTTCCGATCGGCGCTTCCGGCAGTGGCCGGTCGGTGGAATTGGTGCCATTGACGATCTGGGCGGTTGCCGGCGCGGCGAAAGCCAGGGCGCCGATAAAGGCCAAAGTGAGGTGTCGCATGAGTCTCTCCTGATAAGGGGCGTGACTAGAAAACGTGCCATCCGACAAAAAGTGTCAGGCAGAGACGGTTCCTCTGCGTTCCCGATGGGAGAAAGGATTTGCGCGCGCGCCCGGGCTTTTCCATATTGCTCTTGGAGCGTCGATAACGGGGGATGTCTTGTTCCGGTTGAACAAGCAGCAAATCGGATTCATGGAGAGCGGGGTCGCCATCATCGCCGCTTCGCATGACAGCCAGAACCGGCCGGTGCTGGGGCATGTGCTGGGTTGCCGGGTGGCGGAGGATGGCGGGCGCGTGATCCTGTTGCTGTCGCGTTCACGCTATCCCTTTCTCCTGGACGCGGTGCGGCGGAGCGGCATGATCGCGGTGAGCTTCAACGAAGCGAGCACCCATAAGAGCATCCAGGTGAAAGGCGAGAGCGCCGAGCCGGCGGCGCCGGAGCCGGGCGATGCCGCGCGGGTCTCAACCTATCTCGATCTTTTCACCGCGGACCTGGCACGCATCCATGTCGATGGCGGCATGGCGCGGGCGGCATTGGGCGCCGGCCCCGACGATCTTGCGGCCATCGGCTTTGTCCCGGTCATCGCCTTCCTGCAGACGCCGGGCGCCAAGGCGGGGAGTGCCATTTCCGCATGACCCGGATTTCGCTCGATGCCATCCGCCGTGCGCTGGACGGCGATATTCCCGCCGCCATTGCGACGTCGTCGGCGGGCGGCATGCCCAATGTCACCCTGATCTCCCAGGTGCAATATGTGGACGAGGGGCATGTGGCGCTCTCCTACCAGTTCTTCAACAAGACACGGGAGAACATCCTCGCCAATCCCTTCGCCATGGTGGAAGTGATCGATCCTTTGACCGGGGCGGTCTATCAATTGCCGCTGCAATATCTGAGAACCGAGACGGAAGGAGCCCTGTTCGAGAATATGAAGGCCAAGCTCGCCGGCATAGCCTCGCATACCGGAATGGCGGGCGTGTTCCGGCTGTTGGGCGCCGATGTCTATCGCGTGCTGTCGGTGCAGGTGATCCCGGGCCCCAGGCTCGCGGAAGCGCCGCGGCGCAATCTGCTGACCGCGATGCGCGCGGCCATGGCGCATCTGGCCGAGGCAGGCGAGATCGAGGCCGCGCTGGACCAGTTGTTGGCCGACCTCAAGGCGCATTTCGGCGTCTCCCACGCCATGATCCTGATGCATGACGAGGCGGCGGCCCGGCTCTATACCGTGGCGAGCCTGGGTTATGAGGCTTCGGGGGTGGGATCGGAAATCCCCCTGGGCGAAGGCGTGATCGGGGTGGCCGCGCGGGAGAAGACGCCCATCCGCATCACCCGCTTTGCTTCCGATTATGTCTATAGCCGCGCGATCGGCGAGAGCAGCGGCGAGAAGGCGGGGACGACCATTCCCTTTCCCGGCTTGAAAGAGCCGCACAGCCAGCTGGCTGTGCCGGTGATGGCGCCAAACCAGGCGAACCGGCGGGTTCTGGGAATCCTGTTCGCGGAAAGCGAAGAAGACAGGTTTTTCGGTTACGACGAGGAGGACGCTTTCGCGGCGCTGGCGGCGCAGTTGGGGCTGGTGCTGGCGAACTTGCAGGCGGGCGCGCAGGAAGAAGCCGG
Source organism: uncultured Rhizobium sp. (assembly GCA_964511505.1). Lineage (GTDB taxonomy): Bacteria > Pseudomonadota > Alphaproteobacteria > Micropepsales > Micropepsaceae > Rhizomicrobium. Next base: position 23,212 of record CAZEFQ010000006.1, read on the forward strand.
CGAGGAGAAAGTGCCCGCGCCCCCGCCCTCGGGCGCGACGGCGACCATCCGGTATTACGCCGCGGACAACAGCGTCTTTATCGACGAGGATTATCTGATCAAGGGCGTGGCCGGCGCGATCTTCTGGAAGCTGCTGCGCGACTATGCCGGCGGCCGCAAGGCCGACTTCACCAACCGGGAATTGCGGCTGGATGCGGCGCTGAAGCTGCCCGCGCTGTCGGAAAACCTGGAAGCGCGGCTGATCCTTTTGGAGCGGCGGCTTGCGGAGCGCTGCGCCTTCATCGGCCTGGAGAAAACCGGGCGGGGGCGTTTCCGCCTCGCCGTCCGCCGCCCGGTCAGGCTGATGGAGTCAGGCTGAGACCGGACGGCGGCGCGGCGTGAGGCTTATGCGGCGGCGGGCAACCCCAGTGCCGCGTTGAGCTTCTCCCAGTCGGTTTCACTGAGATGCGCCTTGAGCATCGCCAGAATGCCTTTGACGGCTTCGGACGGCATGGTGGGCGCCATCAGGCGGAAGAGCTGGGCGCGGGTCTGGGGACTGAGCGCGGGCAGCATCCAGCGCAGCACCGGACCCTTCATCTCCGGCGCCACCGCGGCGATGATCGCCTGTTCGATGGCGAAGATTTCCGCATCGCTATGGGTGCGCCAGAGAATCTCGTTATTCCCGGTTTCCTCCGCATACATATGGACAAAATTCTCGCCCACGAACAAAGCGAGCTTGCGGTAAAGCAGAAAGGCCGTTTCCGCGCGGGCGCCGGCGGGCGCGGCCTCGACCGCCGCCACATCGGCTTCCAGATCGGCAAAGGCACGGAGATGGTGCTCGTGATCGGCCGCTATGGTCCCGGTCGAGCCGGGAGCGCGGGATTCCATGGCGGGATGGACGAAGCGGTTTTCCTTTTCCAAGTGCATCCTGCAAAAGGCGAGAAGGAAGCGGACCTGGGCGAGGACGGGCGCGTGCTCGTCTTCGTCTTCGGCGTCCATCCGGCCGACGGCCGAAAGCGTGTCCATCATCAAGGCGCGCACGCCCATATGGATATTGCGGTAGATGTCAAAGCGCTGGTTCATGCCGGCTTCTCCCTCAAAATTGACGTGAGGGTGATAGGCCGGCGGACGCTCGAACGCTTGCTAAATGGCGGCTCACCGATCCTAAGAGTTTGCTAAACGGCGGGCCGGCAGGCTAGCCGAGGACCGGTTGCAGAATAGCGCCGCCGGTTTCCAGGCGGACGCGGGATTCGGGCGCGAATTGGCGGAGGTCGGCCAGGATCCTGGTACGCGCGCTTTGGGTGAGGCCCGCAAAGTCCAGGCGAACCTCTTCCACGCCGCCGCCCATGTTCACCGCTTCATAGCGTGTGATGTAATGCGTGTTGACACCCAGGACCTGGTTGACCCGGTCGATGGGAAAGCTTCCGGGGGTCACGCTGAGCACGAACCGGCTCCGCCCCAGCCAATCGCGAAGCAGCTGGCGCGCGGGATGGAACGCGGCCCAGAGCGGCACGGCGAGAAGGATGGCGATGGTAGCCTGCCAGAAACTCATTGGCTTATGTCCTGCTTATCCCGTGGAGATGCCATACCGTAGTTTCACGGTAGTCGCAGCAAACCACGGGAAAGGTTACGCAATCGTTCTGGAATGGCCGAGCGTGCCGGCCATGTGCCAAAAAAAGACGGGCGGTTTCGGAGAAACCGCCCGTCAGCTATAGGCGCGGGGGACAAGCGCCCTGGGTGCTCACTCAGGCCGGGGCGAAATCTTCCATCTCGAAAAGCGGGCGAATTTCGAGATCCGAGCCGTCCGGCATCGGGGCGCGGCGGAGCCAGTCAATCGCGTCGTCGAGCGACTTCACTTTCCAGAGCCAATAGCCCGAGGCCAGGGGTTCGGTGTTGTCGAACGGACCATAGGTGAGGCTGCGCTCCTTGCCGGAGAAGTGCATCCTGACGCCTTTGGCGCTGGGCCTCAGCCCCGCGCCGTCCAGCATCACGCCGGCGGCGATCAGTTCCTGGTTGAACTTGCCCATGGCGGCAAGCAGGTCCGGGGTGGGCATGACGCCTTTTTCGGAAGCCTGGGTGGCTTTGACGATGACCATGACACGCATTGATGGATCTCCCTCGATTTGATGGTTGGTTGGGTTCAGCCGGCGGGAATGGGCAGCACCGGCATCACTTCCACGGAGTCGCCGGGGAAGTTGGTGAAGTGCGGATGCTTCTCGAACAGCCTGGCGGCTTCTTCGGCGGACGGCGCCTTGAGAACGACAAAGCCGCTCATGGCGTTGCTGATGTCTTCGACGCCGCCGGGGCCGATCTTCTTGGTCTTGCCCAGGGGGCCGCCGACATAGGCGATGGCGCCCTGGTGTTTCTGCATCCAGGCCTTCCAGGCGGCGATGCCGTCGCGTTCCTTGGCCTTGCGTTCGGCTTCCGGCATGGCCATCCAGGCCTGCATGCGCGGATTGTTCCGGTTGCCCAGGAATACGGCGAGATAGGTATCGGTGGTGGCATTCATGCGGCTTCTCCTTTGGGGTTGGATCACGCGGCTGGAAGAGGTCCTGCCGGGCAATATGTGCTGGCGAGGATGCCGCTGGGCGTGCTGCGGCTTCCTGCCAGGGTGAGGCGGCGGGGCGGAACGCCCGTTTCGAACAGGCGTTTTCCTGATCCCAGCACGACCGGAAAAACCCAGAGGCGATGCTCGTCAACCAGACCGGCGGCGATCAGCGTTTGCAGCAAATCGCTGCTGCCCCAGAGATGCAGGGGCGGGCCGTCCGATGCCTTGAGGCGCTTTAGTTCCGCAACAACATTGCCGCTGACCGGGTGCGATATTTTCCAGTCGAAACGGCGGGAAGGATCGCGAGTGACGGCATATTTGGCCGCCATGTTGAAGGCCTTGGCGATCGCATCGTCCTGGTTCGGCCAATAGCCGGCGAAGATGTCGTAGGTTCTGCGCCCCAACAGCAGGTCGAATGGACCGGCGATGGTCTCGGCGATGATCTGGCGCGCCGCCTCATCCACGAAGGGCATGGCCCAGCCGCCGCGGTTGAAGCCGTTGCTGGTATCCTCCTCCGGCCCGCCGGGCGCCTGCATGACGCCATCGACGCTGACCTGGGTGATGGCGATGAGCTTTCTCATGGCTGCCTCCGGAACAGGAGTTCGACATAGCGGCGCAGGTGATCGACGCTGGCAGCGGCGATCTCCACGCTGCCGGTGGCCTTGGCAAGGATGAAAGCGCCCTGCAACACCGCCTGGGTATGCAGTGCCAGGCTCTTGGCGGTCCAAACGGGCTTGATGTTGTAGCGTTCCATCGTCGCTTCGATGTCGGCTTCCACCTTGGCGGCGTGGCTCACGATGCTCGCTTCGCAGGCGTCGCGGATTTCGGGGCAGGTGTCATAGACTTCCTGCACCATGGTGCCGACCAGGCAGGTGAATTGGGGAAGCGGGCCGGCGATGATCTGTTTGCGGAAATCGATATAGCCCAGCACGCGGTCGAGCGGGTCGGGATGCTGGTGATAAGGCGCGGAGGCGAAGAAGGCGCCGGTCATCTCAGACCAGTAATCGGCGGCCGCCACCGCGAGGGCCTCCTTGCTTTTGAAGTGATGGAAGAAGGAGCCTTTGGCGACGCCGGCGGCGGCGCAGAGTTCATCTACCGTGGTGGCGGAGAAGCCCTTGGTGCGGATCACGCTCAGGGCGGCGTTGAGCAGCTTCTGTCGCGCGTTGGGCTGTTTTGTGTGCGTTTCCAAAGACATGGAGATTTATACCGACTGGTCGGTACAATGTCAAGATGAAAAATTCGATCATGTATAGTGGGGAGATTCCAACTGAGGGGACGTCATGAAGCGGCTTGCGGTTCTGCTTTTTTGTGCAACAGCTTGCGCGCCGATGGCTCACGCGCAATCTCCCAATGGCACCGCCCAGGCCGAGCAAACCAGTGCCCGGTTCGCTGTCGTTCAGGATTACATCCGCGAACTCGCTGTGGCTCACCAGATCAGCGAGGACAGCAAAGCTCGCATGGCGGAATCCAAAGCCGGTGGCGGGCCGGCCGTTGCCAGCATGTCGGACAATGCAAATTTCATGGCGCGGAAAGTCTAGTCCTTGGAAACCTCGGCGAATCTGCTGAAGCCAATCAATCTTGGCCCACCGGACCAACGCATGCTCCAGGGACTTCAGCAACTCTATGAGCAGGACGAATCCGCTTATCAGGAGATGGCGGGCATGTTCGATTTTTTCAGCAAGAATCCGGGCAAGAATCCACCCAACATCGGCAAATTCGATCAGGACATGCGCGTTATCCTGCAGATAGATCATGGAATGTGGGGTGCGGCGCCAATTCTCTTCTCATTTCTGGTCGATATGGGCGCGGCGGCGGCGCCACATAAGGGCCGCTTGCGGATTTCAAAGGCGCAGCGCCAAGAGCTGATTGATCAGACAGACCAGGCCTTCGGTCCCAATCCGGACCCGGCCGATCCCACCGGCGTTTCGGGGGCGGCCATTATTCTGAAGAACGGTCTCAAGGGGGATTTTCTGGCGTCGGATGAATGAAGCCCACCGGCTTCAGCAGCTCCTGGGCGTCCAGGCCGCGGAGGAAAGATCCAGCGCATCGGCGGCGAAGTCGAGCACGGCGCGCACGCCGGGCAGAAGGCCGCGGCGAGAGGTGTAAACCAGATGCAGCGTCGCTTCGCGTGAACGCCATTCCGGCAAAATCAGCTTCAGGCTGCCATCCGCGACATGTGGACGATAGTGAAGCTCGGGCAGAAAGCCGACGCCCAGGCCGCTGAGCGCGGCTTGGCGCAATATGTCGAATTCGGTGGCGGCAAAGCGCGGCTCATGGGCGAAGCTTTCTTCCTGGCCGTCCGGCGCGATCAGGTGCCAGCGGTCGATGCCGGGAAGGCCGGTGTAGCCCTGGGTGGGAAATTTCTTGAGCTCGTCCTGGCTTGACGGCATGCCGTGACGTTCG
>CAZEFQ010000007.1:0-30971 GCA_964511505.1 uncultured Rhizobium sp.
GGGAGATCGGCGAGAGCCATATCTGCTGCGGGTCAGCGGGGACCTATTCCATGCTGCAGCCGGAGCTGTCCGGCAAATTGCGGGAGCGCAAACTGGCGAATATCGCCGCGACGGGTGCTCCGATCGTGGCAGCGGGGAATATCGGCTGCATCCAGCATCTGGCGAACGGCGGCGCCACCATGATCCACACGGCGCAATTGCTCGACTGGGCGACCGGTGGGCCTAAACCGGACAGGCTGCCCTAGTCCAATCGTTGCCCATTCCTTCATACGCCGCTTCCAGATTTCGGGTGAAGCGGGCGGTGTCAAAGAGCGCGGTGGTATGCCTTTTGGCGGCAAGCTTTTCGCGCAACGCCGCCAGGCGCCCCGGATCGCTGGCCAGCGCCAACGCCAGTTTCTCGTAATCCCTCAGATCGTCCGTGATCAGTTCGGGCAGTTCGATGGCCTTCAGGATACTGGCAGCCACCCGCGCCTGGAACGAATGTCCCATCGCGGTGACCAGCGGCACCCCCACCCACAAACTGTCGCTGGCGGTGGTGTGGGCGTTGTAAGGCAAGGTGTCGAGGAAAAGATCGGCCAGTTGATGGCGGGCAAGATGCTCTTCCGGCGACACCCGCGGGGCGAAGATCAGGCGTGTTTCTTCAAGCCCCCGCGCCTGGATTTCTCTGCGAAGATTTTCGGCCGAGGTTTCGTTGTCCTTCAGCATCCAGAGAACCGAACCGGGCACCGCCCGCATTAGCCGGGCCCAGATGTCGAACATCTCCGGCGTGATCTTCCAATTCTGGTTGAAGCAGCAGAAGACGAAACCCTCGTCCGGCAGTCCGGCCCCGGCGCGCGACGGTGCCGGCCCCGGTTCGGCGCGGCGGTCGTCGGTGGCCCAATAGGTGTCGGGCAAGGCGACAATTTTCTCGCTGAAGAAGGCGCTCGCCTCCGGCGGAACCACAATCTCATCGGCAATGATGTAATCGTGGAAGTCGGTGCCCAGGGTGCCTGGATAACCCATATAGCTCACCTGTACCGGCGCCGGACGGCGCGCGAAAATGCCGGTGCGCGCGTCTTCGGTATAGCCCATCAGGTCGATGGCGATATCGATTTCCATATCCGCGATCAATTGGGCGATCTCCTCCTCGCCCATTTGCCGGACATCGATGAAGCGGTCGAAAGCCTGCTTCAGGCGCGCCTGCATCTCGCTTTTGTCGTCGGGCGAAAAGGAGATGGCGGTGACTTCGAACCGTGCCCGGTCGTGGCGCTCAAAGACGCCCGCCATCAGCCGCGGCATAGCATGGGAATAAAAATTGGCGGAGACATAGGCGAGCCTGATTTTGGGACCGGAAAAGGGGGCGTGATGCCACAAGGGCGGCGAGACCGGAAGGGTCGAAGCCATGTCCTTCGCCACAGCCAGCATCACTTGCGGGTCGTCGCTGTAACCCAGAAGCATGCCGGGACCGCTTTTGCGGTCCTTGAGCGCCGCCACCACCTGGTCTTTGAGCTCGGCGCGCCGGCTCCAGTCGCAGGCATGCAACGCCACCATCGCCCGGCCGTTGAGCGACATGGAGGGAGCGAATTTTTCCAACTCCTCAAAGGCGAGCCGCGCCTCGTCGAACCGTTTCAGCGCGAACAGAAGCGTGGCGCGGTTGGCAATCGCCGAGGGCGAGACCGGCTGAAGCCGGATCACCTGGTCGTAGTTGAGGATAGCGCCTTCCGGATCGCCCAGGGCGGCGAAAGCGAGGGCCCGGTGAAAGAAGGCGTCCGTACTGTCGGGCCATACCGCGATCACCCGGTCAAACAGCTTGAGCGCTTCTTCGTGGCGATTGAGCCGCTGCAACGCCACGCCGCGGCCCAGAAGCGCTGGCGGGAAATCGGGCTTGACGGCGAGCGCACGGTCGAAATCCTTGATCGCCTCCCCGGGCAGGCCAAGCGCGTTCAACACTTCGCCGCGATTGTTGAGTGCGCCCAACGCCGTGGGCAGGCGCGCCAGAATGGCGTCATAATCCGCCCGCGCCTCGCCATGCCGTTTCAAATGCTTGAGCGCTGTGGCGCGGCCGAACAGGGCTTCGGGCGCGCCCGGATGCGCGGCCAGTTCCAGGTCGAATGCGGCCAACGCATCGTCGAAGCGGCCCTGGAGCAAAAGAGATTGCGCGGATTGCTGAACGGGCGGCATGGAAAACCGCTCATACACGGATAAGTTTGCCTTGTCCAAAATTGCGGGCGCCGAAGCGCCGGCGCAGGTCACCAGCCGAGATCGCAATCGCCTTGCGGGCTATCGATACTGTCCTTGAACACATCGAGATCGCGGACAAACAGGGAGGTGCACCATTCCTGGCGGTTGACCGGGCCCGGTCCGTAATAATCCAGGCGGCGGAAGCCCGCCCGGTTCAGGAGGCGATAAGCGCAGTTATACTGCCAGCGATCGGAATTATCGAAGACGATGACGCCGCCAGGTTTCACATATTGCGCCGCCAGCCAGGCGGTCAGCGTGCGCGCCATGCCGTCGACCACGATGACGTCGAAACTCGCCTTGTCATGGGCGCAGATCTCTGTCGCATAGGCGACGAACTCATCGCACAAAAGGCCGTGCATGATATTGTGGTCGTGATAGGGAGAGACCGGCAATTGCAGCTTGAGGCCGAAAAATTCCTCGACCGCGGCATGACGTTCGGGCGCGCAGGCTTCGTCCATCACCCGGGTCACAATCCTGAGATTGGCAGGCGCGGATTCGGCGACTCTGGCGGCCCATTGGGCGTCATGCTCGACGCTCACGACACTGGCGGCGCGCGACGCCCACCATAGCGAGGAGCCGCCGCAGCCATATTCGAACACTTTCGCCTGCGGCGCGACGATGCGCTCAAGCTGGCGGAAGGCGGGATAGGTGATCCAGGGGACCAGGCCGTCCTTGTTGCGCGGAATCCCATCCAGGCTTTCGAACCAGCCGCGTTTCTCCAGATAGGTCTGGGCGAACTGATAGACCAGCGCGTTGATGCGGGCGTGTTCGGCGGTGTTCATGGCGTTCATGGATTGTCCGGCCTGATATTGGTCCGCAGCTTGGGCAATCATGGCTAACAAACCGCTAATGTCCGGCGGACAGGCCGGACGAAACCGATCGATAAAAAGCCGATCAAATTCGAAGGTTTGGCAAACCCTCCCTTAATCCCCAGCCCCTAGTCTGGCTGCTTGTCCGGCCCTTTTCCTGCCGAAAACAGGCATCCCCATGTCCGCATCGCCATTTGCTTTTGAGAGCGCGCCGGCCGCAGACCGGCGGGTCCACCCGCGCCGGGTGCTTGATCAGGACGCCCAGTTTGTCATTCCCGGCGAGAATATGGCGATACCCTGCCGGGTGGTGAACATCTCCGCCGGAGGCGCCAAAATCACCTGCGACGCCATCCCGCAACCGGGCAGCAAAGTCCTTTTGATCCTGACGAGCGGAGAGTGTTTCGAAGCCGTCACCGCGCGCTACGGCGAAGGCGAACTCGCCCTCAAATTCACCGAGCGGTCATAGGCGCGCTTCCCCCGCCGCCTTGGATCACCTCTTCCTGGCAAGCAAGCGCGCTTGGAAGACTCCCCGCCCGCCGACTGCGTGGTGGCGTGAGCGACGTCAAGATTCGGGCCTAATGCTTACCCGGCCTTTCTTCGCGATGACGCCGCGCCGTTCTTCTTCTTGAGGCTGCGTTTCAGGGCCTCCATCAGGTCGATCACATTGCTTTCCTCGACCGGCTCGGCAGTGACCAGCTTCTCGCCCTTCTCCTTGCGGCGGATCAACTCGCGCAGGGCATTCTCATATCGGTCCTCGAATTTCGCCGGTTCGAAATCGCCTTCCTGCTGCTCGATGATCTTCTTAGCGATGTCCACCATGCGGGAATCAGGTTTTTGCGCGGGGATATCGTCAAAGGCGTCCTTGGCCGGAATCACTTCATCAGCCATGCGCAACGTATAGACCAGAATGCCCTTGTCGCGCGGCTCCAGCGCCACCAGCCTTTCGCGGGTGTGCATGACGACACGCCCCAACGCGATGCGGCCGGCTTCACGCAAGGCGTCGCGGATCACGATATAGGCTTCGAGGCCGCCGCCTTTTTCATTGGGCAGCAGATAATAGGGATCGTTCCAATAGAGCCGGTCGATCTCCTTCTCGTCCACAAAACGCTCGATCTCGATGGTCTTGGTGGTTTCAAGCTTCACGGACTGAAGCTCTTCATTGGTGAGCACGACATAATGGTTCTTGGAAATCTCATAACCCTTGACCAGCTGGGAGCGTTCCACCGGCCCGGTATCGGGATCGGTGGGCACCATGCGGATGCGGTTGTTGGTTTCGGGATTGAGCATGTGAAAAGAAATGTCGGCATCGCGGCGGGTGGCGTTGAACAGCGCGACCGGACATGAGACCAGGGAAAGGCGCAACTGGCCTTGCCAGACCGGCCGGCTGGAAAGCCGGGGTTCGTTGGCGTTGGCAGGCGCATGATGGCCGCGTTGCGTCGGCGCGGGCTTTTCTTTGGTCTTACGGACGGCGGCAGTTTTTTTCTTCGCAGCCATGATAGGTTCCTTATGGTCCCGGGACGGAAACGAAGGCGTGTTGCGATGTTTCCGTAAACGAGAGGGTTGATGCCAACCAAAACGAAAAAGTCAGCAAGCAGAGTAACACGCCGGATCGGACCGAAGAACGGGCCCAAGAAAGCGCTGGCCAAATACCGGGCCATGCGTGACTTCCAGGTTACCGCCGAACCCAGCGGGAAAGAGCCGGTTGCCCCTTCCAAGGCACTAAGGTTTGTGATCCAGAAGCATGCGGCCACAAGACTTCATTATGATTTCCGCCTGGAGTTGAACGGCACTTTCCATTCCTGGGCCGTCACGCGGGGGCCTTCACTCGATCCCGGCGAGAAACGGTTGGCGGTGGAGGTGGAAGACCATCCCCTCGATTATGGCGATTTCGAAGGCACCATACCCAAGGGGCAATACGGCGGCGGCACCGTGATGCTGTGGGACCGGGGCTTCTGGGCGCCGGAAGGCGACGCCGGCAAGATGCTGGCGGGGGGCGATCTCAAATTCGTGCTGGCGGGCGAAAAGCTGCAAGGCAGCTTTGTGCTGGTCCGGATGAAAAGCGATAAATTTGGCGGCAAGCACACCAACTGGCTGCTGATCAAGCATCGCGATGAATATGCAAAACCGGGCGATGGTGAGAATGTCTTGAAGAGGGACCGTTCGGTCGCCTCGGGGCGGACCATGGACCAGATCGCGGCCGGCAAGGGGCGGCAGCCCAAACCCTTCATGCGAGCCAAGAGGTTCAAGGCAGACGCAATCTGGCAATCGAAAGGCAAGCCGGAGAAAAGCGCAAAGTCCAAGGTCCGTGGAAAAGCCGTGCTGCTGAAAGCGGCGCCGGAACCCATCAGGCAAAAGCCGGTCGCGGCAAAGCGGATTTCTTCCCTCCCTGGCTTCGTAGAACCTCAGCTTTGCCGTCTGGTGGATCAGCCGCCGTCCGGCACAGACTGGATTCACGAAGTGAAATTCGACGGTTACCGCATGCAGCTGCGCATCGAAAATGGCGAGGTGGTGTTGCGCACCCGCAAGGGCCTGGATTGGACGGAAAAATTCCCCGCCATAGCGCGCGCGGCGGAAAAATTGCCGGATGCCATCCTGGATGGCGAGGTCGTGGCGGTAAACGAAGATGGAGCGCCCGATTTTGCCGCCTTGCAAGCGGCACTGTCCGCCGGCCGGAGCGGTCAACTGGTGTTTTTCGCTTTCGACCTTCTTTTTTTGGAGCGGGAAGATTTGCGTCCGCTTCCCTTGCTGGCGCGAAAGGCGCGACTGGAAAAACTGCTCAATCATAGCCGCGACGTGCTGCGCTATGTCGGCCATGTCAGGGGCCGGGGCGACGCCGTGCTGGAATCGGCCTGCCGGATGGGACTGGAGGGCATCATCTCCAAGCGGGACGCGCCCTATATGTCCGGCCGCGGCGATGACTGGACCAAGGCGAAATGCCGCGCCGGCCATGAAGTGGTGATCGGGGGCTGGAGCACCACCGAAGGCAAGTTCCGTTCCCTGCTGGTGGGCGTGCATAAGGGGAGGGACCTGGCCTATGTGGGCCGGGTGGGCACGGGCTATTCCGCTCCCAAACTCAAGCAATTGATGCCGCGATTAAGAGAGATGGCGGCGAAAGAAAGCCCGTTCCGCGGCATCAACGCGCCCCGGCCCCATGAGGCGGGAGTCCATTGGTTGAAACCGGAACTGGTAGCCGAAATCGAATTTGCGGGCTGGACGGGCGACGGCATGGTGCGTCAGGCTGCCTTCAAGGGTCTGCGTGCCGACAAGCCGGCTGAAGAGGTGGAGGCGGAAACGCCAAGGAAAAGCAAAAAGCTTGCGGAGCCCGAGGCGGGAAAACCGGCCCCGAAAAATAATGCGCTGCCGGTGGTGCTGGGCGTTGCGATATCCCATCCCGACAAAACGCTTTGGCCCGATGCGGGCGACGCAAAGCCGGTGAGCAAATTGGAGCTGGCGCGCTATTACGAGGCGGTGGGCGAATGGATGCTGCCGCATATCAAAGGGCGCCCCTGCTCCATGGTGCGCGCGCCTGACGGGATCGGCGGCCAGCGTTTCTTCCAACGCCATGCGATGGCGGGACAATCCGACCTGTTCAGCGAGGTGAAAGTCTCCGGCGACCGCAAGCCCTCTCTGCAAATGGATTCCGTGGAGTCCCTGGTGGCGGTGGCGCAGGCGGGCGGGCTGGAACTGCATCCCTGGAATTGCGCACCGGGAAAGCCGGATGTGCCGGGTCGCTTTGTCTTCGACCTCGATCCCTCGCCCGACGTGGATTTCGACAGGGTTGTGGAAGCGGCAAAGGAATTGAAAGAAAGATTGGAGGAGCTGGGCTTCGTCACCTTTGCCAAGACCACCGGCGGCAAGGGCTTGCATGTTGTGACTCCCTTCAAGGCGGAGGGGCTGGGCTGGCCCGAAGCCAAAAGCATCGCCCGGGAAATCTCCACCCGCATGGCGGCGGACAGCCCGGAGAGATATCTGGTCAACATGTCCAAGGAAAAGCGGCGCGGCAAAATTTTCATCGACTATCTGCGCAATGACCGGATGGCGACGGCAGTGGCGCCGCTTTCCCCCCGCGCCCGTGACGGAGCCACGGTATCCATGCCGTTGACCTGGGCGCAGGCGAAGAAGGGACTCGACCCCAACCTCTTCACCATCCGAACCGTGCCCGGACTGATCGGCAAGTCGAAAGCTTGGGAGGGATATGAAAAGGCGGCCAAGCCTTTGATGGCGGTTCTAAAGAAGCTGGCAGCCGGCAAATAAGCATAGGTAGCCGCGGTAAATTTGCGGGCACTGTTCCAAAGCGAACGGTTCCGAAGGAACCCCGGCTTCCAAAGTGCCGTTTAACAAAGGCAATCAGCCTTTTGGTTCCCGATGGCCGTCACGCCCGCCCCCGCCGTGATTCATCCCCAGTCCGGTTTCATCGAGACCATGCAGGTGATGCTGGTAGACAGCGGCATCCGCCTGGTCGCCGCCGTCATCATTCTCTGTATCGGCTGGACGATCTCCCTCTATGTGAAGCGTTGGCTTGAAGCAGGGCTGGAGCATATCCCCTTCGATCCCACCCTGAAGCCGCTGCTTGCCTCTCTGGTGCGCTACGCCATCCTCACGGTGACCTTGATTCTGGTGCTGGAGCAATTCGGCGTCCAAACCACCAGCCTGATCGCGGTGATCGGCGCCACAGGCCTCGCCATTGGCCTTGCGATGCAGGGCACGCTGTCGAATGTCGCGGCGGGCGTGATGCTGCTGGTGTTGCGGCCGTTCCGCGTCGGCCATTTCATCTCGGCCGGCGGACAGAACGGTACCGTGCGGGAGATCGGACTTTTCACCACCCTGATGGTGACGCGCGATTCGGTCTTCGTCTCCATTCCCAATTCGATGATCTTCAGCGGCGTGATCACCAACTACACGGGCGAGCGCCTGCGGCGGGTGAAGTTCACGGTGCCGGTCGACCGTTCCAACGCTCTCGCCAAAGTGGAGGACACTATCCTGACTGCCGTCGCCGCCAATGCGCAGGTGGTGAAAGAGCCGGCGCCCAGCATGGTGGTATCGGACATACTGGATAATTCCATGGTGGTGACAGTACGCGCCTTTGCCCGCAGCGCCGATTATTGGCAAGTGCTGTATGGCTTGCGCCGACAAGTCAAGGAGGCATTGGACGCGGCCGGCATTCTAAACCCGGCGCCGCGTCAAGCCGTGGAGGTGCGTGCAGGAAGCGGCGCAGTCGCCATCGCGCCGCTGGAGTCGCCGAAGCGAGCGGGCGCTCAAACCAATGATGGATCGGAAGATAAAAAAGCAGACAGGGAAGAGGAAGAGCGACCGGATAACGGCATGGGGCGGGATCGAAGCGCCGTAAAACGCGTTGGCGGAAGGATCGTCCGATAAGACCCAGGGGGACGTTTGTCCTCGGTAACAAAAGTTATGGCGGTGGGAATGCCGCTGGCGGTTGTCAGTCCGGCCGGCGCGGCGCCACTGGAGTATCTCACCGGCGCCGGAGAAAAAGCGGCATCAATCGTCTCCCTCACCTGGGGCGTCACCATCATCTCGATCGCGGTGATCGTCATCATCGCGGCGCTGTTGGTCGGCGCGATCTGGCGCCGCCCCGGCCTTGCCTTGCGCCCCGGTGAGAAAAGCCCACTTGCCGGCGATCAAGACGGACTCGATTGGCTCTGGGGCGGCGTGGGCCTCACGAGCTTGGTTCTGCTCTTCAGCGTGGCATGGACCATGGTGGTGCTGGCACGCGTCGAGGCCCCCAAGACCAGCCCCAGCGTCACCATCGAAATCACCGGCAAACAATGGTGGTGGCAGGCGCGTTATCTCGGTCCCGACGCGGCGTGGGATTTCGTCACTGCCGATGAGATCCACATCCCGGCAGGGGAGGCGGTGCGTATCCGGCTGATCGGTGGGGACGTAATCCATTCTTTTTGGGTGCCGCAGCTGGCCGGCAAGATGGACGCCATTCCGGGCCAGACCAATGAGACCTGGTTGGAAGCAGACAGGCCGGGCAGTTACCTGGGCCAATGCACCGAATATTGCGGGCTGCAGCACGCCCATATGGGCCTGAAAGTGATCGCAGATACGCCGGCCGGCTTCCACGCCTGGTGGAATCATCAGTTGCAGACGCCGTCCTCCGGCGGGATGCCGGGGCGTGCCCTGTTCGAAAATCATTGCGGCGGCTGCCATACCGTGCGCGGCACGGAGGCTGCGGGGGTGCTTGGACCTGATCTGTCGCATCTGATGGCACGCACGACCTTGGCAGCGGCGACGCTTTCCAACGACCGCGCCAGCCTGGCCCGCTGGATTTCGGATCCGCAACACGTCAAGCCCGGAAGCCTGATGCCCGTTCCCGAACTTTCCGGCGCCGAGTTGATCCAGGTTCAATCCTATCTGGAGACCTTGAAGTGAGTTCGTTTTCAACAGGTGCCTATGCCCGGGCGCCGTCCGTCGGCGAGGCTAAGCCGGCCCTGGCCGGGCGCCTCAAGCATATCTGGGAAACCGAGCCCGGCCTTATCGGCTGGCTTTCCACCGTCGATCACAAGCAGATCGGCATTCGCTACATCATAACCGCCTTTGCCTTCCTGATCGCGGGTGGAGTGGAAGCACTGGTGTTCCGCGTCCAGCTCGCCTGGTCGAATCTGCGGCTGCTCACGCCCGAGCAGTATGACCAGCTTTTCACCATGCACGGCATGACCATGATCTTTCTTTATGCCGGTCCGGTGCTCTCGGGTTTCTCCAACTATCTTTGGCCCTTGATCCTGGGTTCGCGCGACATGGCGTTGCCCAGGCTCAACGCCCTTTCCTATTGGATATATCTCTGCGCCGGCGTCTTCATGTATTCCGCCTTTCTGGTCGGCTTCGGGCCGAATGACGGCTGGTTCAACTATGTTCCCCTGGCGGCGCGCGCTTATAACAATGGTCCCAACATCGACATGTATGCCCTGGGCATGGTGCTGCTCGGCATCTCGACGACGGCGGGCGCGATCAATTTCGCAGTCACCTTCTTGAGGCTGCGTGCCCCGGGTATGTCCATCAACCGCGTGCCTATTCTGGCCTGGGGCACGGTGACCGCCAGTGCCGCCAATATTTTCGCGGTTCCGGCCGTCAGCCTGGCCTTTTTCCTCCTCTGGATGGACCGCAACCTGGGCACCCATTTCTTCGACGTGCCGGGCGGCGGCTCCGCTCTCCTTTGGCAGCACCTTTTCTGGATGTTCGGTCATCCCTGGGTCTACGCCATCGTGCTGCCGGCGATGGGCATGGTGTCGGACGGGTTGCCGGTTTTCTGCCGCCGTCCGCTGGTCGGTTACACGGTGGTGGCGCTCGGCACCGTGGCGACGATGGTGCTTGGCTTCGGGGTCTGGGTGCACCACATGTTCGCCACCGGGCTCCCCAATGTCTCGCTTTCCTTCTTCAGCGCGGCGAGCATCGTGATCGTGGTGCCGAGTGCGGTGGCGGTATTCGCCTGGCTTGCCACCATCTGGACGGGACGGCCGGTCTTCACCACGCCTTTCCTCTTCTTCGCCTCCTTCATCCTTTTGTTCACCGTCGGCGGCGTTTCCGGATTCATGACCGGTTCGGTGCCGGTGGACTGGCAGTTGACCGACACCTATTTCGTGGTGGCGCACATCCATTATGTGCTGATCGGGATAAACGTCTTTCCCGTGGCAGGGGCGATCTATTTCTGGTTCCCGAAATTCACCGGCCGGCTTTTGGATGAAAAGCTGGGGAAGTGGAATTTCTGGACTATGTTCGCCGGTTTCAATCTCGGCTTCTTCCCCATGCATATCTCCGGGCTTCTGGGGATGCCGCGGCGGATCTACACTTATAACGAAGGCATGGGCTGGGACTGGCTCAATCTGATCACCACCCTGGGCTCCTTCCTTTTCGCGGCCGGCGTGTTGATGCTGGTGTGGAACGTGGTGAAGTCCCATCGCAACGGCATGCCTGCCGGAAACAATCCCTGGGACGCGCCGACGCTGGAATGGGCGGTACCCTCCCCGCCGCCGCCCAACAATTTCGCCGTCCTCCCCACGGTGGGAAGCCGGCATCCGCTTTGGGAAGACCGCATTCCGCCCGAAGGCGAGCCCAGCCATGTCAACGAAGGCCTGGTGCTGGAACATGGCCGCGAAACCCTGGCCACCACGCCCCTGGATGCCGAGCCCAACCTGATCCTCAAGATGCCCCCCGACACGCTGGTGCCTCTTCTGCTGGCGCTGTCGATGACGGTGGTGACGGCGGGACTGGCCTTGGTGAATTTCTGGCTGGTTGCGATTGGCGGTATCTTGAGCGCGCTCTGCCTGCTCGCCTGGCTGTGGCCGCGGGCCAAACTGGGTGAAACCGCGCAACCTTCACCGGAGGGCTCGCATGGCTGAGCGCGTTCCATTGACTCACAGTCTGCCTGTCGGCGCACTCGATACCCGTGCCACAGGCTGGTGGGCGATGATCTTCACCGTGTTTACCGAGGCCTCGCTCTTCGCCTATCTTCTGTTCAGCTATTATTACCTGGCGGTGCAGCCGCATCTGCCCCGCACTTTCCCGCAAGGTGGACCGCCCTCCCTGGCCTTGGCGCTCCCTAATACCATTATCCTTCTCCTCTCCAGCGCCGCGGTGGCATGGGCCCAGCTCGGCATCGAGCATGGCTCCCGGTCGCGGCTGGTTTTGGGGCTGGGCGGCGGCACAGTGCTGGGCCTGATCTTTCTGGTCGTGCAGGGCTTCGAGTGGGCGGAAAAACCCTTCACCCTCGCCTCCTCCCCCTATTCCTCGCTCTATTTCACCATCACCGGCTTCCACATGGCGCACGTCGTGGTGGGCTTCTTCATGCTTTCGGCGCTGACCTGGTGGGCCGGCCGCGGCTACTTCAACCGGGTACGTTTCGCCCATATCCATATCGGCGCACTCTACTGGCATTTTGTCGATGCGGTGTGGCTGGCGGTGTTCTTCACCTTCTATCTCACGCCCTTGATGGGACTCCGGTCATGAGCGTGGTCGATAAGACCGGCGCCGCGCCGGAAACCCGCAATGTCAGTTTTCTGCTGCTGCTGTCCGGCGCCACGGCCGCGCCCATCTTTTGGATCGGGCAATTGATGCTGGGCTATATTGTCAGCGCCTACCGCTGTTATCCCGGCGATCATCCGGTGCCGATTTCCTTCGCGCACACGCTTTACAGCACGCTGCTCTCTTTCGACATCGTGGCGGTCATTGCCGCGCTGGCAGGCGGCGCTGTCTCCTTCTGGTGCTGGCGGCATATCGGCCGTGAAAGCCGCGATGCGGTCAATTTCCACGTCGGCGAAGGTCGCGTCCGCTTCCTGGCGCTGTGGGGCATCTTCTCCAGCCTTTGGTTCTTCTTCGCCATTCTTTTCAATACCATCGGATCCTTGACGGTGCCGCCATGCCTGACATGAACAGGAGACTGGCGCTGGTAGGAGCCTTGGGCGTCCTGGGCCTGGTGGGATTCCTGAACCAGGCGGCGCAAGAACTTTTCGCCTTCCACATGGCACAGCATCTGTTGCTGATTGCGCTGGCGGCGCCGCTGGCGGTTTTGGGCGGATTGACGATCCGGCTGAAGGCAATTTGGGCCTGGAGCTTTTTTGTCGGCGTCTTTTTATTCTGGCACCTGCCGGCGACGTTCCAATGGACAGCCCGGCATCAGGTCGAGGTGCTGGAGCTGGCGAGCATATTCGCTGCCGCCCTCCCCTTCTGGAGCGCCGCCTTGGGCGAAGGTTCGCTTTCGGCCGGGAGCCGTGCCCTGATGGTGATGACAGCCGCGATCGTGACCGATCTTCCCGGCGTGGTGATGCTGTTCGCCAGCCGGCCTTTCTGTGTGATGCCGCAGGAGAATGCCACCCGCTTCGGCATTACTCCGCTTCAGGACCAGCAGATTGCGGGGCTTCTGATGTGGGTGCCCGCCAATCTGGTGTTTTTCGCCATCGCCACATTCCTGTTCGCGCGCTGGATGAATACGCCAAGGACGGTGACGTCATGAAGAAACTCATTTTCGCCTTGTTGTTGGCCTCCGGGCTGCCCCTGCCGAGCAAGGCTGACGACCTGGATGCCCTGTCGCGCGACGACAAGCAATGGGTCATGCCGGGCAAGAATTACGGCCTCACCCGCTTTTCCGGGTTGAACCAGATCAATGAGGGTAATGCGGGCCGTCTTCAGGTCGCCTGGACTTTCTCGGTCGGCTCCAACCATGGCCAGGAAGCCGCGCCCATCGTGGTCGGCGACACCCTCTATGTGGTGGGCGCTTATCCCAATGAGTTGTTCGCGCTCGATTCCGCCATCGGCGACCTCAAATGGAAATATTCGCCCCATGTCGATCCGGCCTCGCAGGGCGTCGCCTGTTGCGACGTGGTCAATCGCGGCGAGGTCTATGACAACGGAAAGATCTTCTATAACACCCTCGACAACCACACTGTGGCAGTAGACGCCAAGACCGGGAAGGAAGTCTGGGCCGTCAAGCTGGGAGACATCTCCCAGGGCCAGACATTGACCATGGCTCCCACCGCGGCTCATGGCAAAATTTTTGTCGGAAATTCCGGCGGCGAGATGGGCGTTCATGGCTGGGTGACTGCGCTCGACGAGAATAGCGGCAAGACCGTGTGGCGGGGCTATACCGTGGGGGCCGACAAGGACGTTCTGATCGGGCCCCGTTTCAAGCCCTATTACCCCGATGCCAAGGGCAAAGACCTTGGCATCACCACCTGGCCCAATGGCCGCTGGCAAGAAGGCGGCGGGCCGGTCTGGGGCTGGATCAGTTACGACCCTAAAACCAATCTGATCTTTTACGGCAGCGGCAATCCCGGCCCCTGGAATTCCAACCAGCGCCAGGGCGACAACAAATGGACTTCCACCTTGTTCGCCCGCGATGCCGATAGCGGTGAAGTGATCTGGGCCGACCAGATCGATCCCCACGATGAATATGACTATGACGAGATCAACGAAAATCTGCTGATCGATCTTCCAATCAACGGCCAGACCAGGCCGGTGTTGGTCCATCCCGGCCGTGACGGCTTCATGTTCGTGATCGACCGCGCCACCGGGCAGATTTATTCCGCCGACAAATACGACACCCAGACTTCCATGAAATCCTTTGACGTCAAGGCGGGCCGCCCGGTGATGAATGAAGAATTAAAGCCGCTTTTGGGGAAAAACATCACCGGCATCTGCCCTGCTTCCCCCGGGGCGAAGGATTGGCAGCCTACCGCCTATTCGCCGCAGACGCATTTCATCTATGTGCCCCACCAGCATCTCTGCATGGATTTCAAGACCAGCGAAGCCGCCTACATTCCCGGAACGCCTTATGTCGGCGCCACCGTGGACATGTATGCCGGGCCGGGCGGTTATCGTGGTGAATTCGCCGCCTGGGACCTCACGGCACGCAAAAAAATCTGGGCGATCCATGAGAAATTTCCGGTGTGGAGCGGAACCATAGTCACGGCGGGCAATATCGCCGTCTATGGCACGATGGACCGCTGGTTCAAGGTGGTGGATGCCCGCGACGGCAAGCTGCTCTACCAGTTTCATGCCCCATCCGGCTTCATCGGGCAGCCGATCACTTATCAAGGTGCCGACGGGCGGCAATATATCGCCATGCTCTCAGGCATTGGCGGCTGGGCGGGTGCGCTCGCGAATGCCGAGATCGATCCGCGCGTACGCAATGGTGCGCTGGGTTACACCGGCGCGGTGAACGACCTGCCCGCCGTCACCAGCGGCGGCTCGACCCTGATGGTGTTTGCGCTTCCGAAAGGAGGCCCATGAAGGAATTCATCCCATGAAAGCTCTCACCCTTATCGTCATCGCCGTGATCGTGTTCGTGGTCGGCGCGGGCGTTTGGCAGATCGTGACCCCCGGCCATGGCGCGGCGCCCAATCCCGCCTCCGGCTATGTCGGCCTGGTCGCGCCGGAGAAGTTGCTGCGGGTGCCGGTGACCGGCGTCTACCCGGGCGGCACGCCCACCGGGCTTAATCCCAATATGCAGAATCCGCTCGCCAATGATCCCGACGCGGTGGCGCGGGGTGAAAAGGATTTCGACGCCTTCAACTGCTCGGGCTGTCATATGGCGCGGGGCGGCGGCGGCATGGGACCGGCGCTTTCCAACAATATCTGGATCTACCGCGACTCTCCCGCCAATATCTACTTGGACATCGCCCAGGGCCGTTCCGCGGGCATGCCGGCCTTCGGCGCCATGCTGCCCGATCGGACCATCTGGGAGCTGGTGGCCTATGTGCAAAGCATTTCCGAAAAGGCGGGAACGACTTTCGGGACCACCACGGCGTTGAACCCGCCCTCTCCCGCCATTGAGCAGGTGCCGGCCGGAAAAATGGAAACCACCAAGCCGTGGGATTATACTGAGCCTATGCCGCCCAACGGCGAGAAGTCGGGCTCAGATCCCAAGGACTATCGCCCCGCCGCCGACAATCCGGGCTGATGCTGTTTAGCCCGGCGGAAGAGCGGCAATTTCGCCTCTGAGACGCGCCACATCCCGCGCCCGGACGGCCGAGGCGCGATTGCCCCAGGCGTTGCGAACATAGGTGGCGACATCGGCGACGGCCTGGTCGTCCAGGCTGCCGAAAGAAGGCATGGAAAAAGTGGGGCGGTCATTTGCCGTGACCGGCGCATCCGCGCCTTTGAGGATGATGTGAAGCACAGTGGTGGCATCCTGCGCCAGCACCAGGGTGTCGCCGGGGAGCTTGGGATAATCCGGCAACGCGCCCGCATGCAGCACTTCGGGGACGCCTTGGGCCGTATGACAATAGGAGCAGTGTGCGGTGAAGACCGCCTCGCCGCGCCGCATCTGGGCGGCATCGGGTGGACCAGATGGTTTCGAACCCCGGGCGGGAAGGCTCTTGAGATAAAGCGCTATGGCGGCGCGGTCGCCCCGCGTCATTCGGCTGGTGGAAAGCGAGACCTTCTCCTGCATGGTGCCGGCAGCGGTGGCGAATTGGTTGCGGCCCGTGGCGAGATAATGAGCGATGTCTTCTGTCTTCCAGGTGAACAGGCCGTCGGGGCGCGCGCCCGTAAGGTTGGCGGCGGACCAGCCTTCCACCACTTCGCCCGTGAGCGCCCTTGACTCGATATCGCCGAACAAAGGGTCCTTTGGCGTGTGGCAGCCGGCGCAATGGCCCAAACCGGTGACGAGATATTTGCCGCGATTGAACCCGGGAGATTTGGCCGGTTCTGGTTTGAATTCCCCTTCCCGCAGGTAAAGCCAGTTCCAGAAGACCAGCAGACTGCGGATATTGAACGGGAAGACCAGGTCGTTGGGCGTCGGCTTGCGATAAACCGGCTTCAGGCTTTGGAGATAGGCGAAGAGATCGTCGCTGTCGGCGCGGCTCACCCGAGCGAAATAAGAGTAGGGAAAGGCGGGATAGAGATGATGCCCGTCGGCGGCAATGCCCTGATGCAGGGCGCGATAGAATTGGTCTTTGTTCCAACTGCCGATCCCGGTTTCCCGGTCAGGCGTGATGTTGGTGGAATAGACCGTGCCGAATTGCATGGTGAAGGGCAGCCCGCCGGACCAGGGCGGCTGGTGGGGCGCCGTGTGGCAGCCGGCGCAATCGCCCAAAACGGCAAGATAAGCGCCGCGATCGATGGCGCCGTCCGCGCGGGCGGGCATGGAGGCGCAACTTGCGATGAGAAACAAAAGGGCCGGAAAAAACCGCTTCATCCAAAGGGAATTTGTCAAATGAAAAGGGGCGCGAGAGAAACCCGCGCCCCGCTTGCAAGCGCTATTTCGTGGCCACGTTCAAGCCCTTTTCCAACTGCTCCGCCATGGCGAGATGGTCCGAAACCTTGGGCAGGGTTTCCCCGGCAAAGCTTTTTACCGCCGCATTGTCGCCGTCCTTGGAATAACCGCGCATCAGAATCTCGGCCTCCTTGTGGGCCGCGACCTGCTGTTCGATATAACGGTGATCGAAATCCGCCCCTTTGGCGCCTCTCAGATTGTCGATCATGCCCTGGCGGCGATTGTCCAGCGCCGCGGGCGGTGTCACGTTGATCTTGTTGCTGGCCAGGATGGATTTCAGCTGATTTGTGGTTTCGGTGTGGGCGACGACCATCTTCTTGCCGAAATCCTGGATAGCCTTGGACCCGCGCTGCGCGGCAATATTCCCTGCTTCCACTTCATACATGTCGCTCATGGCCGCGGCATTGACGAAACCCTTGGTGGTATGGGTCATCTCGGCGGAGATCTTGCCCACCACGCCGGCGGTCGAATCCTGCAGCGCGCTCATGGTCTCGCTGTTGCTGCCGGGCTTGGGACTGGTATGGCCCGGCTGGTCGTTCTGCGCGTAAGCCGCGCTGGCTAACAAAAGTGAAGCGGTGGCTGCGGCCGCCACGGTGATTGTACGAAAACGCATGGAATCCTCCTGATTGCTGAGCCTTCTCAAAAACGTCCCGTCGGGAGCTTGGTTCAGCGGGAACAGGGATGCCGGCACGGAACCATTTGACGCGGGACGTCAGCCGCCGCTGTATCCGCCGATGATGGGAAGCACTTCGCCGGTGATGTAGCTGGAGCATTGCGCGGAAGCCAGAAAGACAAAGGCGGGTGCAATTTCCTCGGGCTGGGCCGGGCGCTTCATCACCGTGTCGCCGCCGAAATGGGAGATGTCTTCCTTGTCGGCGGGATTGAGCGGCGTCCATACCGGGCCCGGCGCCACCGCATTCACGCGGATGCCGCGCGGCGCCAGCAGCGTTCCCAGCGAACGGGTGAAGGCGTGGATGCCGCCCTTGGTCAGAGAATAATCTATCAGCTCCTTGTTGCCCAGGAGGCCGGTGACCGAGCCGGTATTGACGATGGCCGAGCCGTTTTTCATTTCTTCCACCGCCGCCTGGGCCATGTGGAAATAGCCATAGAGGTTGGTCTTCAGGGTCTTGTCGAAATGCTCTTCGGTCAGGTCCTCGAAGCGGGAGACATGAAGCTGGAAGGCCGCATTGTTGACCAGGATGTCGAGCTTGCCGAGTTCCTTCACCGTCTGCTTCACCGCCTTGAAGCAGAAATCGCGGTCGGCAACATTCCCCGCCATCAGAATGGCGCGGCGGCCCTCCTTCTCCACTTCCGTGGCGGTCTTGCGGGCGTCTTCATGTTCGTCCAGATAGACAATGGCGATGTCCGCGCCTTCGCGTGCGAACAGGATTGCCACCGCGCGCCCGATGCCGCTATCGCCGCCGGTGACAATCGCCACCTTGTCCTTGAGCTTGCCTGAACCCTGGTAATAGGGCGCGTCATAAAGAGGCTGCGGCTCCAGCACCCGTTCCTCGCCCGGCTTGGGCAGATGCTGCTTGGGAAAGGGAGGCACCGGATATTTGCGCGCGCCCGCCTGCACCGCCTTTTCGACTTTCTCTTTGGGATGCTCCTTGTCGGCCTTCGCCACCTGTTTCTGAATATCGCGATGCTTTTCGGCGGTTGAGGAGGCCATCATCTTCTCCACAATTGTTTGAGCGGACCGTTACGGCCATAGACCGGATCGGCGGCGGGAAGCGGCGTCTTGGCGATGGCGGCGAGGGCCTGGGCATGATCCGCCTCGCCCGGCTTCGGTTCGTCATAGCGGCCTTTCGCCGGATAAGCGCCCACCACCAGCAAGTCTCTCGATTTGGATAAACGCTGATGGCCGGTGCCGGCGGGCTGCACAACCACATCTCCGGCCTTAAGCGCAATCGCCTTTCCATGGCGGCCGCCGAAGCGAACCTTCGCTTGCCCGCGCGCGATTCCCAGGACTTCATGGATGCCGGTATGGAAATGATTGAAGTCATAGATGCCGTCGCGCCAGCTCTCGCCCCAGCCATGGGCGGCAAACAGCGCTTCGAACAGCGCAGCGGGATCGAAGTCCGGATCGAGCCGGACCGGGGAGCGATATAGGATCAAGGGCAGGTGCGGGTTGTTGGGGGTCTCGCCATCGTCCTCGAAACGGAAAAGATGCGGCTTGCGCTTCAGCGGGACAACGCGCTCGGGCCGGCCGATGCCGGTCATTCTTTCACCCAGGGATTTCAGGTCTTCCAGCAGCATCAGGCAGCCAACTGCTTGTAGAGCTGGGCGATGATCTCATTGCGGTCGCTGTCCCCCCTGGCCAGCGCCATGAAGAGATTCTTCGCCTGTTCCAGAGTCGCGTGCGGCGGCAGGGCGATCACATTGGGATCGGCCTTGACATTGATCACCACCGGCCGGTCCGCTTCCAGCGCCGCATCCCAGACCTCGGCGACATCCCGCGGTCCATTCACGGTCAAGCCCGTCAGGCCAAGAAGTTCGGCCTGGGCCGCATAATCCACGTCCGGAAGGTCCTGGGTCTCGGCAACCTTGGGCACCCCGCCCAAGCCGCGCAATTCCCAACTCACCATATTGAGGTCGCGATTGTTGAGCACCGCCACCACAAAGCGCGGATCCTCCCATCGCCGCCAATATTTGGCCACGGTGAGAAGTCCATTCATGCCCAGCATTTGCATGGCGCCGTCGCCGGCGAAGGCGAAGACGGGGCGGCGCGGATAGGCGAATTTTCCAGCCAGCGCGAAAGACACGGCCGGACCCATGGTGGCGAGCGTGCCGGAGATCGCCACTTTCATCCCCGGCCGCACTTTCACGGCGCGGGCAAAGAAGGTGGTGGACATCCCTGTGTCGGCGGCAATGACGGCGTCATCGGGAATACGGGAGGAGAAGTCCCAGAAAAAAAGCTCGGGATTGAGGGGGGTGGCCTCCAGATGGGCGCGGCGATCTTCCTCCGCCCAGGTCTCTTTCACATTGCGCTCCACGGTTTCGCGCCAGGCTGAGCGCTCACGATAAGTCAAAAGCGGCAGCAGGGCCTTCAGCGTGGCCGCGGCGTCGCCCACCAGCGCCACATCCATGGGGTAGCGCAGCGACAACATGGCGGGGTCGATGTCGATCTGCACCCCTTTGGCCTTCCCTTCCTTTGGCAGGAATTCGCCATAGGGAAAAGTCGAGCCGATCATCAATAGCGTGTCGCAGTCGCGCATCAATTGCCAACTGGCCTTTGTGCCCAGGAGTCCGATCTGGCCGGTGGAATAAGAAAGATCATCCGACAGCACCGCCTTGCCCAACAGCGCCTTGGCGATGCCGGCCTGGAGGCGCTCCGCCACCTGGATCACTTCATCGGCGGCATTGACAGCCCCTGCCCCGATCAGGATGGCGACGCGCTCGCCGCGATTGAGAATATCGGCGGCGCGGGCGAGATCACCCGCGGCCGGCACCACCACCGGCTGGCGGAAATCAGCGCCGCTATGGATGGTGGCATGGGCATGAGCTGGCTGGGTTGCCGGCAGTTCCTGAACGTCATTGGGGAAGATGATGGCGGTGACAGTGCACTCTGCTTTGGCGATCCGGAAGGCGCGGTCGATCAGGTGGCGCGCCTGTTCCGGGGTGGTGCAGACCTGAACGAAAGCCCCGGCCACATCCTTGAACAGAGTGAGCAGGTCGACTTCCTGCTGGAAATGTCCGCCGATGGCCGCGCGAGCCGATTGGCCGACAATCGCCACCACGGGCTTCTTGTCCAGCTTGGCATCATAAAGTCCATTCAAAAGGTGGATCGCGCCCGGACCAGAAGTGGCAAGGCACACTCCCACTTCGCCGGTGAGCTTGGCATGGCCGGACGCCATGAAAGCGGCTTCTTCCTCATGCCGCACTTGGACGAATTCGAGCCCCTCGGAACGGCCCAGCGCGCTGACGATGCCGTTGATGCCATCACCGGGATAACCGAAAAGCCGCCTCACGCCCCATAATTTGAGGCGCTCCAGCAGAAAGTCACCGACCGTCTTCGTCATTCAGCGCTCCGGATGCGGTTTTTTGGCAGGAGGGCCAGGCGCCTGAGAATCGCGCGCCTTGGGCAGGCCGCCATAGAGCCCGTCGCGGTTGCGGTCGAAATCGGCCTCAGGCGTCTTCTTGCCCCTGGCCTTGGGATCCAGCTTGTCGTCCAGTCTCTTGTCCGCCATGAAAAGCTCCGCTTTTCATAGAGAACCCGGCGCGCCTTCCCGGCGTTCCAGCGGAACTTTTCATCCTGTCATCCGGGAAAATCTGCTATAACAAACCGCGAATGGAGGTGTCTCATGAGGGCATCCATCTGGTTTGCCGCCACATCCTTTATTGTCATCGCCGGTTCGGTTGCCGCCGCGCCGCCGACGCCCATCTCGCCCAGGCAAGCCGCGTCCCATGTCGGCGCCTGCATGACCGTGCAAGGCCATGCCTCGATGTTCCAGGACGGCGACCGCCCCGGTATCGATATCGACCTGGATGGCGAAAGCGAGGGCAATGCGCCGTTCATGGCCTATGTGCCTTATCCTGGCGGCTTTCCCGGCCTGCAGAGCCTGGACGGCCAAAATGTCGACATTACCGGCGTTGTGATGATCGAGCGCGGCAAGCCCACCATCCAGCTCAACAATCCCGAGATGATCGCCGCGGCAGGCACGGATCCGGGAAAATTGGTGACTTGCGACAACGATTAGCCTGGTCGCGATCAGCTGGCGACAAAATGGCGAATCGCGCGGCTGCGGCGCCGTTCATGTTCCTTGATTTCGCCAAAGCTTGATTTCGCAGGCGTAACTTTACCAATGTTTATCCATCGCAGAAGCATGATAAGGGAAGGCTTGCCCTGTCAGGGAACGATGGATGGCGCCACCGCCAACCCTTGATGACGAAGTAACATTCATCAGCGGCGTCGCCGCGGACGGCACCCTCGCGCTCGATTCCTGGGCCGCCTGGAACTCTGGAACCATCCCGGCCGATTATTCCGGCGGTTACACCAACGCCATGAAATGGGGCGCGAACACGGCTGGAACGCCGGGGGGAACGGTCTATTATTATTTCAATCCCACCTCGAACTGGACCACCAGCGAGCAGCAATGGCTGGCAGCCGGCCTCGCTTTGTGGTCGGACATCGCCAATATCGGCTTTGTCCAGACCACCAATGCCGGACAGGCCCAGGTCACCTTCACCCGGGGGAATAACGGCCAATCCAGCACCGCCCCCGCTGCCAGCGGCGGGCCCAATGCGGGTGTGACAGGCCGCTTAACGCTGCTGACGATGACACGCGCGACGATTTCAATCGATACCCATGTCTCGGGCTTCGGTCCGATCAGCAATTTCCAGACCGACGGCGGCTATCCCATCATGACCTTGCTGCATGAGGAAGGCCATGCGCTGGGCCTGGAGCATGCCGGTCCCTATGACGGAAGCGAGGACCCCGCCACCCAGCAATTCAGCCCCTATGACACCAGGCTTTGGAGCACCATGTCGTATATTTCGCCGCGCGACACCACCGCGGAATATTACGGCCAATATCCGGTGACGGGCTCCAGTTGGGGGACGTCCAACGGTTATCCCCGGGTGCCGACGGGTCTGATGCCCTTGGACATTCTGGCGGCACAACGGCTTTATGGCGTCCCTGCGTCCACGCCGCTTTCCGGCGGACAGACCTTCGGCTTCCACAGCAATATCGCCGGCCCCAGCGGAATCTTTTTCGATTTTACCCAGAACACCAATCCGGTCTTGACCTTATGGGACGCCGGGGGAGGCAACACGCTGGACTTGTCGGGCTGGTCCACCCCAACCAACGTCAACCTCAATCCGGGCACATTCTCAAGCGCCAACGGAATGACCGACAATATCGCCATCGCTTACGGCACGGCGATCGACCGTTTCGTCGGCGGACCGGGCGGCGACACCGTGGCGGGCAATGGTGATGGCGACATCATCATCGGCGGTGCCGGCAACGATGTGCTGACCGGCGGCAGCGGCAACGACACGCTGGAGGGCGACGGCGGCACCAACATCATCGATGGAGGCGGCGGCACCAATACCTTCAACATCGGCGGCAACAGATACACATACTCCATTCTCTACAACGGAGGCAGTTCGATCACCATCAGCGGTGGATCGGAAAACGACACACTTACCAATATCCAGGTCCTGTCGTTCCTGGACCAGACGTTCGATTTTGCTTCCGGCGCGATCCGTGCCGCGGGGGATTTCAACGGCGATCGCAACGCGGACATTCTTTTGCAGAACGTTCACGGCCAAGCGGCAATCTGGCTGATGAACGGCACTGCGACACTGGCGCAAACCGCAACAGGCTCCAATCCAGGTCCAACCTGGCACGCGATCGGCGCCGGGGATTTCAACGGCGACGGCAAGGCCGACATCCTTTGGCAGAATGCGAGTGGCCAGGCAGCGGTCTGGCTGATGAATGGCAGTGCGCCCGCGCTGACCGCCCCGGTCGGCAGCAACCCTGGGCCTTCCTGGCATGTCATAGGCGGGGCCGATTTCAACGGCGACAGCAAGGCCGACATACTTTGGCAGAACGACAATGGCCAGGCCGCGGTCTGGTTGATGAACGGCACCACGCCTGTGGCAACGGCCCTGGCCGGCGACAATTCCGATTCCACCTGGCACGTCATTGGCGCCGGCGATTTTAACGGCGACGGTAAGGCAGACATCCTGTGGCAGAACGACAATGGCCAGGCCGCGGTCTGGCTGATGAACGGAGCCTCACCGGCTGTCACAGCGCTTGTCGGCAGCAATCCCGGGCCATCCTGGCATGTGATCGGCGCCGGCGATTTCAATGGCGACGGCAAGGCAGACATCCTCTGGCAGAATGACAATGGCCAGGCGGCGGTGTGGCTGATGAATGGGGCCGCACCGGCCGCCACGAGCCTTGTGGGCAGCAATCCCGGCACCGATTGGCATGTCCTGGCCGCGGCCGACATCAACGGCGATGGCAAGGCCGACATCCTCTGGCAGAATGTGAACGGTCAAGGTGCGGTCTGGCTGATGAATGCCGTCACGCCGGTAACGACCGCCGTCGTCGGAGACAATTCCGGTCCTGCCAAACCGTTTGCCGGGGAAGGAGATTCCAACGGCGACGGCACTTCCGATCTTCTTTGGCAAAACATCAACGGTCAGGCGGCGGTGTGGCTGATGAACGGCGCCTCACCCATGGCGACCGGCCTGGTGGGAGACGATCCGGGTGCATCCTGGCACGTGCTGGGCGCCGGGGATTTTGACGGAGACGGAAGAACCGACATTCTTTGGCAGAATGACAATGGACAGGCCGCGATTTGGTTGTTGAACGGCATATCGGAAACAGAGGGGTCGTTGGTCGGCTCCAACCCCGGACCGACTTGGCATGTGATCGGGGCCGGCGATTTCAACGGCGACGGCAGGGCCGATATTCTCTGGCAGAATGACAATGGTCAGGCGGCGATATGGCTGATGAACGGCGCCGCGCCTGTGCTCACCGCTGTGGTGGGCGCCAATCCCGGTAGCGACTGGCATGTGATCGGAGCCGGCGATTTCGACGGCAACGGCAAGTCCGATATCCTCTGGCAGAACGACAACGGCCAGGCCGCGATCTGGCTGATGAACGGAACCAATCCTGCGATCCAGACCCCAGTGGGTGATAATCCCGGTCCTTCCTGGCACGTGATCGTCGCCGGCGATTTCAACGGCGACGGCAAGGCCGACATTCTTTGGCAGAATGACAATGGCCAGGCGGCGATATGGCTGATGAACGGCTCGACTCCGATGACCACGGTCGGAGTAGGAGACAATCCGGGCGTCGACTGGAAGGTGGTCGGGGCCGGGGACGTCAATGGCGATGGCCGGTCCGATATCGTCTGGCAGAATGCCAGCGGCCAGGTGGCCGCATGGCTGATGAGCGGCACCGCGGTGCTGTCGAGCACGAATATCGGCTCGAATCCGGGCAACAACTGGCGCCTCATCGCCCCGGGCTAAAAAAAAGCCTCCCGCCTGATGCGGGAGGCTGGTCTTGCGGATTGTCGCCGGTCCTTCACTTAAGCTCGCGGCGTTTGCGCCGCTAACCGAAGGTTCGCCAGAGATGTCCGGCACTAGAGGTCACGGCGATACCCATTTGTCCATCCGCGACGCATAGAGATTGGCGAGATAGACCGTCTTCTCGTCCGGGCAGGCAAGGGCATGGATGGAATCGATCGTGCCTGGCATGCGGCCGGGCCGGCCGAACATGCCCAGGATCTTCCCATCCAGGCTCATTTTGTAGACCCGGCCGACGCTTCCCACGAACATCACCTGGTTGGGGCCGTTGGTGAGACAGAGCGACCAGGGCGCGGTGGGCAGCCGCCAGACATTCTTGCGGTTGCCTTCGGTGTCGAAGGTCTGGATGCGGCTGTTGCCGCGGTCGGCGACATAGACGACATCGTTATTGTCCACCACCAGGCTGTGGGGGGTGTTGAACATGCCGGGCGCCCCGCCGCGCTCCCCCCAGGCCTTCACGAAATTGCCGTCCTTGTCGAATTTGGCGACGCGCGAATTTCCATAGCCGTCGCTGACAAACATCGAGCCGTCCTTGCTCCAGCCGATGTCCGTCTCTTGATAGAAAGAAGCTTTGCCAATGGCGGCGCGCTCGATCACATGGGTAAGCCAGGTCCAGGGCTCGGGATTGGTGCCGAGCGTGCCGATGGTGTGGCCGTCGGCGTCGAAGCGGTAGATGATGTCGTCGGCGGCATCGACGTACCAGAGATTGCCGGAGGGATCGAAGCGGACCTGGTGGGCGCCGAGAAACATGGTGGAACCCTCACCCCAGGAACGGATGAATTTCCCGGTCTGGTCGAATTCCATCACGGGATGATAGCCGCGATTGAGGGTCACGATCTGGCCCTTGGGGCCCACCGCCATGCCGCTCAAGCGGCCGACCAGATAATTGGACGGATACTTAAAGAAGCCGTCCACCGGATGGAACGGCAATTGCGGAATGTTCGCCGCCGCGCCACCGCCGCCTCCGCCGCCCTCTTCCTGCGCCCAGGATTGGGTTGCGGGCGGCGCCATCAATATGAACGCGATTGCCGCGGCCGAAGCCGCGGCTCTCAAAATTTGCTTCATGAGAATCTCCCCAGACGGTTGGTTATGGAGAGAGCTTAGGACCGCGGGACGAAACACACCAGACCCGCCCAAAAGCAAAAAAAGCCGCCCGTTTCCGGGCGGCCGGCCTATCGCTGCGTTCAGGCTCTGACTGGCCTCGGCGGTTCGACCTTTCACCGCGAGCGCGGCGGCGGCGAAGCCGGCCTGGTCTCAATCAAACCGATAAAATCGCCTCTTGGCGAAGTCAGCACGATGCGCCTTGAGCCGCGATCCACTGCAAACGTGCCATGGAAATGTTGGGGTAGATTGTCTGTATCTATCTCACGGGCTGTCGCACTGACCTCTGCACCTGTGATCACGCCGCTGATGTCGAAATTCGGTTCCTGATTGCTGTTTTCGAGATGCACCTTGAAGCGACCGCCTTGTATCTCCATGTCCACTGTGCCGGTAACACTTGTCCATAAGCGGGAGTTATCCGCGCCGTAATAACCGGGCACTGTCCAGACCCAGTGCCAGTCCTGCGCCATGGCGGGGCTGACAGACAGAAAAGCCGCCGCCAAGCCCGCTATAAGAATAATCATGATCGGCCACCCCCGCTGTCCGGCATCGAATTTACTTGGAAATTCGCCTGCCAGGAACAGGCTCTGGAAAATAAGGGCCTGTCGCGCCGCCTCGGCCGGGCCGCGTCTGGAAATGCAGATGACCGCCCTTTGAGTCTTTCGAGGGGTGGACATATTCATCCTGTTGATAGGCGGCTCCGCAATTCGCCGCGGCCTGCATCAAAGCGGCGCGGTCCATCGGCGCGGCGGTGCCGCCCACCGCCTGATCCTGCGTATGGGGATCGCCTGCCGAGTGCCCGTCGCTGGTGGACGTGACTCTGAAAGGGGCACCGGTGCTTGCGGCGATGCAAGCCAAAAGCGCATGAATATTGGGCCCAGGCGAGGGCACGCCATCTTTGGCGGTTATTGACGGCCCAAATGGATGGCTCTGCCAACCGCCTTGAGGCTGAGCACTCAGCAAGCTCAATCCGGCATCAGGAAGCTGGTGAGAACCCGTCGGCCAAACCTGTGGCAAGAGAGGCAAGACCCTTCCCATGTTAACTGGAAGTCCAGCCAAACCGCGCATTGGAGCCGATAGTGCCCGGTCCGGATACATAAACCGTTCCAGCAGGGACGGCCTGTAGCCGGGCGGCCAGACATCCGGTGCGGCGTCCGGAATATCGCCGTCCATGATCCGCTGCAAAGGACCTCGCGGCGGGTTTCCGGTTGAAGACATGCAAGGTCTCCTTTTGGTCAAAAACTCTTGGGATCGAAGCCATGGGCGCGGCAAACTCGTACGCCCAAAAAGCAAAAGGCCGCCCTTCGGGCGGCGCGCAAGAAAACAGGTGAACAGCCGCTATTTGCAGTCGCGGAAGCCCTTCCGCACGTCACTCACCCTTTCCAGATGAAGATTCTTTTCACCCCGTGAAGATACATAGCCGCCGTTGAAGTGCGCATCGATGGCACTGTCTGTCACTGTTCCCTGCAAGACTCTGTTTTCATCGACCCGCAGAGTGAATTTAGGCCCTGCCATAGCGCCCAGCTTGAGTTTGAACAGTTGCGGCACACCGGGAGCGCCCTCAGCTTCCTGGTAAAATACATACGTCGCGTCGGAGAGATTCAGTATGCCGATCCGGATGCCCAGCACATCGCCGGATTCCTCGTGGTAGCAGAAATCCGAATAGAAAACGGAAACGGCTTGATCGGCGGCGCCGGCTTTCCCCGCGATAAGCGGCGAAAGCAATCCCACAACGATCAATCCTCGACGCATGTCCCCTCTCAATCGTCAGGCGGCTTGTCCTTCAAAGCTTGAACGGCCGCGCCGAAAGCGTTGATGCGCTGCTGCCGGTCACCGCCCGGATCGACATAAAAATGAGGCCGATCTGGCCGCCTGAAATTCCCTCCCCAATTTATCCCGGCGGCAGCGGCATCCGCAATCAATTTTGCCTGTTGGGCAGGTGTCAAAGCGCTGATGTTGATGTCCACCGCCTGGCCGGTGGAATGCAAACTTCGCCTGGCTGGCGTAATTGCGGCCGAGTCGTCTCTTAATGCCGCCTGCCGCTGCGTGTCTCGATAGCCGCTGCTAAAGGTCGGCGATAAACCGTCTGCCTGCGCCTTCACCAGAAAAGCGCTCACCCTGTCGGCAAAGTCCGGGTCCAGATAGGTCGGGCCAAGACCCGGAAGATAATACCGGCCAACCGGTTGAGAGGCCGATGGGGTCCGGGCGGCTGCGAACTGGTTGGTCGGCGGAATGGCGGACGGTACCGGGTTGTTCCCGGTGATGCTCGGCGGCTTGGTCTGATCCGGCGGGCCACCGAAGAATAACGACCGCCGAAAACCGGGTGAGGACATCGGAATCTCCGGTTCAGAATATCTTGGGATCGAAGCCATGGGCGCGGCAGACCCGCGCCGCCATTTTGCGGAAGCAGGCATTGTGATGGCCGCGGTCACAGAGCATCTGCTGGCGGAGATGGATCATCTCATGCGCCATGCTCTGAATCAGCGAGATCGTATGGCCGTTCGAAGCGCTGCTCACCCGGATCAGGTGGATGCCGTTCTCGAAGCTGTAATCGGCGCAATGGCCTCTTGCCTTGATGACATGGAAGCCGACTTCTTCCGCCTCCGGCAGTTTCCAGCCCTTGAACGGCTCGGTGGCGCGCAGGAAATCGTAAGAAGCGGCCAGCATGTCAGGCGTGAGGCGGAGCGTCATGGCGAATTGGGCGCCCTGGCTTCCAGGATGGTGATGCGGTGCTCATGGTCGTCCAGCCGGTCGGCATTGCGGCTGGAGAGCGCGGTCGAATCACGCAACTGCTCGGCCTGGGCGGCCAGGAGCGCTGCCATGCGCGTCTGGGCCTTGGCCAGGTCGTCAAGCTGGCCAACGATGTGGCTGCCGAAAGATTGAAGCAGCCACAGGGTGACGCCACCCAGCACCGAAAGCGCGACGCGGAACGTGATCGCCCCGCCGCCATTGGCCAGGAAGGTGGTAACGCGGCCATTGTTGAACCCCATGGGCAATCCTCACTGACAGCTTTGAAGAACGAAGCTTTGCAATGCAGCGATCTGTTCCCGCAGGAGCTGATAGGCCTGCATATCGTCCAGCCAGGCGGCAACTGCCGCGCTTTCGGAGAGAGAACTGGGCAGCACGACCAACGGGCCGGGCGCCTGCATCAGGAATGACGGCGGCGAACAGGGCGGACGGATCATCACGGGCGGGATTGCCGCGGGTTCACTGGCGGGCGGGCTGGGTGTTGAGCAGCACGACAGCATCAGGGGGAAGATCGCAAGCAGGATTCTGCGGCAGGGCATGAGACAGTTTCTCCCGGGCGGCCTTGGCCATGTCCGCCAGCTTTGCCTCGTCCTCCGCCAATCGCGTAGAGAGGGCATCGCTGCGCCGGGCCTGGACCGTGAGTTTGGCGAGATAATCGTTGATCATTGCCTGGTCGGACGTGCGGACGGCCGCAACGCGGGCGTCGGCGTCCTTGGCGGCACCCTGGACGGCGGCCGTCGCAGCGATGGCCAGCCCGCGGCTTTCGCCCCAAGCAAACCCGCCGCCGCCCGCCGCCAGAAGCAGTATCGCCAGAAGCATCCATTTGAGGCCGGGACCCGCCAGCAGGCGGGCCAGCAAGGCCCCCATCAGAGGCCGCCCCTCTTTTGCCGCACCAGCCGGCCGCCAATGCCGAACAGCAGAAGCACGATGGACAAAATGCTGACCAGGCGCGGCGGAAAATGCGCTTTCAAATCTTCAGGGATGGCAGCCCAGGCCGCCTGGATGGCGGCCACCACCACCATCGCCTGCATGGAAAACCAGCGCCATGCCTGGCGCCATTCGGGAAGAATATGCATCTTTTACCTTGATTTTAAACATGCGTGAGGTGAAACCGCCGCACCGAGTATCAGTTTGTAATTTTTGTGATAGCGAGACCTATAATATCGTGGGGTGCTCCGGTGATATGTAAAGTTAGTGGCCCACCAGAGGCATCATAGTACCTTGAACCGGTACTTCCTCCGGAGAGACTTGCGATAGTAAGTGGAGACAAAAATTGATGATGAAAGACCAGATCGCGAAAATATGAGCCTCCGAATTCATATTCAATCATGTATAGACCACCAAATGCGGCTGTCGTGCCATCAAGCACGACCGCGCTTCCACCGTTTGTGATGTTCACAGGGGGAAGCTGTTGCACCTGTCCCCCGGTATTTTCCAGGACCTGGTATGTCAGCCCATTATAGACGAAAGTGAAGATGTATCCCGCGCGCATTGCGTTCGGGCTGTTCACCAGCAGGGTGACATCCTTCGCGCCGGGTCCTGGATCGAACGTCACCGTCGCCGTGCCGGTGATGGCGTTCGCCAGCTTCACCCGGATGGGCAGCCCGACCACATGCGCGCTAAGCGGCGGGTCCAGCGTGCAGGTGATCACATCGGGGGTTGCGCTGCTGTCGGCCGCATAATTGCCCGCCTGCGCCTGGATAGCGCCATTCAGCACCGGATTGGCGCCCACCGGCGAGCCCGTCACCGCCGCCTGGCTCAAATAAACCGTCAGGCTCTCATTCGCCAGGCTGCCGCTGTCCCAGGCCACAGTCACGGTCTGGTTGCCGCCGCCATAGCTGGTGGAGCCGATCGCGCCGTAGATGGTGCCGGTCAGGCTTCCCACCGCCTTCACCCGGCGGCCGGCATGATAGACCTGGGAAAGGTCCGCCGCGCTCGCCTGCTTGAACGATGTGGCGCTGTTGTAGACTGGCGCCGGCGCCTGCGAGCCCGAACCATATTGGAACCAGATCAGGTCGTCGAAGGCGGCGCGGATATCGGCCATGTTCTGCCGCGCCGAGTCATTGACCTGGTTTGGGGCCTTGCCTTCGTCCCAGGTGATGTCGGTCTTGGCCGCGACATTTTCCGACGCGATAGTGCTGTATTTATGGATTCCAGGCATGAGGACTCCTGCTTTTGGGGATGGAAAGGGCTTTAAGAAGCCGGCCTTTGTTGGTTATGCTCTTCTCAAACTGAGAAAGAGAACGAAGAGCATTCAGCAGTTGACGACAAGGAGACGCACACGATGGACGCTCTTTGGAACGGTTTGGCTGACGCGT
>CAZEFQ010000008.1:0-36514 GCA_964511505.1 uncultured Rhizobium sp.
GTAGATGCAGGAGACGCTGGCGACGATGATGACGTCGTCGCGTTCCAGAATGGCCCGCGTCGCCGAATGGCGCATGCGGTCGATCTCCTCGTTGATCGAGGAATCCTTCTCGATATAGGTGTCGGTGCGGGGGATATAGGCTTCGGGCTGGTAGTAATCGTAATAGCTCACGAAATACTCGACCGCATTCTCCGGGAAGAATTGCTTGAACTCGCTATAGAGCTGGGCGGCCAGCGTCTTGTTGGGGGCGAGGATCAGGGCCGGGCGCTGGGTGCGCGCGATCACCTGGGCCTTGGTGAAGGTCTTGCCCGATCCGGTGACGCCCAGCAGCACCTGGTCGCGCTCCAGCGCTTCGACGCCCTTGACCAGTTCCTCGATGGCGGTGGGCTGGTCGCCGGCGGGCTTGTATTCCGACACCAGCTTGAATTTTTTGCCGCCTTCCGATTTCTCCGGCCGCGCCGGGCGGTGGGGAACAAAGGCGGTCAGTTCCGCGCCATTCATTTCCGCTCCACGGAGCGTCGAAACCGGCGTCGCCAGATAGGCTGGGTCGATATGGGGGTCCGCGGCAATGGGCGCGGCGGCCTGAACCGCCGCCTTGAACCTTTCCGCATTGCCGGAGCGGGCGCCGATGCCTTTTTTGGGGCCGCCGCGCCTGGGAACCATGCCGTTATTGTGGGCCATCGCGAGATTAAATAGGAATGAGCCGCCCGCGATCCAAGCCGCGGGAGAGGATGCTAGCCCACTCGCCCGCCCGGAACAATAATAGAACACGATGAACCAGCAAGAAGCGCTCCAGCGGGCCCTGCCGCTGCACCAGGCAGGCCGCTTTGCCGAAGCCGAGCCGCTCTACAGCCGGGTGCTGGCGGCCGATCCCAACAATTTCCCCGCCCTGCACCTGATGGGACTGTTGCGCTGGCAGCAGCAGCGCATGGACGAGGCGCTGCAGCTGATGGAAAAGGCGTTGAAGGTGCAGCCGGGCGCGCCCGAGACGCTTTCCAACTATGCCATTGCGCTGTCCTCGCTGGGCCGCAATGAGGAGGCGCTGGCCGCGCTGGACCAGGCGCTGAAGGCGCGCCCGGCCAGTCCCAAGGCGCTGGCCAACCGCGGCGCCATCAAATGCAAATTGGGACGGGCCGAAGAGGGGCTGAAGGATTTCGACGCGGCGCTGGCGCTCGATCCCAGGCATGTCGAGGCGCTCAACAATCGCGGGCTGACGCTGCATGGCCTGCGCCGTTACGAGGAAGCGGTGGCGGCGTTCGACGCCCTGTTGAAGCTGGTGCCGGATTATTACGAAGGCCGCAACAATCGCGGGCTGGCCTTGCGGGAACTGGGCCGCAACCGGGAAGCGCTGGCCGAATTCGACCGGGTGATCCTTCTCAATCCGCAGCATGTCGGGGCCTATCTCAACCGCGCCAGCATCCTGTGGCGGCTGGAAGAGCTGGACGCGGCGCTGGAAAGCTATGGCAAGGCGCTGGCGATCAATCCCGACTTTCCCCAGGCGCTGGAAAGCCGCTCCAATCTTTACTGGACCCGCAAGCGGGACTTGCTGCCGGCAATGGCGGACATGGAAAAGCTGCTCCAGATCGCGCCCGATTGGCCTTATGCCCAGGGCAATCTCCTGCA
This sequence comes from uncultured Rhizobium sp., assembly GCA_964511505.1. Classification (GTDB taxonomy): domain Bacteria; phylum Pseudomonadota; class Alphaproteobacteria; order Micropepsales; family Micropepsaceae; genus Rhizomicrobium. Next base: position 1,624 of record CAZEFQ010000008.1, read on the forward strand.
CCTGAAAATGCATGCCGCGGACTGGCGCGGCTTCCGCCGCGACAAGGCGCGGCTGGACGGCGCGGTGAGGGCCGGGAAGCCGGCGGTCGATCCCTTTGTCTATCAGGGCCTGTCGGAATCGCCGTCCGATCTGCTCGCCTGCGCCGAAATCTATGCCGCCCGCGAATATCCGCCGGCCGGGCGGCTGGCGAAAAAGAGTCCGAGGCGTGAAGGGCGCATCCGCCTGGGCTATGTCAGCGGCGAGTTTCGCGCCCAGGCCACCATGTACCTGGCGGCGGGCCTGTTCGAAAACCATGACCGCGGGCGCTTCGAAGTGATCGGCTTCGACAACAGCCGCGATGACGGCTCCTGGATGCGCAAGCGGGTGACGGGCAGTTTCGACAAATTCATTCCCATCGCCAATCTGTCGGACCGCGATGCCGCCGCCTGCATCGCCGGCGAAGAGATCGACATACTGGTCAATCTCAACGGCTATTTCGGCAAGATGCGGCCGGGCGTTTTCGCCATGCGGCCCGCGCCGATCCAGGTGAACTATCTGGGCTTCCCCGGCACCATGGGCGCGGACTATATGGATTATATCCTGGCCGACCGCGTCCTGATCGGCGAGGACGAACACCGCTTCTACCGGGAGCGGGTGGTGACGCTGCCGGACAGCTACCAGATCAACGACAGCACAAGGCTGCCGGTGGCGGCCTCGACCCGCGCTCAGCACGGGTTGCCGGCGGACGCTTTCGTCTTCTGCCATTTCAATTACGGCTACAAGATCACGCCCGAGCTGTTCGCCAGCTGGATGCGGATCCTGGGCGAAGTGCCGGGCAGCGTGCTCTGGCTGCTGTCCGGCAATCCGCTGTTTGAACAGAACCTGACGGCGGAGGCGGCGCGGCTGGGGGTGGACCCGTCGCGGCTGATCTTCGCCCCGCCGCTGGATCTGGACCCGCATCTCGCGCGATTGCCTTTGGGCGACCTCTTCCTGGATTCCCTCGTCTCCAATGCCCACACCACCGCCAGCGATGCGCTTTGGGCCGGGCTGCCGCTCATCACGCGGCGCGGCGAAACTTTCGCGGGCCGGGTGGCGGCCAGCCTGCTCCATGCCATGGGCCTGCCGGAACTGGTGACAGGATCGCTGGAAGAATACGAAGACCTGGCGATCACGCTGGGGCGCGATCCGGCCTCGCTCAAGCGCTATCGCAGCCGGCTGGTGGAAACACGCCATGGCGCGCCGCTGTTCGACACCGCCCGCACCACCCGCCATATCGAAGCGGCGTATGAGAAGATGCAGGCGCTGAAGCAAAACGGCGAAGCCCCGGAGAGCTTCGCCGTTCCACCAATCCAGTAGGCTGGCGCCTGCTTATTTCGCGCTGCCGATCGTCGCGGCGGCGTCGGTGGCGTCCTTGGCCGCGGTCGCCATGTCGCTGGAAGCGATGCCCGCCTTCAGCGTCGCCACGGCCTGGGTCAGCTTGGCCTTCTGGGCGTCGCTGGCGTCGGGAATGGCGCCATTGCCCTGGCTGGCGCAGGGATTCATCTGGCTGGAGTCAAAGCCGTCGCCCTTGGGGCCGACCAGGCAGTTCAAGGCGTGATGCATATGCATGTGAACGCCATCAATCGCGGGGGCCTTGGCGGCGAGCCCGGCATGGGTCGCGGCGGTGTTGATTTCCTGGGCGACATCGGCCAGCGCGGCAGTGGGGAGCGCCAGGCCGGCCACGCAGGAAGCGGCGATCAAAATCTTCTTCATTGGGGGTTCCTCTAAAAATTCGGGGCGCCTTGGTCTTGCCAAAGCGCCCCATATTAACCGGTTCGGGTTCCAAGAACCACAGCAGAAGCTGGATTCCGGCCAGGCTTGGCGCCCGGATCAGGAGGGTGTCCTTAAGCCGTCTTCACCGGGCTGAGGCCAGGACGGTGTTCAGGTTCCGCCGCAAGGAGGTGGCTTCCGGACCGACCGTCGGGGTGGCGTTCAAATCCTTGTCGGGGCTGATCACCGAGCCGTTCAAGGTCAGGCCGGCATAGGCGCCCGAGCCCGAGGTCCAGACCACGATGTCGCCGCCATGGGCGGTGGTGGCGCCTTCGGCACCCGAGGACAGATTGACCACCGTCAACCCGGCGCCGGCGCCCAACTTGAAGTTGCCATGCTCGATGCCGGAAAGGGCCCGGTCGCTGTTGATGATGAACACCAGCTCGGCCTGTTCCAGGCCCGCCTGCAAGCCGAAAGAGGCAGAGCCCATGCTGTAAAATTGCGGTTCGCTCCAGCCGTCGCGGGTGCGGCGGATCAAGACGCCGTCGCCGCCTTCGGCGCCGAAGATGAAGCCGCCTTTGACCAGTTTGGGCACGATGTAAATCGCACGGGCATTCTGGATCATGTTGTGGGCGGTGGCGAAGGCCGGATCGCGCTTGAGGTCGCTGACGGTCTTGTCGGCATCCCGCAGGAGCTCGACCTTGTCCGAAGCGGCTTGCGCCGGCGCGGCGAAAACGAGAGCCGCCACGGTGGCGGCGGCGAAAGAGGGGAGTATGCGATTCATGGGGGCGTCCTTCCACAAGGGGAACGCCGCTAAAACGTCCGCGCCGGATGAAGGTTCCAGGTGGAAGCCCTAGCGCCCTTCGATAATCGCGGGTTTCTTGAGCACGGTGCTCTCTTCCTTGCGCTCGCTGAAGCCGGAGGCGAAGTCCTGGAAGATGATGGCCAGTTCCTCGGCATCGATCAGGATCGGCGCGCCGGGCGGGAAACGGTAACGCCAGAAGCTCACAATATGGGAGATGCCGCCCATTTTCTCGCCCAGGTCCAGGAACATGTAAGGCGCGGAAAGCAGGAAGTCGCGGAAGGTCTTGGGTGCCTGGTTGGCCACCAGGTCCTGGAAGGAGGTGTCGTAGACCTCCAGCACCTTGTTCACCTCGCGGCCGCTGTCGCGCACCTTCTCGATGATGTTGCGCCGTGCCCCGGAGAGGAACACCTGCTGCGCCGGTGTCACCGGACCATGGGGACGGATGTCATGCACCGCGCGCAACACATTCATCACGCTGGGCCAGAACTGGTCCATCGACCATTTGTAATAGAGAAAGCCGCGCCAGCTGAACACGCCTTCGCGGAAATCGGCGCCGGAAAGGCCCAGCGTCATGCGCAGGGGCTCCAGCTTCTCGTCCACCTGGGTGGAAAGCAGCGCGCTCACCATGCGGCTGGTGGCGCCGTCGTGGCCGCTGCCCCCGCTGGCCAGCTGGATCAGTTTGGAAATTTCGCCGGAAACATAGTCGTGCATCCGTTTCTGGTCGCCCGCGGAAATCTCGAAGTAACAGGGCGCCACATCGATCTCGTTGTTGCGCAGATGCTCGCGCAACAGGAAGGGATCGAGAGAAGGCAGAGTATTCATCAGCCTGAGCACGGCCAGGTCGCGCTCCAGGGTCTCATTGTTGTAATGGCCGGCCTCGCGCAGGCTTTCCATGAAGCCGCGCTGGTCGATGAAGATGGAGCGCCCGCCCGCGCGCAGATCGTTGATGTCGAAAGGGATGATGATCTTGGTCGCCACCGAGCGGATGGAATTGAACAGGTAGGTCTCGTCGGACCGGGTGCGGTGCTTCAAGATGAAGGCGGTGTTGACGACGGGCGAGCGGAACATGGGCCTGGCCGCATAGTCCGGGTCTTCCCGGTTCATCCGGGCGATCTGGCCCAGATTGAGGACCCGGCTGGTCGAGGCCCCGCCCAAGGCATGCAGAAAGCGGACAACGCGATCCGAAGACAAGCCAGTTCCCCCGCAAAAGGGGCATTTTGGCCCGGCTATCGTGAATATTGCCTTACTACCCTGGCTGGCCACCCCTGCCTGGCTTTAACATCCGCTTATGGAAAATCCCGCCCTGCAAAGCGACAGCGAAAGATTGCTGGTCCTGCTTGCTTACGGACTGATGCTGATCGGCCCGCCCATGGGCGGCTTTACCGCCCTGATCGGGGTGGTGATCGCCCATGTCCGGCTGGGCCATGCCCAAGGTCAGCTCCATGAAAGCCATTACCGCAACCTGATCCGCGTGTTCTGGACCATGCTGATCTATGCCCTGATGATGCTCACCCTCTTCTCCTTCGCCGCGGGCTACTCCGTCTTCTGGCTGTTCTGGCCCTGGTTCTGGCCCTGGCATGCCTTGGTGCTGGGGGGCGCCTGGGTGATGTTCGCCTGGATGGCCGGTCTTTTATCGCTGGCGATGGTGATCTGGTATTACTGGCGCCTGATCACGGGCTTCGTGCGCGCCCTGGATGACAGACCTTATTAACTGGCCTTATCGATCCATGCCGCTCGAATTCGATCTCTCGCTTGAACCGCATTATGGGGTCGCCGAGCGGCTCAGTCCCCGCATCGAACGTCTGCTGGCGAACAATCCCGGTCCTTTCACCTTCCGCGGCACGGGCGTCTATATCGTAGGCGGTGGCGGACATGTCGCCGTCATCGATCCCGGTCCCGACCTGCCCGAGCATATCGAGGCCATGAAACGCGCTCTCAACGGGCGGGCGGTCAGCCACATTCTCATCACCCACACCCACAAGGACCATTCGCCCGCCGCCGGGCCGCTCAAGCAATGGAGCGGCGCCAGGACCTACGGTTTCGGCCCCCATCCGGAAGGCGGCGATGCCGAGGAAGGCGGCGACCATGTCTTTGTCCCCGATATTGCGGTGCGCGACGGCGATGTGATCGCGGGGGACGGTTTCACCATCGCTTGCGTGCATACGCCCGGCCATACCGCCAACCACATGTGTTACGCGCTCGCCGAGGAAAATGCGCTCTTCACCGGCGATCATGTGATGGGCTGGTCCACCAGTGTGATCGCGCCGCCCGACGGCGATATGGGCGACTATCTGATGAGCCTGGAAAAGCTGATCGCGCGGAACGATTCCATCCTCTATCCCACCCATGGCTCGCCGATCCGGGAACCGGCGCCAATGCTGCGCGCCTATCTCGCTCACCGGCATATGCGGGAGACGCAGATCCTGGCCGCGCTCGGCCAGGGCGAAAACACCATTGCCGGCATGGTGGCGCGGCTTTATGCCGGCCTCAATCCGGCGCTCATGCCGGCCGCGGCGCTGACCGTGCGGGCGCATCTGGACCATCTGCTGGACGAGGGGAAAGTGTTCCGCGAGGGGGAGCGTTACCGCCGCGCCTAAAGCGCTTTGCGCAGGGCCTCCAGGCGGGCGATATTGCTGCCGAAGTCGCGCGTGCCGCTTTCACTCTGGGATCGTGCGTCCACCCGCGCCCCCACAGGTCCCGCTTCCCGCACCCGGATCACAATGTCCGCCGTCTGGCCGAACCAGAAGGAGGTGTCGGTGGCTTCGATGCGGCCTTCCTTCTCGCTGTAATCCACAATGGTCCAGCCCAGCTTCTTGACCGTTTCGAAGGCGTGCCAGAACTCCTTGGCCTTGGTCGTCATCAGATCGGCCTTGGGATGGGTCATCTCGGCATAATAGGTATGAAGCATGTAATTGGCGGTGTTGGTCTCGCCGCGGAACGGGATGCGTTCGCTGCCGTCATAGACGGGCGGATTCATGCCCGGCTTGCGCGCCCTGGCCAGGGCGACGAATTGCGGCGGATCTTCCGGATCGGTCGCCGCGTCATGGATCGGCGGCGAGGTGAGGCCCATATAGGCGGTGTGCAGTGGCGGGGTGAGCAGGAAGACGGCGCCGATCAGCGCGGTCAGGCCGGCGCGCTTGCCTTCCCCGCGATTATGGCGAAAGGCGGTGATGGTCCAGGCCAGCGCCAGCGCCAGAGCCAGCAGGCCGAACGCCACCGCCGCCGTCATCAGCGTCAGGCCATGCTCGAACGGCATCAGGCCAAGGCGCACGCCGCCCACCGCGCCCGCCGCCGTCAGGGCGGCGAGGGCCAGCAACACAAGCGCCGATCGCGCGGCGAGAAGCTGAAAGCGCATGGAAGGACCGGGAATTACCTGTCGAACTTAAAATCCGCGAAGCGGCGGCGCAATTCCGTTTTCCGGATCTTGCCCGTGGCGGTATGCGGTATTTCCTCGACAAACGCCACGGCATTGGGCAGCCACCATTTGGGTATGCGGCCGGCGAGATGCCGGAGAAGACCCTCGCTGTCGGCCAAGGCGCCCGGCTTCAGCACCACAACCAGAAGCGGCCGTTCATTCCATTTGGGGTGCGGCAGTCCGATCACGCCCGCCTCTGCCACCGCCGGATGTGATACCGCCAGGTTCTCGATCTCGATGGTGGATATCCATTCACCGCCCGATTTGATCACGTCCTTGGAGCGGTCGGTGATCTGCATATAACCATCGGCATCGATGGTGGCGACGTCGCCGGTGTCGAACCAGCCCTGGCGGTCGAAGGCTTCCTTGCCTGCCCCCTTGAAATAGGCGCGCGCGACATTGGGCCCTTTCACTTTGAGCCGGCCGAAGCTCTTTCCGTCGCGCGGTCTTTCCCCGCCCTTGTCGTCGGTGATTTTCATCGAAACGCCGAAATGCGGGTAGCCCTGCTTGAGCTTGACATCGAGCTGGCGGCCGCGCGGCAGGCCGTCCAGCGGCGGTTTTATGGTGCTCATGGTGCCGATGGGGCTCATCTCGGTCATGCCCCAGGCATGGATCACTTCGACGCCATATTTGTCCTCGAAACGCTCGATCATGGCGCGCGGCACCGCGGCGCCCCCGATACACACCCGCCGCAAATGCGAGAGCCTGAGATTGTTGTCTTCCATATATTGCAGCAAATTGAGCCATACGGTGGGGACTGCGGCGGTGACGGTGACGCGCTCTTCCTCCAGCAATTGATAGACGGACGCGCCGTCAAGCCTGGGGCCCGGCATCACCAGGCTGGCGCCCGAGAGCGGGGCAAGGAACGGAATGGCCCAGCCATTGGCATGGAACATCGGCACCACCGGCAGCATGCGGTCCATCGGGCCCATATGCAGGCCCGGGCTCAGGCCGGCCAGCAGCGCGGTCAGGATGTTGCTGCGATGGGAATAAAGCACGCCCTTGGGATCGCCGGTGGTGCCCGAGGTGTAACAAAGCCCGCAAGCGGAATTCTCGTCCAGATCGGGCCAGTCGAAATCGCCTTTGCCCGCAACCAGGTCTTCATAGCAGAGCGGTTTCTTTTTCAACTTTACCGGCGCGGCCTCTTCCCCCAGCGCGACAAAGAATTCGACATGCTTCAGTTCGGGGGCGATCGCCTCGACGATGGGCGCGAAGCAATTGTCGTAAAACAGGGCTCTGGCGCCGCCATGATTGGCGATCCAGGCGATCTGGTCGGGAAGCAGGCGCGGGTTGAGGGTATGATAGACAGCGCCCATCCCGGCAACGCCATACCAGCATTCCAGATGGCGCCATGTGTTCCAGGCGAGCGTCGCCACCCGGTCGCCCGGCTTGATGCCGCGCCGGGAAAGCGCCCGCGCCAGCTTGCGCGCCCGCCTGCGGACCTCTGCATAGCCGGTGCGGTGGATATCGCCTTCGACCGACCGGCTCACGATCCCGGCGCCGCCATGATAGAGCGCGGCATGGTCGATCAGCCGATGGACCAGCATCGGCCAATCCTGCATCAAACCCCGCATAACCCATCCTTCGATAACGCGGAGCTCAACTAGCATAAATCCTGGCGCGGCGGGGATAAAAGGATCAAAGTCACAGGCGCTTGAAAAGGGAAGACGTCATGCCGCTCACCAATGTCCAGGCCCGCGACATGCGCGCATTGCTGCATCCTTTCGCGCCTCTCAAGCTGATGGATGAGACCGGGCCTTTGATGATCGAGCGGGGCAAGGGCGTCTTTGTCTATGACAGCGCCGGCAAGGACTATATCGAGGCAATGTCGGGCCTCTGGTCCACCGCGCTGGGCTGGGGCGAAAATGAATTGGCCGAGGTCGCGGCCGAGCAGATGCGTAAGCTCTCCTATGGCCATCTGTTCGCCGGCAAGAGCCATGAGCCCGGCGTGATGCTGGCGGAGAAGCTCAAGGAGCTTTCGCCTTTCCCCGTGGGCAAGGTGTTTTACGGCTGCTCGGGTTCGGAAGCCAACGACACCCAGATCAAGTTCGCCTGGTATGCCGCCAATGCCCGCGGCACGCCCAAGAAAAGGAAGATCATCGCCCGCCACAAAGCCTATCACGGCGTCACCGTGGCGGCGGGTTCGCTCACCGGCCTCCCCAACAATCACAAGAGCTTCAATCTTCCGCTGGACTTCGCCGTATATGCCGATTGCCCGCATCATTATCGCGGCGCCGAGCCGGGAGAAAGCGAGCTGCAATATTCCGCCCGCCTCGCCGCCAATCTGGATGCCCTGATCGAGCGCGAAGGTCCCGACACGGTGGCGGCGATGATCGTGGAGCCGGTGATGGGCGCAGGCGGCGCCATCGTGCCGCCCGAGGGCTATTTCGACGCCATCACCAAAGTCTTGGATAAATACGCCATTCCGCTGATCGATGACGAGGTGATCACCGGCTTCGGCCGCACCGGCCAATGGTTCGGCTGCGGCAGATATGGCTTCGAACCCGGCAGCATGTCGCTGGCCAAGGCCCTGTCGTCCGCTTATATGCCGATTTCGGCGGTGCTGCTTTCGCCCGAGCTTACCGAGATCGTCGATGCCGAATCCCGCCGCATCGGCATGCTCGCGCACGGCCTCACCTATGGCGGCCATCCGGTGGCGGCGGCGGTAGCGTTGAAGACTTTGGAGATCTACCAGAAGCGCGATGTGATCGGGCATGTGCGCGCGGTGGAGCCGCTTTTCCTGGCGCGCTTGAAGCGGGTGGCCGACCATCCCCTGGTGGGCGAAGCCAGAGGCGTCGGGTTGATTGCCGGCGTCGAGTTGGTGCAGGACAAGGCCACCAAGAAGCCGTTCGACCCCGCCAAGGGCGTGGCGCTGAAGTTGAGCATTTTCGCGGAGCGGGCGGGGCTGATCGTGCGGCCTTTGCCCGGCGACCGGTTCGCGCTCTGCCCGCCTTTGGTGATCAGCGAGGCGGAGTTGGACTCGCTGTTCGACCGGCTGGAGCGCGCCCTTGCCGTCACGCTGGACTGGGCGAAGAAAGAGGCCCTGCTTTAACCGGCACGCCGCATCTCGTCGGGCATGGGGTGCATGTCGGCGGGGCGGGCATAAATCAGGGTCTCGCCGCTCCATACTTCCAGTCTTTTGGCGCTGGGCAGCTTCATGGCATGAGCCAGGACCTTGGCGCGGTTGTCATCGGCGCAATCGGCGGCGAATTTATAGGTCAATGCGCCATCGTGATCGAGATAGCAGATTTCGTAGGCTGGCATTGCGGCCTCCCTTTTCGCGCCCTCCTAACCCGCATATTTTCTATTTGCGCGACGGGAAGGCGAAAGTCGAGTGACAATCGCATTCATGTTTTTCACGAATTTCGTACGAAGCCTGGACGGATTAATTTTTGGATCATTATGGCACCCCGGGCGTTGCCGGAGGATCAATCCCATTCCGCTGGAGGTTTCCCATGACCGTTCCGTTCACATTGGCGCCTTTGCCTTGGGGCGAGGACGCGCTCGAACCCATCATTTCGGCCAACACCATCCGTTTCCATTACCACAAGCACCATCAGACTTATGTGGACACGCTCAACAAGCTTGTGGCGCAGACCCGTTTTGCCGAGATGAAGCTGGAGGAGATCGTCCGCGCCACGGCCGGGACTTCCGATGCGAAAGAGAAAAAGATTTTCAACAATGCCGGCCAGGTGTGGAATCACGACTTTTACTGGCGCAGCCTCACCCCGGCCCGCACCGAACCGGGCGGCAGGCTGGCCAGCGCCATCGCGCGGGATTTCGGCGAAGTCTCAAGCCTGGTCGCGGCGCTGGCGGAAGCCGGCAAGGACCAGTTCGGCTCCGGCTGGGCCAGTCTGGTGTCCGAGAACGGCAAGCTGAAAGTCCAGAAGACGCCGAACGCCGAAAATCCCATGGCGAAAGGCGTGAACTGCCTCTTGACCATCGACGTCTGGGAGCATGCCTATTACCTGGACTACCAGAACGCCCGCCCCAAATATCTTGAGGCCGTGTTGGACCGGCTGATCAACTGGAATTACGCGGAAGAGAATTTGGCCAAGGAAGGCCGCGCCGTGCGGGCGGCGGCGGAATAGGCGCCGGGGCTATTTCAAGCGCGGCGGGGGCCGAACAGAAACGCGATCAGCCGCTTGAGCCAGTGGGTGGACGAACGCGGCTCAAGATGCGGAACGCTGTTGGAAACCAGATGCCCTAACATGGCGAACGCTCCTTATGGACCGTACACGGAGTGTTCCCAGTATATGGGCCGTAGACGGACGGACTACAAGTTGCATCTGCAATGGTTAACGCCGGCTTAAGCGTAAAATTCGACCTGTCGGAAATCCGGCGCCAATCCCGGTCACGGTGTGCGGGGCATGGCGAGCGGGTCGCCGGCCGGCGAGACGGGAGCGCTCATGGCGCGGCAGGCGCCGAAGCCCGCGCCCCAGCCGCTATGGTAGGCGGGATTGTTGCGGTAGGCCGCTTCATCCCGGTTCAGGCCGGTGTCGCGCTTGTTGGCGCCCTCAAGATTGGCGGAGGCGCACCCGTCGGAATAGCCGGCCCGGTACTCCGGCGAATTGCGCAAGGCCCGATCGGCGCCACATCCGGCGAGGACAAAGAGGCAGGCGGAAAACAGGCAAAGTGGAAACAGGCAAGCCGGAATCCGGGTGTATGGAAGGGGCGCGCGCATTTTGGCCTGATTGTGAGCGCCCGACTTTAGAGCAAGTCGAGAGCGGCGGCGAAAAAAACTGGCGGCCTATAGATCGTAGAACGGCCTGCCGCGTGCCTTCAGGCTGGCGTCGATCTCCCGCTTGACGTCCGCGAGGCTGCGCTGGCCGGGGGAGGGAGACGGGACCAAAGAGGGAAGGCCGGCGCCGGACGCTTCCAAGCCCAAAGAGCGGCCAAGGCCGAATTCAGATGAATGCGAGGCCAGGAACAGCATCAGTCCCATCCCGATCATGACTCGAAAAATCATCACTATGCTCTCTGTTGCCGCTCTTGCCGCATCCTGGGGGATAAGGTTTTTCAGCCCGCTGAAGCTTTTCGATAAATTTGAAACGAAATGGCGTCCTGCCGCCGCGATTGGAAACCGGCCTTCTCCCGGAAAGTTCCGCTTGCCGACTGATTTGTCGATTACGGTGATCAGGAGGCCGGCAGGATGATGATGGCCCGGAAGCCTTTTCCGGGACCGCTTTCCACCGCCAGGGTGCCGCCATGCAACTCGGCGAAGGCCTTGACCAGGGTCAGGCCCAGGCCGGCGCCTTTGGCGTGATCGGCGGCCTTGCCGGCATGTTCAAAGGGCTGGAGGATACGGTCGAGATCGGCCGCTGCGACGCCTGGGCCGTTGTCGCGAACGCGCAACTCCACCTTGCCGTCCACCATCTCCGCGGAAAGCTCGATCCGGCCGCTTTCCTGGGTGAAGGTGACCGCATTGTCCAGCAAAGCATTCAACATGTTGGTCAGGACATTTTCGTCCGCCACGACCTTCAGGCCGGGCGGGCAGAGGGCGGCGATGGCGATATTTTTGGCGGCCGACCGGGCGAGATAATTGTCCCTCGCCGCCGATATCAACTGTCCGGCATCCAGCACCGCTTTCTGCAGATCGTAGCGCCCGGCCGAGATTTTGGTGAGATCCATGATCTGGTTGAGCATCTTGAACAGGTTGCAGCCACCCTGGTGGATCAGTCCGGCATATTCACGAACCTGGTCAGGTCCCATAGTGTCGGCGAGGTTCAACATCAGGTCGGAGAAGCCCAGGATCGCATTCAGCGGCGTCTTGAGCTCATGGCTCATGGTGCGCAACAGCATGGTCTTGGCATTGTCGGCCTGGGCGGAAGCGAGATCGAGCCGCTTGGTGAGGTCGGCGAGATAGCCGCTCTGCCGCGCGGCCTGGTGGCGGGCATCTTCCAGGCTGCGCTGAGCCTGGGCCAGGGCGTCCTCGGCGCGGGCTTTTTCGGTAATGTCGGTGAAGACGACGGCACGGCCGCCGTCGGGCGTGGCACTGTCGCGCACCAGGAAACATTTGCCGTCCGCGGTTTGCAGTGTATCCACCGAACTGGGGCTGCGATGACCCCTGATCCGGCGCGCCAGCCATTCCTCCGGCGTCACGTCGATGGTGAGGCGTCCGCTTTGGACGATTTCCCGCACGATGCTTTCAAAGCTTTTGCCGCGGAGCGCGGTGAGCGGCTTTCCCGCCAGCTGGAGATAAAGCGCGTTCCCGGTGATGAAATTGTCCCTGGCGTCGTAAAAGGCAAAGGCATCGGCGGAAAGGCGGATCGCCTGTTCCAGGCGCGCGAATTGCTGCCGTTCCCTGGTGACGTCGTTCCACAGCAATATCGCGCCGCCATGGCTGATGCGCCTGGCCTTGACCTCCAGGATGCGGCCGTCGGCCAGCGGAATGTCGAGCGGCGCCCAGGCCCGTGGCGCAAGCTGGCCCAGGCAAAGCGCGATGAAGGTCTCGGTGCCGTCCGCAAGCGCGGCCGGCGCGATCTCCGGCAGCGCCTTGCGGAGGATCTCTTCATAGTGAAGACCGGCCAGCTCGGCATGCGGCGGCAAGCGGCGCAGGAAATGATTGAGATGCGCGTTGGCGAAAGTAAGACAGCCCTGGGCGTCAAACAGGGTGACGGCGACTCTTAAGGCGTGCAACCCGTCCGCCAGGGGAAAGTTCCCTGGTGACTCGCACACATTCTGTGCTTGCGCGCTCTGCAGTTTCACGCTTTTGGCCGCCGGTTTTCGCCGGCTTGCCCACCCTGACCCATCTGGCGGCCAGTCTGCGCGGCTTCCGGTTGCGGAATAGTTAGAAGTCGGAACATTCCGCGAAAGGTTGTGGATCGCCTAAGAAGGCGGCCGTCTTCAACTTTTCGTTAAAGCTTCCGCGGCGAAACTGCGCTCTGGCGCGGAATTGAAGGTTAATGACACTTAACACGGCCAAATTTATTGATGCTGGCGGCCCCAGGCGGCGCTTCATCGCGGTACAGGCCGCGAAAGCCGGTCTGGGTTTCGGCCTGGCGCTGGGCTTTTGGCTGCTGGCCGGTCCGCCCGATCTCGCCGAAACGCTCGCCATGGCCGGACTCATGGCGCCCGCTTTTCTGGCGCTCCTCGGTCTTACGCCGCTTTCGCTGGAGATGCTGGAGCAGGTGGGCCTGATCCTGTTTGCGGTGCTGATCGGTTATCTGGCGGTGTTCACCGGCGGGGTCGTGTCGCCGCTGGTGGTCTGGTTCGCCCTGGTTCCCGCCGAGGCGGCGCTCACCGGAAATCGCGGCCAGGTAATACGCGCTGGCTTTGCCGCCGCCGCCGCCTTCATGGTGGTTGCCGGCATAGCGGCGGCCGGCCTGCTTCCACCGTCGCGTATCATGCTGCCCCTGTGGGAAGTCTATTCCGTCTCGGTGCTGGCGGCGCTGGTGCAGGCGGTCCTGGTCGCGGTCGCGGCACAGGATCGCCAGCAGGCGGCCGACCGGGCGGCAGCGGAAGGGCTGGCGATGTATCGCTTCCTGGCCGACAACGCCATGGACCTTATCACCCGTCATGCCGCCGCCGATGGACGCATCCGGTTTGCCAGCCCGGCGTCGCATGCCCTTGTCGGGCGCCCGCCGGCCGAGCTGGAAGGCCTGGCGCCCGCGGCTTTGGTGCATCCCGATGATCTCTCGGCAATGCAGGCGGCGTTCATGGATGCGGCCTTCATGCATCGGGCCGGCACGGCAGAAGTGCGCCTCAAGCATCGCGACAGGGGCTATGTCTGGGCCGAAATCCGCTACCGCCCGGCGGAAGGCGCGGAAGGCGATATCGTGGCGGTGACCCGCGATATCTCCGAGCGCAAGCGCCAGGAACGCGCCCTGATCGAGGCGCGGGATGCCGCCGAAGGCGCCTCGCGCGCCAAGAGCGCCTTTCTCGCCAATATGAGCCATGAATTGCGCACGCCCTTGAACGCCATCATCGGTTTCTCGGAAGTGATGACTCGGGAGCTTTTCGGGCCGGTGGGCAGCCCCCGCTATCAGGAATATGTGCGGCTGATCCATGAATCGGGCAGCCACCTGCTGGAACTGATCAACAGCGTGCTCGACATGTCCAAGATCGAAGCCGGCAAGTTCGAGCTTTATGAGGAAATATTCGACCTGGAAGAGGTGGCGGAGTCGGCCCTGCATTTTGCCTCGCCGGCCGCGGAACGGGGCGGCGTGACGCTGAAATTGGCGGTAACGCCTGCGGCCCGAAGAATCTTCGCCGACAAGCGGGCGGTCAAGCAGATGCTGATCAACCTGATCACCAATGGCGTCAAATTCACCCCGCACGGCGGCGATGTCCGGGTCGCGGCGCGGGTGGGTGCCAACGGATTGGAGATCGCGGTGGCGGACAGCGGCACCGGCATCGCCAAGGCCGACCTGGAAAAGCTGGGCCGTCCCTTCGAGCAGGTGGAGGGGGCGCATACGCGCGGCAAGGAAGGCACCGGCCTGGGCCTGGCGCTGGTCAAATCGCTGGTGGCGATGCATGGCGGCGAGATGCTGCTGAGTTCGGTGTTGGGCGAAGGCACCATTGTCACTTTGCGGCTTCCCTATGCCGCGGTGGGCAGCGACGGCGAGCGGCTCCAGACCGCGCGGATCCTGCCGTTTCGCGGAGCGGCGTGAACTCCAAAAAGGGCGCGCAATCCGGCGAAGTGCTGGATTTGGGCCTTGCGGTTCGCCGCAGATTGCGCGACCAAATAAATATGACAGAGCCACGACTTAAGGCCGGCATCTTTGTGCGCGCGCTCATCCGCCGGGCAGAAACCGCGGGTGCCTCGGCTTTCATCATGCGCAAAGGCAATGAGGAAGCCGGCGCGGTCATTCTCAAAATTTCCAAGCTGGATGGCAATTGCCTGGTCTTGAACCAGGCGCGCGACGGCAAAGGCGAGCTGGTTTGGGCGCGGCCCTTGGGAGATTGGGGCGAGGAACCCCGCGCCCATCAATGGTTCGAGAAGCAGATCAAATTCGACCCCGATCTCTGGATCCTGGAGATCGAGGACCGTGAAGGCCGCGCTTTCGTGGATGAAAAGATAGTATAGAGACGCGCGGCGGCATTTCCGGTTCGACGACCCCCAAAAGGACAAATGATGGACCCGCAGATCCTTCGCATTGTCATTCCCCTCGTCATCATCGTTCCGATCATCTATTTCCGGCTGACGCGGATGATGAAGCCGCAGAGGCTGAAGCTGCAAACACTGCTGATCCGGCCGGCCATTATTCTTTTTGCGGCTTGCGTCGTCTTGCTTCAGGCGCCGCCCCAGACCCAGGATTATGTCTGGTTTGTCCTGGCTGTGGCGGTGGGCGCCGGAGGCGGCTGGTATTGGGGCAAGCTTACCCAACTCCATCTGCATCCCGAGGACGGTACCTTGATGTCCACAGGCTCCCAGG
Source organism: uncultured Rhizobium sp. (assembly GCA_964511505.1). Lineage (GTDB taxonomy): Bacteria > Pseudomonadota > Alphaproteobacteria > Micropepsales > Micropepsaceae > Rhizomicrobium. The sequence continues at coordinate 16,950 of CAZEFQ010000008.1, forward strand.
CCGGCATGATCGTGCTGGTGCTATTGATCGTGGTCCGCTTCGCCATGCGGGCGGGGATCGGAATGGAAGCCCAGACCCTGCATTTGAATGCCGTGATGCTCACCGATGTGCTGATCGTTTTTACCGCCGCGCTGTTTGCGGTGCGGAGCCTGGAGATTTTCCTGCGGGCGAAGGCGCTGATGGGTAAACAAGCCTGACCGGACTTGATTTGGACGCTTGGCGGCTGCTAACCCCTGCCCCATGACCCAAACCCCCGCCAGCGAAGCCGCGAAAAGGCGCACTTTCGCCATCATCTCCCATCCCGACGCGGGCAAGACCACGCTCACCGAGCATCTTCTGCTTTTGGGCGGGGCGATCCATGCCGCGGGGCGGGTGAAGGCGCGCGGCGAGGCGCGGCGGGCCAAATCCGACTGGATGAAGATCGAGCAGGAACGCGGCATCTCGGTGACTTCCGCGGTGATGACTTTCGAATACCAGGATGCGGTGTTCAATCTCCTGGATACGCCCGGCCACGAGGATTTCTCGGAAGACACCTATCGCACCCTCACGGCCGCCGACAGCGCGGTGATGGTGATCGACGCCGCCAAAGGCATCGAGGCGCAGACCCGCAAGCTGTTCGAGGTCTGCCGCCTGCGCGACATTCCCATCATCACCTTCATCAATAAGATGGATCGGGAAGCGCGCGATCCCTTCGAACTGTTGGACGAAATCGCCGACCAGTTGCAGATCGAGACCGCGCCCATGGTCTGGCCTGCGGGGATGGGACTGAATTTCAAGGGCGTGCAGGATCTCGTCCATGACCGCTTCATCCCGTTTGGCGACGCGGTGCTTGATCCCGCGCTGACGGAAAAGCTCGCCGAGGATATTCTGCTGGCGCGGGAGGGATTGCCGTCTTTCGATCTTGCCACTTATCGGGAGGGCCATCTTTCCCCCGTCTATTTCGGCTCGGCGCTCAAGAATTTCGGGGTGGCGGAGCTGCTTTCCGCGCTGGCGCGCTGGGCGCCCAGCCCACGCGAACAGCCCGCCATCGGCGGCGCGATGAAGCCGTCCGACAAGGAAGTCAGCGGCTTTGTCTTCAAGGGGCAGGCCAAAATGGACCCCAATCATCGCGACAGGGTGGCGTTCCTCCGCCTGGCGTCCGGCGAATTCCGCCGCAACATGAAGCTCAAACAGTCCGGCACCGGTAAAAGCATCGGGGTGCACAATCCGATCCTGTTCTTCGCCGCCGAGCGCGAAACCGTGGACCAGGCCTGGCCGGGCGACATTATCGGCATTCCCAATCACGGCACCCTCCGGGTGGGCGACACGCTGTCGGAATCCGGCAATGTGGTCTTCACCGGCATCCCCAATTTCGCGCCGGAGATTTTGCGCCGGGTACGGCTTTCCGATCCCATGAAGCAGAAACACCTGGCGCGCGCCCTGGAAAGCCTGGCCGAGGAAGGCGTCACCCAATTGTTCAAACCCGCCATCGGCGCGCAATGGATCGTGGGCGTGGTGGGTGCGTTGCAGCTTGATGTGCTGAAATCAAGGCTGGTGGCGGAATATGGTTTGGAAGCCGATCTTGAGGCCTCGCCGTTCGAAAGCGCGCGCTGGCTGGCCGGACCGGAAGCCGAGATCGAGAAATTCATCGCCGGCAATCGCGGCGGCATGGCGCATGACCGCGACGGCGCGCCCGTCTTCCTGGCCAAGAACGCCTGGGAGTTGGGTTATGTGGCCGAGAAGTTTCCCAGGGTGCGGCTCTTGAAGACGCGGGAGCGTCACGAAGTTCACGCCGCTCCCTGAGTGTCAGGCGGGAACGGGCGCCTTGCCTTGCCAATGGCGCAAGGCGCGGGCGGCCTCTTCCGTGGAAATCCGGTCAAAAGCATTCAAGCGCCTGGCGTTGATGTCGCTATCTCCGATCGGGCAGGAGAGCAGGACCAAGCTGGAAAAGGCAGCCCTGGTCAGGCCCAGGGCCTTGGCTGCCGCAGCAAGGGCCTGTCCGCTGTCATCGCAAAGAACTCCCAGGACGTCACTTTCCGAAAGCCCCAGGGTGCGGGACAGAAGCGATGCCACTTCCTCGCCGCTGCGCGCCGCTTCGACCAGTACCCGGCCGAGATTTTCATGAGACGAGACGTGCACAGCCGATGCGGGAGCATCTTCGAGGCGCCTGCGCAGGCGTTCCCTGGTTTCGTCATCCACTTCGCGTACCGTCCGTTCCAGCAGCGCCTCGCACGGCGCGCGCATCGCGGCGGGACAGTCCGCCGGCCAGTCGGCCAGAAGCTCCGCCACTTCCTCGGCCAGCGCCGCGCGCATGGCGGGGCCCTGGTCGGCGAGGGCAAGCAGATGGGCAAGGCGCTGGGTGCCGGACATGGCACCAGCTTACCGCCGCCGCCTTTAACGCTTCGTTGTTGATGTTTTGTCTTTTAACGCTTGGTAAATAGCAGCTTGCCCCAGCCCGCCTCCCTTGCGCGCGCGAAGCGCGGTGGCAGTGGGTTGAGGCTGGCGGCCAAGCCAGCCGAACCCCGTAGCTGGCTCTAGAGCCAGCGAAGGGCGGAGGGGTCAATCAACAATGGCCCAACTGTCGGGATAGAAGCCGTTGAAGTTGGAGCGGGACGAGACGGTGTAAGCGCCCATGGCGTCGAACACGACAAAATCGCCTGTATTGATTCCATCCGGCAGCATTTGCGGCCGGGGCAGCACATCGGCGGAATCGCAGGTCGGCCCATAGGCACGGAAAGGCCGCTTCTCGCCCGTCAGGATCCGGGCACGGCCTTTGGCATCCAGGCCGATGGCCGTTGGCGGATAATCCTCGTCAAAGCCGGCAAAGCGCTGTTCGTCGAAGCTGCCATAGATGCCGTCATTGAGATAAAGCCGGTCGCCGCGCCGCATCAGCACCCTTGTCACCAGGGAAATGCCCTGCCCCACCAGGGCGCGCCCGGGCTCGCACATCACCGGCAGCCCGGGCAGGTTCAGATTGTGGATGGCTTCCTTGATCATGTCGAAATACCAGTGATAGGGCGGCGCTTCCTGGCCGGCATAGGAGGTGGGAAAGCCGCCGCCGATATCCAGGGCGGCGATGGCGACGCCCGACATGTTGATGGTGCGCTGGGCGATTTCGATCGCCTGGGCATAAGAAAAGGGCGACAGGCATTGCGAACCGACATGGAAGGTGAGGCAGGGCGCGGCACCGGACGCCTTGACCTTTTGCAACAGTTTAGCCGCTTCCTCGGGACGGCAGCCGAACTTGCTGGACATTTCCAGCAATGCCCCGCCCAACTGCGCCACCAGCCGCACGAAGATGCGCAATTTTTTCGGGCTTCCGGTTTCCGTGAGCAGCTTGTCGAGTTCGCTGTCGCTGTCCACCACATAGTCGCTGACGCCATATTGGCTGAAGGCGGCCTTGGCGTGCCCGGCAAGCCGGACCGGCGCCATGAAGTGGCAGACCGCATCCGGGAAAAGCGATTTCACTGTCTCGATCTCGCCCAGGGAGGCGGTGTCGAAATGGCGGATGCCGGCAGCCCAGAGATTTTCCAGCGCCACCGGATGGGGATTGGCCTTCACCGCATACAGCACATCGCCGGGAAAACCGGTGAGGAAGATTTTCGCGGCTTCGGCGAATTTCGCGGGATGCACCAGATAGAGCGGTTCGTTGGGCTTCAGGCTCTCGATCGCTTTCAGCACCGAGGCGAAGCGCGGCATGGTGTCGATGCGGACCGGCGCGTTCATGCGGCGGTTGTGCGGCAAGCCTGGCGCCAGCGCAAGAAAAATAGGCGCGTCGGCCTGGAAAAGTGCGGTCGGTCGGCGGCGCCGTGTTTGTAGCAATCCAATGACGCCGCGGTTTTTCAATGGCTCCGAAGGCGCCTCTAAAATCGGGCATCCGCGCCCGCTCCGCGCGATCAAGAAAAAAAGGGCGGCAACAGGGCCGCCCTTGTTCGAAGTTTCATGACGCCTAGCGCGCGGGCGGCGGCGCGTCCGGTCCACCAGGCGGCGGCATTGGAGGACGGCCCATCAGCCCCATGCCGGGCCCCATGCCAGTGCCGTTCATCATCTCCCGCGGCCCGCCGGCAAAGGCGATGCGGCGTCCACGCATCATGCCGCGGCCGCGCATACCGGTGCGTTCGAAGGCCATTTTCTGATCGGACGAAAGCACATTGTAGAAGGCTTCCAGGGCGGGCCGCTCGGCACCGATATCCGCCAGCCGCTGTTTCAGCCGGTCCTCTTCCTGCGCCATCCGCTCCGCCGGTCCACGGTCATTGTCCTGCATATTTTGGCCGGGCTGGGGCGCCTGGTTTTGTTGCCGTTCTGCCAGGCGGGCCTCCATGCGCCGGCTGCATTGATCGGCATGGCGGCGGGCGATGGTGAGCTTGGCATCCTTCCAGCGCTGGAACAGGGGCTGTTGCGATGAGGTAAGATTAAGACGCGTCTCAAGATAGGCGAGATCGCCGGTCTGGCGCGCGACCATGTCTTGGCAGAGCCGGTTCAGGCGCTGGGCCATGTCGGCCGGCGCCGGGCGGTTGCCGCGGCGGCCAAGTCCCCGGTTGTCGGCCCCCGGTGTGTCGGCTTGCGCGAGCATCATCGGTTCGCGCGCCGTGGGCTGGGCATGGGCGGTGGAAATCAACACCGCGGCTGTGGCAGCGCCAGACAGCGCCAGCGAGGCGATCATGGGAATAAGGCTCTTTCGCATTGGGGGAAACGCTCCGTCTTCAAAATGCGAGCGAGTTATCCCTGAGGCCACATGAACCGGGCATGAATGGAGGAGCTTTAATGTTGAACCAGACACAGAGGGGGTTCAAATTAGCGCGAAGCGCGTAAGTCGCGGATGGTCTTTCTGCCGTCCGTGCTGGGCTGATAGACATAGGTCATCTCGGTCAGCGCCCGCTGGAATTGGTCCAGGGTGAAATCGTCGGGCACTGCCCAGGCGTCAAAACCCACCCGGTGCTGATAGTTGATCTGGTCATAAATGAAATTGCCCACGGCGCGGACCTCGCCCCGGAATTTGAGGCGCTGGCGCAGCATCCGGGCCCAGGAAAAGCTTCGGCCGTCCCGGTGGGCGGGGAATTCCAGCGCCACCAGGGAAAGACGTTGCAGGTCCTCGCCCAGAAGCTCCGGATTTTCACTTGATTTCAGTTGAACACCGATCGGGGTATTGCGCGCCAGGAGCGCATCGCGCTCCTTCTGGAAGCGGGCCAGGCTCACCAGCACCGGGCCTTCGGGCAAGGCCGCATCGTCCGCGATTTGGGTATAGGGATCGGCGGCGAATTGGCCGCCTTTGAGCAGCTTCACGCGGGAGCCTTCTCGTAAGCCGCTTCCTTGAATTTGGCCATGCCGATGCGGCGATAGGTATCCAGGAAGCGTTCGCCGGGTGCGCGCTCCCTCAAATAGACCTCGACCACCCGCTCCACCGCGTCGGCGATTTCATGCTCGCCGAAGCCCGGCCCCATGATGTCGCCGATGCTGGCGTCTTCGGCGCCGGAACCGCCAAGCTGGAGCTGGTAGAATTCCACGCCCTTCTTGTCGACGCCCAAAATGCCGATATGGCCGGCGTGATGATGGCCGCAGGCATTGATGCAGCCTGACATCTTGATCTTGAGTTCGCCGATATCGTGCTGGCGCTTCAGGTCGGCAAAGCGTTTTTGCAACGCCTGGGCGATGGGAATGGAACGCGCATTGGCCAGGTCGCAATAGTCGAGGCCCGGGCAGCAGATGATGTCGGTGATCAGGCCGGCATTGGGCGTGGCCAAGCCGATCGCCTTCAGCCGCGCGTGAATGGCGGGCAGGTCTTTCTGACGGACATGCGGCAGCACCAGATTCTGCTCATGGGTGACACGCACTTCGCCCAGGCTGTATTCGTCCATCAGGTCGGCCACCGCATCCATCTGGTCGGCGGAAATGTCGCCGGGCGTGGCGCCGATTTCCTTCAGCGAGATGGTGGCGATGGCATAGCCGGGCGCCTTGTGCTTGTGGATATTGGTTTTCTTCCAATTCTCGAAATCGGCATCGCCTTTCGGCATGGCGTCCGGCAGATTTTCGAATTGCGGCGGCGCGAAATAGGCGGCGATGCGGGCGAGTTCTTCCTGCGGCAATTGAAGCGTGGCCGTCTTCTTGATTTCCTCGAATTCGCGCTGCACCCGGCGGCGCATTTCCTCCGGGCCGATGGCGTTGATCAGGATCTTGATCCGCTGTTTGTGGATATTGTCGCGGCGGCTGTCCATGTTGTAGACGCGCAAGACCGCTTCCAGATAGGCGAGGATATCCTCGCGTTCCACGAATTCGCTCATCACATGGGCGATGTAGGGGGTGCGGCCCATGCCGCCGCCGGCGCTGACGCGATAGCCGACACGGCCCTGTGCGTTGCGGACGATCTCGACACACATGTCATGCCATTTGAGCGCGGCGCGGTCGCTGGGCGCGGCACTGACTGCGATCTTGAACTTGCGCGCCAGGTAGGTGAATTCGGGATGCAGGCTGGACCATTGACGGATGATCTCGGCCAGCGGGCGGGGGTCTTCGATTTCGTCGGGGGTGGCGCCGGCGAACTGGTCGGCGGTGATATTGCGCACGCAATTGCCCGAGGTCTGGATGCAATGCATCTCGACGCTGGCAAGTTCGGCGAGGATGTCGGGCACTTCCACCAGCTTGATCCAGTGGAACTGCATGTTGGTGCGGGTGGTGAAATGGCCGAAGCCCTTGTCGTAACGCCGCGCGATATGGGCGAGCTTGCGCATCTGGCGCGAGGCCAGGGTGCCATAGGGGACGGCGATACGCAGCATATAGGCATGAAGCTGCAGGTAGAGCCCATTCATCAGCCGCAGCAGCTTGAACTGGTCTTCGTTCAATTCGCCGGAAAGCCGGCGCGCGACTTCGCCGCGGAACTGTTCCACGCGCTCGGCGACGAATTTGGCGTCGAATTCGTCATAGCGGTACATCGCGGGATGGGGGGCGGGTGCGGGTTCTGGTCTATCCATGGCTCGCTTGCTTCCCCGTATCCGGACGTACACTGGGCCCCAAAGTGCGGATGATCTCCCGCTCCTTCACCGGGCGGATTTTGCCGTTTTGCTCGCGTACCTCGAACAGGTAAGGCGCCACCACCTTGTTGCCGGTGACGAATTTCTGCGCCGCTTCCAGCGCGGCATTGGCCTCGCCCGGGTCGCGGAAAATCTGGCCTTGCGCAAAATCGAGCACCCAGGCGCCATTTTTCCAATACAGGACCTCGCCTTCCTTGAGGTCGTTGGCGGTCAGCATTTGCGGGCCGGTTGCGGGTGGATGTGCCATGGCCGGGCGTCCTCCCATGTCAGGAACGGGAAATCAAGACTTTAACAGGGAGAATTTGTAGTATCTGATATACAACAATAATTTCGCTGTTATTGCGGAACCGGCGGCATGCTAGGCTTTTCCGATGCAAGGCATTTCCCTTTCGCGCCTCGCCGCCGTGGTGATCGGCAATGCCCTGGAATTTTATGATTTCCTGATCTTCGGATTTTTCGCGGTCCAGATCGGCCAGGCTTTCTTCCCCGCCACCGGCGACACCGGCCTGTTGCTCACCCTGGCGACTTTCGGCGTGGGTTTTCTCACCCGTCCGCTGGGCGGGGTGGTGATCGGCAGAATGGGCGATCGCGCCGGGCGCAAGCCCGCCATGTTTCTTTCCTTCGGGCTGATGGGCTTTTCGATCATCGGTTTGGCGTTCACGCCTTCCTATTCCAGGATCGGTTATGCCGCACCGCTGCTCGCCGTGCTGTTCCGGCTTGTGCAGGGCTTTGCGCTGGGCGGCGAGGTTGGGCCTTCCACCGCCTATCTGATGGAGGCGGCGCCCCCGCATCAGCGCGGATTTTATGTCTCGCTGCAATTCGCCACCCAGCAGGCGGCAATCCTCACCTCGGGATTTGTGGGTTTGGTGCTCTCCCGCCTGATGAGCGCTGAGATGCTGGCGGATTGGGGCTGGCGCATAGCCATGCTGATCGGCGCTTCGGTGGTGCCCTTCGGATTGATCATGCGGCGGCGGCTGCCCGAGACCTTGGTGGAACGCAGCCGGGCCGCGCGGCCGCATTTGACGCGCCGCGAATGGGTGCTGGTGTTGCTGGTGGTCTTCATGCTCGCCACCACCACCATCTCCACCTATGTGATGAATTACATGGTGACATTCGGCAGCGACACGCTGGGATTGCCGCCACGCTTGGCCTTCGGCGCGGTGGTGGCCACGGGACTCTGCGGTGTGTTGTTCAATCCCGTGGGCGGCATATTGGCGGACCGTTTCGGCTTCCGGCCGGTGATGCTGACCGCCATGCTGGCGCTGTTGGCGGTGGCGATTCCCTGCTTCATGGCCATGGCGGCCTGGAAAACACCTTTTGCGCTTTATGCCGGCTCGGCCCTGATGGGGACCTTGCTGGCGCTGGGCACGCCGTCGGTGATGCTGGCGCTGTCGGAAGGCTTGCCCGCCACCATCCGCTCCGGCGGTATCGGCATCGTTTACGCGATTGCCATTTCCGTCTTCGGCGGCAGCGCCCAGTTCATCGTGAAATGGCTGACCCTTGTGCTGCATTCGCCCCTGGCGCCGGCCTGGTACATGTCCGGCGCGCTCGTCATCGGCATCGCTGCGCGCTTGCTGCTGCCGCGCGGAGCGGTTCCAGGAGTTCGTAGCGACAGCGTACGAACGTGAAGCGGTTGCCGCTACGCTGCCGCTAGGCAACTCCCTCCGGAACCGCGACCAGCATAAGAAAAAAGCCCCGGCGCCTGAACGCCGAGGCCTTGTTCTGAAAAATGCGTCTTACCGGTTGGACGCCTGCTGTAGATTGTCCGGCAGGGCGAAGACATAGATTTCGGTGCCGTGCGCCGGGCGGGTGACTTCCTCGCTCAGCATGAAGGTGGGCTTCTGCTCCGGACTGCCGCCACCCAGGCCCGTCATCACCGCGACATACTGCTTGCCGTTCACCGCGTAGCTGGCGATATGACCCTGCACCGTGGTGCCCAGCCGCGTGGTCCAGAGCTGCTTGCCGCTGCCGACGTCGAAGGCATGGAAGACGCGGTCGAAATCACCCACGAACGCCACATTGCCGGCGGTGGAAACCACGCCGGTGAGGAAGGGCGCGCGCTGCTGCAGCGACCACATGGGCTTCATGGTGTTGGTTTCATAGGATGAAAGCCGGCCCATATTCCCTTCGCTGCCGGGCATCTCATAGAACATCTGTGTTCCCGAGCCATTCATCAGCACGCAGGATTGGCTGAGCGGAATGATGATCTGGTCGGTGGGCTGGTGATAGCTCATGGGCTGCCAGTCCTTGCCGCCTTCGGGGCCGGGGCAGGAGGGAATCCACTGGTCCACTTTCTGCGCCAGAATGTCGGTGCGGTAGGTGGGGCGTCCCGTCTTGTTGTCGAGCTTGATGAACATGTTCTGGAACACGGTCTGGCGGGTGTCGAGATACTGGCCGGTGACGCGGTCCAGCTTCCACAGGATGCCCGCCTTGCCCATGGTCATCACGGTCTTCTGGTTGCCGTGATCGATCAGGATGCGTTCGAAGACTTCGTCCAGGTCGAAGGATTCGCCGGGCGCGTGGTTGAAATACCATTTGAGCTTGCCGGTGTCGGGGTCCAGCGCCAGGGTCGAGTTGGTATAGAGCGTGTCGCCATCGCCTGAGCCGCGCAGGTCGCGCCGCCAGGGCTTGGCCTGGGCGGTGCCCCAATAGGTTAGATTGAGGGTGGGGTCATAGGTGCCGGCGATCCAGGTCTCGCCGCCGGCGCGGTGATCGTCATCCAGCTTTCCCCAGGTGTCGCCGCCGGGCTGGCCGGTGAGCGCCACGGTGACGAATTTCCAAACGCGCTGGCCGGTGTTGGCGTCATAGGCGCTGATGTAGCAATGATTCTTTTGCGGCACGCGGCCGCAACCGGTCATGCCGATAATGACCTTGCCATGCACGACGGTTACGCCGCCGTCGCTGCCATGCGCGCCTTCTTCGGGGTTGTTGGGATCGGAGTAGAAAGTCTGCCACACCACTTTGCCGGTGCGTGCATCCAGGGCATAGAGCTTGCTCTGCATGGTCGGCACGATGACCTTGTCGTTGTAAAAGCCCAGCGACCGCGTGCCGACATCGCCCGCGGGTTCGAGATTGCTCGGCAAGGGACCGATATTGTTCTGCCAGATGACTTCGCCGGTATCGGCCTTGATCGCCTGGATGGTGTTGCCGGCGCCGACCAGGAACATGGTGCCGTCATGCACCATGGGGGTGGCTTCGTTGGTGCCGCCCTGGGCCATCGCCAGGGTCCATTTGAGCTGGAGCTGGTTGACGTTGCGGGAATTGATCTGGCTGAGCGGGCTATAGCTCCAGCCGGCATAATTGCCGCGATACATCAGCCAGTCATTGGGCGAAGGATTGGCGAGCATCGCGTCGGTGACGTTGCTGTAATTCTGCACCGTGCCGGCCTTGATCACGCCCAGATTGGTGTTACTGCGGAATTGGCCGGAGGCGCCTTCTGCGCGGCGGGCCGGCGCTTCGCCACGTGCAGGAGCCGCAGCCGGGGCGGGCGCGGCAGCAGGCGCCGGAGCAGGAGACGCTTGCGCCGTCTGCACCGCCTTGATGCCGGCGGCGACATCCGCGGCAACCGCGCCGTTGGCGATGGTGCTGACCTGAACCGGGGTGGTGGGCGTCAAGGCGGTGGTGCCGGTGCGTGCGCCATTGGCATGCAGGATGAAAGCGACCAGGTTGGTGTATTGCGCGTCCGTGAGACTGCCCGGTGCGCCGAAAGGCATTTCGGATTTGATGGTATCGAACACGTCCTTGGCCGTCTTGTTGCCGAACATCGCCATGAAGCCGCTGCCCGCCAAAGCCGGGGCTTCTCCAAGCCCGGCCATGGTTTCGCCATGACAGGCGGCGCAGTTGGCGGCAAAGACGTTGCGCCCGGCATCCACCTGGGCGGCGTTAAAGGGACCGGCGGCATTCTGGGCAAAGCTGCTGGCGGCCCAAAAGCCGATGGCGGCGCTGCCGGCAAGCGCAGCGGCAAGGACAGTTTTCTTTGCGCGCGTCATGAATCGTCTCCCTTTCTTGGGCTTTTTGCGCAGCCCCTTTTTGCCGGACTCTGCCTTTTTCCGTCAGCACTGCCAAGGGTTTATTGCCGCAATCGGGCGGGCTTGCGGGTGCGTCACAAAGGGCGTTTGAGCGCGCTTTCGTGCCAGCGCCGCAGGAGCAGATGTTCCAGACCTGACAGGCCCGCGAAGATGGCGATACCCAGCGCCGCCAAGAGCGCCAGGGCGGCGAACATGGTGGCGATCTCAAGCCGGTTGCCGGCTTCGATGATCCGCCAGGCGAGTCCGGTGGCGGTGCCGCTTCCCGCCACGAATTCCGCCACCACCGCGCCGATCAAAGCGAGGCCGCCTGCGATGCGGCAACCCACCAGCAGATAGGGCAGCGCACTGGGAAGTTGCAGCCGCCACAAGATCTGCCAGCGCGAAGCGCCGTAGAGCCGCATCAGCTCCATCAGGTTGAAGTCCGCCGATTTGAGGCCCAGGGTTGTGTTGGAGAGAATGGGAAAGAATGCCACCAGGGTGGCGATCAAAACCAGCGCCGCATCGATATGGTCGAAGCCGACCCAGATCAGAATCAAGGGCGCAATCGCCACCACCGGCGTCACCTGCATCACCACCGCGTAGGGATAAAGCGCCCGTTCGAACAGGCGGCTCTGGCTGAACAGGACAGCGGTTGCGACACCGGCCACCAGCGCGGCCAGGAAGGCCTGGATCGTCACACTCAACGTGGCGAACAGCGATGTCATCAGCGAGGCAAAGTTCGCGAGAAACGCACGCAAAATGGCGCTGGGCGCGGGCAGCACATAAGGCGGAATCTGTCTTGCCGCGACGATCCATTCCCAGAAAGCCAAGAGCATGAGGCCCAGCAGGAGTGGAAACAGAATGTCGAGGAGACGCTTCATGGATTTTTGGCCCCCTCCGGCCTTCGCATCGCAAGCGCTGCTGCGGCGGTCGGTTCGCTTGGCCGCGAACCTCCACCCTCCGTCAGCGCTTCGCGCGCGGGGGAGGAGGCTTCCATCAGCGCCAGAGAAACGCGCCGCTGCGCCTCGGCGAATTGCGGCGAGAGGCGGTCGCGCGGTCCCGTGGGTAGTGCAATCTCCGCTACCACGCGGCCGGGGCGCGGGCTCATTACCAGCACCCGGTCCGAGAGATAGGCGCTTTCCATCACACTGTGGGTGACAAAGATTACCGTGATGCCGTCTTCCCGGGCCAAGGAAAGAAGATCGTCATTGAGCTTGGCGCGGGTGATCTCGTCCAATGCGGCGAAAGGCTCGTCCATCAAGAGCAATTGCGGTCTTGCCACCAAGGCGCGGGCGATGGAAACCCGCATCTTCATCCCGCCGGACAATTCGCGGGGATAGGCGGATTCGAATCCTTTCAATCCCATCCGCGCCAGTGCGGCCTTGGCGCGCGCGTCGCCCTCGCCGCGGGCCACGCGCTTGAGCTCCAACGGCAGGCGCGCATTGGTGAGCGCGTCCGCCCAGGGCATCAAGGTGGGTTCTTGGAAGACAAACCCCATTTCTGGGCTCGCAGCCGCCCAACGAATTTCGCCCTCATCGGGCGCCAGCAAGCCCGCGATCAAACGCAGCGCCGTGGATTTGCCGCAGCCGCTGGGGCCCAGGAGGGAAACCAATTCGCCTTCCCGCACGTCAAAGCCGAGACCGCGAAGCGCTTCGGTGCCATTGGCAAAGCGCTTCCCTATCCCCGCCAGCGTCACCAGACTCATGGACGATTTCGCCCTATTGAAAATTCTGGAAAGTGTGCCGCTGGAAACGCAGATCGTAGGCCTTGGTGTAATCCAGGCCCTTGGGATAGATGCCCTGCGCGGCCATGGTGTCGTAGAATTCCTTCCAGCGCTTGTCGGTCATCGCGCCCATGCCATAGGCGGGCGCATCGCCGCCGCTCACCAGCTGGTATTGTTTCATCTTGGCGATGGACTGGGCGATGATGGCATCGGTCATGTCGGGATTGTCGCGCTTGATCAGCGCATTCGCGGGCTTGGGGTCGCCATTGAGATAATCATACCAGCCGCGCTTGGTGGCGTCGAAAAAAGCCTGCACCGCCTTGGGATTGGTATCCAGCCATTTCTGCGGCACCAGCACCATATTGGCGTAACCGGGATAGCCGAAGTCCGAGAGCAGGAAAACCTTGGGCGTGAAGTGGCCTTGTTGCGCGATGGTGTAGGGCTCGCTGGTGAGATAGCCCTCGACAATGGCATTGGGGTCCACCAGGAAGGGCGCCAGGTTGTTGGTGTATTTGCGGATCTGGGTGTCCTTGAAGCCGAATTTGGCGCGCAGCCAGGGCCAGAAGCTGGTCATGGTGGCGGACGAAATAAGGACCGGTTTGCCTTTCATCTCCGAGAGCGAATTCAGGTCGTGGCGCGGATGGGCGATCAGCACCTGCGGGTCTTTCTGGAACACCGCCATCACCGCGCGCAGCGGCACCTGCTGCTGCACCAGATTCATCACCACAAAGGCATTGGAGCCGATGCCGAAATCCGCCGCGCCTCCCGCCAGCAATTGCGGGACATTTACATCGGGGCCGCCTTCGCGGATGGTCACGTCCAGGCCGAAATTGGCATAAAGCCCTTCGGCCAGAGCTTCATAGAAGCCGCCATGCTCGGCCTGGGCCTTCCAGTCGGTGACAAAGGTGATGTGGGTGCGCGGCCGCTCGGGCGGGGCGGCCAGGGCGGGCGCGGCGGCGAGAAGCAAAAAAACGGCGAGCAACCTGTGCATGCCGCCTTATAGCACCTTCACGGATACCGGTCGTCGCGCAAGCCGTCGGCGGCGCTGGGCGGCGGCGGGGGGTCATCGTCATCGCCGAACAGCCAGCCCAATATGCCGCCGCTGTGATGGCGCTGGGGCGGCGGGGAAAGATCAGCCGGAGGCTGCGCCTGCGCCATGGTTCCTGCTTCGTCATCCCCCGCAGAAGCCGGGGCTCCCGAAGAAAACAGGGCATCAAGAAAGCCCTGGTCGTTGGCCTCCTGCGGCGGCGAGCGGTCCAGCGGCTTGAGGGGCAGGCCCTTCTCGGCGGAGCGCATGGCACTTTTCCAGATCATGGCGGGCAGGGTGCCCCCGGTGACGCCGCGGGTGGGGCTGTTGTCGTCATTGCCGACCCAGACGCCGGTGACATAATCGGTGGTGAAACCCACAAACCAGGCATCCTGCGAATTCTGGGTGGTGCCGGTCTTGCCCGCGGCCTCGCGGGGACTGAGTGAGGCGCTGGTGCCGGTGCCGGTGGCGATCACGTTCCACATCATGGCCAGCATGTCGCGGTCCACCTGGGCGCCGATGATCCGCTGGGCCTCAGGCGTCTGGCGCCGGTACAGCACTGTGCCGTCCATCTGATCCACCTCGGTGACCAGATAGGGATAAACCCGGTAACCGCCATTGGCGAAGGCGGCATAGGCGCCGGTCAACTCCAGCGGTGTCACCACGCTGGTGCCCAATGCCAGGGACGGCGTGGGCGTCAAGGGCGCGGTGATGCCGGTGCGCCGCGCCGCGCCGATCACCTTGTCGATGCCGACCTCCTGGCCGAGATTGACCGTGATGGTGTTGACCGAATGGGCCAAGGCGTCGGCCAGGGTCAAGGTGCCATATTGATGATTGCCGAAATTGGCCGGCTGATAGCCATTGATGTCCACCGGTTCGTCATCGCGCGTGTCCCATGGCGAAATCCCCGCCTCCAGCGCCGCCAGATAGACAAAGGGCTTGAAGGCCGAACCCGGCTGCCGCCGCGCCTGGATGGCGCGATTGAAAGTCGAGGTGTCATAGTCAATGCCGCCGATCAGGGCGGAGACGGCGCCATCGGGCTTCATCATCACCACCGCGGCCTCGTGGACCTTGTCCTTGCGGCCATATTTGCCGATCACCTCACTGGCGGCGCCGCGCGCTGCTTCCTCAAGCTTGGGCTCCATCGTGGTGTGCACGACGAGATCGACGGTGGGCGCGCCTTTTACCGACACCAGCTTCAGGGCCTGATCGGCCGCGGTATCCAGAAAGAAATTGCGCGCATCCATGCCCGTGCGGTCCACGACGATGGCGGGATGAGCCTTGGCGGCTTTGGCCTCTTCCTCGGTGATCGCGCCGGTATCCACCATGGCATCCAGCACATGGCTGGCACGTTCCTGTGCCGCCGCCAGGTCGCGCCGCGGCGAGAACACCGAAGGCGCGCGTGTCAGGGTCGCCAGCATCGCGGCCTGAGGAAGACTGAGCTTGCGCGCCGAGGTGCCGAAATAGACATGGGCGGCGCCGTCCACGCCGTAGGCTGCCGAGCCCAGATAGATGCGGTTGAGATAAAGCTCCAGGATCTGTTTTTTGCTTAAGGATTGCTCCAGGCCCGCGGCATCCATCAGCTCGGTCAGTTTGCGCGACATGGTGCGTTCCTGGCCGGTATAGACGATCTTGGCCGTCTGCTGGCTGATGGTGGAGCCGCCCGCCGCCCAATGTCCTTCGCGCAGGTCGATGAGAAGGGCGCGCGCCAGGCCGACCGGATCGACGCCCCTATGGGCATAGAAACGGCGATCCTCCATGGCGATAAAAGCAGCCGGCAGATAGGCGGGCATCTCTTCCAGATGCAGGCGTTCGCCCACCACCGCGCCGCGATGACCAACTTCTTCACCGTTGACATCCAGGAAGGTGAAAGCCAGCGGCCGGTTCACTGCATAGAGATCGACACGCGGATTGAGCGGGGGAGCGAAAATGCCGAGCAGTGACGGCAGCAGGAACAAGACCGCGGCCGGAACCACAAGCGCGGCAAGGAAAATGGCGGCCAGGGGCGCCCAGCGGCGGCCATGCTCCAACAAGGCCCGGAGCCGGTCCTTCAAAGCCATTTCAGGCGGCGGCATGGCGGATTGCTCCCCAATCTTTGCGGCGCTTTCAAGGCTTGGGAACGCGGCGCAGCCGCCTGAGGTTCTGCAACTCTTTGATACGGAAGCGCAATAATTTGCTCCGGGCGCGCCGTTTCCGATGTGCTGCATAGAAACATTACAGGAACGACATTTGAATTTTCGCAGATGGGCGTGCTGCTTGGGGTGACGCACGACTCCACCCGCGCCCGAGCAAAGATTTTACGTATGAGTCAGTTGGTTCCGGGACGCGAATGCGGCCAGTGCACGCTCTGCTGCATCGTGCCGGCGATCGACAAGCCGGAAATGCAAAAGCTGCCGTCCTCGGTCTGCCGTCATTGCAGCGGCGACGGTTGTGCGATCTATGAGTCACGGCCGCAAACCTGCCGCACCTATTATTGCGGCTGGCGCTGGTCGGCGATTTTTCCCGATGACTGGCGGCCGGACCAGTCCGGCATTTTCGCGCAATTGGAAAACGATGTCGCGCCGCAGTTTCAATCCCGCGTCGGCATCATCCTGCTCCTGGTCGGCAATCCGCTGAAAACGCTGCGGCAGCAGCGTTTCATCGATTTCGTCATTGACGGCGTGAATCGCAACATCGCGCTTTCACTGGGTCTGCCCGGGCCCAGGGGCATGCAAGCCGCCCGGCTGCCGCTCAACACCAAAGAAGTGCACGACGCGTCCTGCATTTCCCGGGCCGAAACCAAGGCCGTGCTGGAGAGGATTCTCAAACGGCTTGCGGCCCATCAATTCATTTCCTACCCGATCGAGCATTCCGGCAACGATGCCACCACATGAGACGCGGGCGCGTGCCCATGTAAAAAGCCCGCCTTCTCGGGAGAAAAGGCGGGCTTTTCCTTGACAGCCTGGCGTCTCAGGGGAGGGGCACGACCTGGGACACCAAGCCCAAGTTCTTAAAAGCTAGGCGCGGAATTCGCCGATAAAGGCGCCCGTATAAGGATTGACCTCCACAAACACGGTGCGGCCGAAGCGGTCAAAGCTCCTCACCACATAATGACCGTGCATGAAGAGCGGGGCGCCGATCGCGCGATAGTGATGAAAGCGCAGCGTGTCGAAGACGCGTTCGCGCATCACCAGCGGCCGGTGCTCATAGCGGATCACGGGATGGTTCTGAGGGTGATTCCAGGGCGCTGCCTCGGCACCGCCCGTCATCGCCACCGCCATCGTGGCCGCCGCCAGAAGAGTCTTGATATTGTACATTGTCAGTCTCCTCTCAAAATTTTGGGGGTAGCTATCTGCTTCCCATGACGCGTACCCTAGAGCACCGCTCCTGAATGGGGTCTGGATCGCCCATTCATTCTGGGTTCATTTCCAAGGGACTAAAAAAGGCCATGCGTGCAGGCTTTTTGCTGGCGATTTTGGCGGGGTTCGGTCTTTTCCTGGCCGGGCCGGGTTTGGCGCAGCCGGCGCGTGAGCCGGGTGTTCAGCCACTGGACCGCATTCTGCCCGGCGTCCGGCACGACTATCCCGGCGATTTTTATGACGCGGAGGGACCGACGCCCGGACCTGACGGCCAGGAGCATTATCATCTCAAATGGATGACGCCGGACGGGCGCATTGAATGGCTGGACACCGATGCGCGCACCGGCCGGGTGCTCCGTTCGGCGCCTGGACGTGACACGTTCGACCAGGCGGGCCAAGGACGGTTTTTCCGGCCGGCGCCATCCATGCCGCCGCCCCCGGCCTTTGGCGGACGGCAACAGGGATTTGGCGAAAGAGGAATTTTCCGGGGTGAGGGCAGGGGAGCGGGAGAGTTTCGCGGCGGCGGCCGTGGCGGCTATGGTGGCGGCCGCGGGCGCGGGCGTTAGACGAGGACGACGATCATGCGCATCCTTCTGGTGGAAGACGACAAGGACCTGCAGCGGCTGTTGAAGAAGGCGTTGAGCGACGCCGGCTATGTGGTGGATGCGGCGGGCGATGGCGAGGAAGGCCATTTCCTGGGCGATACCGAGCCTTATGATGCGGTGGTGCTGGATTTGGGCCTGCCGAAGATGGACGGCGTCCGGGTGCTGGAAAAATGGCGCAAGGCCGGGCGCAAAATGCCGGTCCTGATCCTGACCGCGCGCGACCGTTGGAGCGACAAGGTGGCGGGCTTCGATGCCGGCGCCGACGATTATCTCGCCAAGCCCTTTTACACCGAGGAATTGCTGGCGAGGCTGCGCGCACTGTTGCGCCGCGCCGCCGGCTTTGCCACCGCCGATATCGAGATTGGCCCCTTGCGCATCGACACCCGCGCCAGCCGCGTGACCCTGGACGGCAATCCGGTCAAGCTCACCAGCCTGGAATACCGGCTGCTCGCCTATCTCGCCCATCATCGCGGCAAGGTGGTGTCCCGTACCGAACTGGTCGAGCACCTCTACGACCAGGATTTCGACCGCGACTCCAACACCATCGAGGTGTTTGTCGGGCGCTTGCGGAAAAAGCTGGACGCCGGACTGATTCAGACGGTACGTGGGCTTGGCTACAGCCTCGATGATCCCACTCTTGGCCGCAAACCGATTTCGGCTTAATTCCCTCGCGGCACGCCTGATCGCGGCGGCCGCGGTCTGGACCGTGCTGGCATTGGCAGTGGGAGGATTTTTCCTTTCCCACGCCTTTCGCGGCGCCGTGCTGGACAATTTCGATGCCCAGCTGCGCACGGACATGGACGGCCTGATCGCCGCCGCGGAGCCGGATGAAAATGGCGGCGTGGTGCTGCAGGACCGCTTCCTCAACCGGCAATTCGACCGCATCTATTCCGGCCTCTATTACCAGATCAGGCCCGCGCAACGCGGTCATCCGGGAGCACAGATTTCCCGCTCCCTGTTCGACCGCTCCCTCATCCTCACCGGCATGGAAAGGCGCGGACTGCTTTCCTACGGTTATGCGGCGGGGCCCGAAAACCAGAGATTGCGGGTGCTGGAACAGCGGGTGGAATTTCCCATCGCCGCCACGCCCGAACAGAACGACACCAGTGTCTATACTTTCCTGGTGGCGGGCGATCTCTCCGCGGTGGACGCTGAAAGTGACGCGTTCAACGGCACACTCCTCTGGTCTTTTGCCCTGCTGGGCCTGGGCCTGTTGGTTGCGGTGCTGTTGCAGGTTCGGGTGGGGCTTTTGCCCTTGCGCCGGATCAAGGATGCGCTGCACCGCATCCGGGACGGCAAGGCCGAACGGCTGGAAGGCGAATTCCCCGCCGAGATCGCGCCGCTCGCCGCCGAACTCAATTCGCTGATCGAACACAGCACCGAGATCGTGGCCCGCGCCCGTACCCATGTCTCCAACCTTGCGCATTTCCTCAAGACGCCGCTCAGCGTGCTGGCCAGCGAGGCGGAGGCGGCTGAAAGGGGCCCCGAACAGGCGCTTGCCATCCAGGTGCGCAAGCAGGTGGACGCCATGCGCCGCCAGGTGGATCATTATCTCAGCCGTGCCCGCGCCGCCGGAAGCGTCAACGTCCTGGGCAACCGCACGCCCGTCGCGCCCGTGCTGCATGATCTGGCCAATGTGCTGAGCCGCATTCACGCCGGACGCGACATTGTGATCGACGCGGAATGCGCGCCGGGGCTTTCCTTTCGCGGCGAGCGTCAGGACCTGGAAGAAATGGCGGGCAATTTGATGGACAATGCCTGCAAATGGGCCCATGGCCGGGTGGTGGTGCGTGCGCAAGGCGAGGGTCAAAGGCTGGTCATCACAGTCGAGGATGACGGGCCGGGGCTCACCCCGGAAGAG
>CAZEFQ010000009.1:0-28008 GCA_964511505.1 uncultured Rhizobium sp.
GGGCAGGGAGCGTTTGTTGAATTGGAAGCGCGGGATATTGGGGTTATCGGCTTTTGCGGCTGGTGGTCTTTTTGCGGTTGGGGCGTTTGGCCAGGGTGCTGGTCCGACTCTGTCGGTGCCGTCTCCGTTTGAGATGCCGGAGTATAATTGGGGCAAGACGCTGGACGGCAAGCCCTGGGGCTCGACGTCGGGGATCGATGTTGATCCGCAGGGGCATGTGTGGGCGATCGGGCGGTGTGGAGCGAACACCTGCGACGGCTCGACGATTGCGCCGGTTTATGAGCTGGATTTGGCGACGGGCAAGCCGGTCAAGGCGATCGGGGCGGGGCTGTTTGCCTGGCCGCACGGCTTTGCCATCGACCGGCAGGGCAATCTCTATGTGAGCGACGGCCAGACCAGCAAGGACGGGACCAAGGGCCAGACGGTCACCAAGATGGACCAGAACGGCAAGGTGCTGCTGGTTTTGGGAACGCCGGGCAAGGCAGGGGGCGGACCCAACCAGTTGAACGAGCCTTGCGATGTTGCGATTGCGCCGAATGGGGACATCTTCGTGGCCGACGGCCATTCGGGCGGCCCGAACTCGAAGCCGGACTACATCACCCGGATTGTGCACTTCTCGAAGGACGGGAAGTTCATCAAGGCCTGGGGGACGATGGGCACGGGCCCGAGCCAGTTCCGCGCCCCGCATGCCTTGGCGTTCGACACGGCGGGACGGTTGTTTGTGGCGGATCGCGGCAACAACCGTGTCCTGATCTTCAGCCAGGACGGCAAGCAGCTTGCGGAATGGAAGCAGTTCGGCCGTCCGGTGGGGCTTTGGGTGGACAAGAAAGACACGCTTTATGTGACGGACGCGGATTCGAACGCGCAGTTGAACCCGGGCTGGCCCAAGGGTGTGTGGATCGGAAGCGCCAAGACCGGGCAGGTGACGGGCTTTGTGCCCGATCCCTATGCCGGGGAAGGCGTTTTGGTCGCCCCTGACGGGAACATGTATGTTGCGGTGAATGTGCCGCCGCACGGGATCACCAAATATGCCATGCCTGCCTCATATCCAGCCACTTCCACATCCAAACCCAAAAGTTAGGAGCGACCCCTATGAGCCCCGACGATAAGCGCGCTGAAGACATCACTGAGACCTCTCGACGCAAATTCCTTGCAGCGACCGGGCTTTCGGCCGGTTTTGTGGCAGCGAACTGGGGCGCGGCGGTAAAAGCCGCCGATATCGCGCCGGGCACGCCGACCACCTTCTTCTCGCCCACCCAGGCGGCGGATGTGGAGGCGATCTCCGCCCAGATCATCCCGACCACGGACACGCCCGGCGCCCGGGAGGCGAAGGTTGTGTACTTCATCGACCTGGCGCTGGTGACCTTCGCCAGGAATGCGCAGGACACCTACAGCAAGGGTCTGGCGGACCTGGCGCAGAAGGCCAAGGCGGTGAACCCGAATGTGGACGGCTTTGCCGGGTTGAACCCGCAGCAGCAGGTGCAGGTCCTGACCTCGATCGAGAAGACGCCGTTCTTCCAGGCGGTGAGGAGCCACACGATCATGGGGATGTTCGCCCATCCGGACCATGGCGGCAATTACCAGAAGATCGGCTGGAAGATGATCGACTTTGACGACAGCCTGAACTTCCAGCCGCCCTTCGGCTACTACGACAAGGTTTAAGGAGAGCCCCGATGCCTATGAAAAAATACGATCCCAACGAAGAAGTAGACTTCGTCATCGTCGGCTCCGGCGCCGGCGGCGGCGTTATGGCCAAGAAGCTTTCCCAGGCCGGGTTCTCGGTCGTCGTGCTGGAGCAGGGCGGCTGGGGTTCCTTTGGCAAGGAGGAATCGGCCAACAAGGACGAGCTTTTGAACCGCTTTCCCTCGCCCGAGGAGAGGCTGTTGTCGGATCCGTCACGGCAGGTCTCGACCTTCCGGCGCACGGAGAATGAGAAGGCGCAGATCTTCAACAACTCCTATGGCTGCGTGGTGGGTGGGGGCACGGTGACCTATGGTGCCTCGAACTGGCGGCATCTGCCCTGGGAGTTTGACGAACTCTCCCGCTTTGGCGGCATCCCGGGGGCCAATATCGCCGACTGGCCGATCACCTGGAACGAGATCGAGCCCTATTACACCCAGGCCGAATGGGAACTGGGCGTATCGGGACAGCGGATCAACACGCCCTATATGGCGCCGATGTCCAAGCCCTATCCGCTCCCGCCCCAGCCGCAAAAGGCTTCGGGCGCGCTGTTGCGGCAAGGCGCGGCCAAGCTGGGCTGGTTTGTGGCGCCCAATGCGGCGGCGATCATCACCCAGCCCTATATGGGCCGGGCGGCCTGCAACAATTGCGGCTTCTGCTCGGGCTATACCTGCCAGGTGAAGGCGCGCTCGTCTTCGGCGGTGGCGCTTCTGCCCTTCGCGGTGGATACCGGCAAGTGCGAGATCCGCGTCAATGCCTATGCCCATACCATCAAGACCGATGGGGGCTCGAAGGTGACGGGGGTGGTCTATTTTGAGACCGGCAACAACAACCGGGAAGTGTTCCAGAAGGCCAAGGCGGTGATCTCTTCCGCCAACGCGATGGGCACGCCCAGGCTGCTTCTGCTCTCGGCCAACAATCAGTATCCCAACGGCCTGGCCAACAGTTCCGGCCAGCTGGGCAGGAACCTGATGAGCGGCAATGGCGGCGGCGCCACCGGCCTCTTCGAGAACCCGCTCAACGAGTATAAGGGCTGTGTCACCGGAGCGGCGGTGCTGCAGTTCGTGCCCAATGACGTGAAGGCTCGCGGCTTCTACGGCGGCGCGCGCATGACGGCGCGCGGCCAGCAGTCGCCGATCGAGTATGGCCTGGGCGGCCCGCATGGGGCACCGTCCTGGGGCGCCGACTACAAGAAGGCGCTGATGGAGCAGGCCAATCGCAAGCTCACCATGACCAACTTCATTTCCACCATCCCGGTTGAGTCGAACCGGGTGGACCTCGATCCGGATGTGAAGGATCCCTGGGGCTTGCCGGCGATGCGCATCACCCAGAAGAGCCATGACAACGACCTCAAAGCCGTGCAGTTCTTCATCGACCGCTCGGTCGAGGTGTTGAAGGCGGCGGGCGCCACCACGGTGTGGGCGGGCGAAGTCGGTGACTCACGCGGCGGCGCGCATTCCCGCGCTACCGCGCGCATGGGCAAGGACCCCAAGAAGTCGGTGATCAACGCCAACTACCGTGCCCATGACGTGGACAATCTCTTCATCGTGGACAATAGCTGCATGGTCACCGGCGGGCGCAACCACCCGACGCTCACCACTTCGGCCCTGGCCTTCCGCGCCGCCGACATCATCACCAAGGCGGCCAAGCAGGGTAACCTCAAAATCTGACGCCTCTCCTTCAGGCAAAAACCCCGGCAAGCAATTGCCGGGGTTTTTTGTTATCCTCTCCCCCCACGGAGAACTCATCATGCGCACCTTCATCCCCACCATCCTCGCTCTTGCCCTGGCCGCCACCCCCGCAATGGCGCAGAGCACAGACCGGAACGCAGCGCCAAAGGAGGGCAACAAGCAGAGTGCGACGGCTTCCACCTCCTCCACAGACAATAAAACCGGGACGGCGCAGCAGGGACAGCAGACGTCGGCGCCGGCCAAGGACGACTCGATGACGACTTATGACGTCAACGGATCCAATGCCGCGGACGCCATGGGCGCGCGATAAACTTCAGCTCAGGTCGACCTTGGGGCGGCCGTCGCAATTCTGGCTGAAGGGCGCCGGGGACGCGGCGGGTTGATCCTCCGCATGGAAGGCCACCAGGTCGGCATCAAAGGGATTGGGCAGATTGTCTTCGGGCGCGAAGTCCATATTGTCGCTGCAGGCGAGGCCCGGTGGAATGCGGTCGGCGCTGGGACCATGGATGGCGTCGGGCAGATCCGTCTTCACCGTCGGCGCCCGGTCCGCGGCGAAACCCGGTGCCTGGTACGCCGTCATCAGGGTCAACGCGATCAGCGCGCAATAAGAAAAAACACCACCTACCCGCATGGCGACGCCCTTCCAACTCAGATATCGGTGTCTGGTCTATTCGGCCCCCAAGCCTTGAGCCCAGCGTAAGCGCATTATGACAGCAATCAGCGCACGCAGAATAAGGAAGTTGTGCGTATGGCGCGGCGATAGCGCGCAGGATGGCCGGCCCGTTGGGCTATAGTTTCATGCAATGAGAAGTTCCATGCGGGAACATGTGCTGCCGGAGATGCTGAAGCCGGGCCTCAAGCTTGTCTTCTGCGGTACCGCGGCGGGGCGGCAATCGGCGCTGAAAAGGGCCTACTATGCCCACGCCCAGAACAAATTCTGGCGCGTGTTGCACGAGGTGGGGCTGACGCCGCGCCGCCTGGCGCCGGACGAATATCCCGCGCTGTGGGAACTCGGCATCGGCCTGACCGACATCGCCAAATTTGCTTATGGCATGGATCACCAATTGCCACGCCATAGTTTGGGGCCGAAGGCGGCCCGGGATTTGCGCCGCCGCATCGAAGTGGTTGCGCCGCTGCATCTGGCCTTCACCAGCTTGAACGCCGGCCGCGCGGCTTTGGGCAAAACCGCGAAGGCGGGCGAGCAGGAACAGGGTTGGGGAAAGACCCGGGTCTGGGTTTTGCCCTCCCCCTCACCGTTGGCCGATAATCATTGGGACATCGCGCCCTGGCAGGCGCTGGCTAGGGCGATAAAAAAGCCCTCTGACTGAAGGGAGGTCAGCGGGCCGTGTCAACTGGCTGCTATCCGACTCTTCGCGCGACGGTCAGGCCGGCGATCAGCAGGACAAGGAAGATCACCATGAAGATGAAGAACAGCGTCTTGGCGATGGCGATTGAGGTGCCCGCGATTCCGGTAAAGCCCAGAAGGCCGGCGATCAGGCCAATCACAAGAAAGATCAAAGCCCAGCGTAGCATGGGTTTCTCCATCAAAATTCTCAGAAGAAAACGACCGTTCCAAACCCTCGTTCCCTGCGATGCACCCAGCAAAGGTTAAGGTCTGTCAGTTCGCCACCGGTGGCGGCGGCAAGGCTGGTGCCCAATCGACGATCTGGTCCACCGCCGCGCCCACCGCGCTGTTGAAGGCCGCGACGGCCGCGGCGGTGCTGTTCTGATCGGCGGCCGCGGTTTGCCGGGCGGTGAGGCTGGCGACAATTTTGCGCGCATGCGCGGTGAACATGTGCGCGACCAGGCTCACGGTTACGCCCGGCGCCGCGTCCGCCGCGCTGTAATGGGCGGCGCAATCGCGTATCTCGACGCCGAGTTCGTAATCGGCATGAATGGCGTCCTGCGCGCGCGCCACCGAGGCGACGCGCCCGCCGCTTTCGAACCCCGCCACCAGCGCCGTTTGCACCAGGAGCGGGAGGCGGTCGGGCCAGAGAGCATTGGCATAATAGTCCATGGTGGCGTCGGCCTTGATCAGGGCGATGCGGCGGGTGTCCAGCGCATCGGAGGCGTCCGGGATGTCCACCGCCAGCGCCCACGGCACTGCTTGGCCCCCCGTTGCGGTCCGGATGGGAGGGTCCAGCAGATAAATCGTGGCATTGGCCGCCGTATCGGTGGGGCCGAGCCCCAATCCGCCGCAGCCCGCCAGCAGCAGGGACGAGGCCGAAGAAAGGACCAGCCGCCGGTCCGGGAAGGCCAGCCTATTTGCCATTGGGCTCGTATCCTTTGCGCCGGTCGCCGAAGAGCAGCGATGTGGGTTCGCGGTTGAGCCGATCGGAGAATTGGTTGAGGCTGGAGGAGAGCCTTCTCAAGTCTGCGATAAGGTCGGAGAGCTGCGCCAGCCCGTCGCCATTGATGAAGGCGTCGGTGTCGTCGGCCACCTTGCCGAACTTGGCGGCGGTTTCATCAAGGCGGTTCAGCGTCGGCTCCAGATCGGCTGATGCCCTGTTGAGATTGGCGGTGGCCTGGTTGGCATTCCTGACGATGGCGTCGATTTCATCCGAACGCCGGGCGATCAGGCTGGTGGTCTCATCCAGGTTGGCCAGCACATGGGACAGGGCGCGGCGGTTTTCGTCATTGAGCAGGTCGTTGATGCGGGTGGCGGCGATATTGAGCTTGGCGACCACTTCGGGCGCCGATTGTTCCAGCTGCAGGAGGCCTGACTGCTTGGTGCGGATCACGGGATATTTCTGACCCTGCTTGGCGCGGAGCAAGGGGGATTTGGCCGTCCCGCCGCTGATCTCGACATAGGTCCCGCCGGTCAATCCCTGGCTTTCGATGGAGGCGATGCTGTCCTCGCGGATGTTGAGACGGGGCTGGACCTGGAGGGTGACGATCACCGCCTGGGGATCGTTGGGATTGAACTCAAGGTCGGCGATGCGGCCGACATCGATGCCGTTGAAACGGGTGACGGTGCCTTTGCCCAGTCCGGTGACCGGGCCTTTAAAATTGGCGGTGTAATAGGAATATTCCTGGGCATATTGCACGCCGGCGAGCCACATGATGCTCACCACCAGTCCGATGACGCAGAGAAGCACAAAGGCCCCTACCGCGACATAATTGGCCTTGGTTTCCACGGCGTTTCAGGCCTCCGCCACGGTCTGTGGGCCGTTGAGGGCGGCACGGCCGCGTGCGCCGGAGAAATAGTCCTGGATCCAGGGGTCCTTGTCCCGGCGCAACTCCGCGATGCTGCCGGTCTTGATCTTCTTGTTGATCAGGACGGCGACGCGGTCCGCCACCGCGCGCAATGAATCCAGGTCATGCGTGACCAGGAAGACGGTGAGGCCCAGGCTTTTCTGCAGGTTCTTGATCAATTCGTCGAACTGGTTGGCGGAAATGGGATCCAGTCCCGAAGTGGGCTCGTCCAGGAAAAGCAGTTCGGGGTCCAGCGCCAGGGCGCGGGCGAGGCCGGCGCGTTTCTTCATGCCGCCGGAAAGCTCGGCGGGGAATTTGAGCGCGGTGTCCTCCGGCAATCCCACCAGCGCCAGCTTCATCGCCGCGATCTCGTCCATCAGGCCCTGCGTCATGGCGGTATATTCGCGCAACGGCACCTGGATGTTTTCCGCCACGCTCATCGAGGAGAACAGCGCGCCTTCCTGGAACAGCACCCCCCAGCGCATCTCGAGCGCCCGCATGCGGCGCGACTCGGCAAAGGCGGTCGGCTTGCCGAAAACCTCGATGGTGCCTTCGCGCGGCTTGTTGAGGCCGATGATGGTGCGCAGAAGCACCGACTTGCCGGAGCCGGAGCCGCCCACCACGCCCAGCACTTCACCGCGCCAGACATCCAGGTCGAGATGGTCGTGGACGATCTTGGCGCCGAAGCCGGTGGTGAGGCCGCGCACCTTTATGACCGGTTCCTTTGGCGCGACTGCTTCCTTTGGCGCGCCCCCTTCTTTTTTTCCGGCGGCCGGCATCATATTCCCAGGACCGAGAACATCACCGAAAAGGCGGCGTCCAGTACGATCACCAGGAAGACCGACTCCACCACCGAGCGGGTGGTGAGCTGGCCGACACTGGCCGCATTGCGCTCGACCTGGAAGCCCTCATAACACCCGACCAGGGCGATCACGAAGGCAAAGACGGGGGCCTTGATCAGCCCCACCATCATGGTGTTGGTGTTGACCGCCTCATGCAATTGGCGGATGAAAGCGGGGATATTGATGCCCAGCTGGAAAAAGCACATCACTGCGCCGCCGATGAGGCCCATGATGTCGGAATAGAAAGTCAGCAGCGGCAGCGCGATGACAAGGCCGATAATGCGCGGCAGGACCAGCACATCCACGGTGTTGAGGCCCAGCGTCTGCATGGCGTCGATTTCCTCGTTGACGCGCATGGTGCCGATCTGGGCGGTGAAGGCGGAGCCGGAACGGCCCGCCACGACGATGGCGGTGATCAGTCCGCCGATTTCGCGCAAGACGCCCACGCCCAGGAGGTTGATGGTGAAAATCTCCGCTCCGAAACGCTTCAATTGATCGGCGCCCTGGTAGGCGAGCACCACGCCGACCAGGAAGGCCAGGAGGCCGACAATGGGAAGCGCGCTGATGCCGGTCTCCTCCACCTGGTTGACCAGGGCGGCGACACGCAGGTTGGTTTTGGGCGAGACGAGAGCCTCGATGGTCTCCACCGTCACCCGCCCGAGATAGCCCAGCATGCGGTAGCCCTGACGGCCGGCATGGACCGTGGCGCGCCCGATCCGTTCCAGCCGGTGGCGGACGGAATTGCGCCGCGGCTTTTGCGGCGGCACGCCCTTGCTTTTTTCGATGCCTTTGATCAGGGGCTGGTAAAGCTCGGGCAGGGTGAGGCTTTCCACCCTGGTGCCGCCTGCTTCCAGCTGCCGGCGGGTGCGCAGCAAAAGCCAGGCGCCCGTGGAATCGAGCTTTTCGATGAAGCTGGCATCCATCGCCAAGGCGCCGGTTTTTTGCGGCTTGAAGCCGCGCAATTCGCGGTCCAGGCGGGCACTTTCCCGGATCGTCCAGAGGCCGCCCAGCTTGAGTGTGTCCTGATCCAGCTTGAACCAGGCATTTGCCGAAGCATTATCAACTGGAGCCATGGTCTGGGCGCATCAAATGACGCGGCCTGTGCCGCCGCGGAATATCAACTGCTAACTGTCTGCCGGCGAAAAAGTTCCTCGTTCCTTGTTTGTCCTGAGCGCTGCGGCTCTAACATCGCCGCTCCTTCAAGGATGGCGGACATGGATCTGGTGAATCTCGGCTCAACCGGCCTCAAAGTGTCGAAGATATGTCTCGGCTGCATGACCTATGGCTCGCCGGCCTGGCGGGACTGGGTGCTGCCGGAGAAGGACAGCCTTCCGTTCTACAAGCGCGCCCTGGAAGCGGGGATCAATTTCTTCGACACCGCCGACATCTATTCCAATGGTGTCAGCGAGGAAGTCACCGGCCGGGCGCTGAAACTGTTCGGCGCGGCCGATTCCGCGAGCGGACGCGAGCATATCGTGGTGGCGACCAAGCTTCACCAGCCCATGGGACCTTCGCCCAACCAGCGCGGCCTGTCGCGCAAGCATGTGATGCATGCCATCGACAATTCGCTGAAGCGGTTGGGGCTCGATTACGTGGACCTTTACCAGATCCACCGCTTCGATCCCGCGACTCCCATCGAGGAAACCATCGAGGCCCTGCATGACGTGGTGAAGGCGGGCAAGGCCCGCTATATCGGCGCCTCCTCCATGTATGCCTGGCAGTTCGCGGAATATCTGCACAAGGCCAAGGCGACGGGGAAGACGGCATTCGTCAGTATGCAGAATTTCTACAATCTGGTGTACCGGGAGGAGGAGCGCGAGATGCTGCCGCTCTGTCGGGCCCATGGCGTGGGCGTGATCCCCTGGTCGCCCCTGGCGCGGGGCTTTCTGGGCCGCTCGCATGCGTCGGCAAGAGAGGAAATCACCACAAGGGCCAAGAGCGACCATGTCTTCGATTTGCGCCTGGGTGACCCCGATATCGAGATTCTGCGGCGGGTGGAGGAAACGGCCGGGAAGCATGGCGCCAGCAACGCCCAGATCGCGCTCGCCTGGGTGCTGGCACAGCCCGGGATCAGCGCGCCGATCGTGGGCGCCTCCAAAATGAAGCATCTCGACGACGCCATTGCGGCGGCGGAGATCAAATTGAGCGCGGAAGAGGTGGCTTATTTAAGCGAACCGTATCAGCCCAAGCCTGTCATCGGACACCGTTGACATGTGACGCGAAAGCGCGGCGGGAGGGCGATACAGATATTCTCACCAAGGGGTGGCCGGGTCGCGCTTCGCCCGCGAACTGCGGGCTCGCTGCTTAAAGCGGCCACCAATCCAATTGCGGCTCAAACGCCGCATCCGAAGCCTGCTGTGTCCAGCCGCCGCCCAGCTGCTGGTAGAGGCTGACATCGGCCTGCAGCCGTGCCAGCTTGGTCTGCACCAGCGTGTCCTGGGCGGTGAAAAGCTGCTGCTCGGTGTTGAGCAGCGAAAGGATGTCGATGGTGCCTTCGCGGTATTGCAATTCGGCGATGCGGAAGGCCTCGGTGGCAGCGCGCACCTGTTCGGTCAGGGCCACCAGCTGGTCGGTGCCGGCGGCAGTCTGGCCGAGCGCGCTTTCCACCCCGCTGAAAGCGGTGAAGACGGTCTTGCGGTAACTGGCGATCAGCTGCTGCTGGGCGGCCAGCGCAGAATCGTCCTGCGCCTTCAACCTGCCGCCGTCAAAGATGGTCTGCAGCAGAGAAGTGCCGAAGCTCCAGGCGAAATTGGCGGGATTGACCAGGCCGGAAAGATTGCCGTTATTGGTGGAGCTTCCGGAAGACCAGCCAGCCGAGCCGGTGAGGCTTACCGAAGGAAAGAAGGCGGCGCGCGCCGCGTCAACATTGGCATGGGCGGCGTAGAGATTGGCCTCGGCCTGGGCGATGGTGGGGCTGCGCTGCAGAAGTTCCGACGGCATGCCCGGCTGCACCGTGGGCGAAACGATGCCGTCCAGGTTCTGTGCCCGGACATCGAAGCCTTCCGGAGCCCGGCCCAGGAGAATCGCCAGCGCATAACGCGACTCGCGCTCCTGCTCGATCAGGCCGGGAAGACGCGCCTGCTGGCCCGCCACCGTCGCCTGCTGTTGCGAGAGGTCGAGGTTGGAGGACACGCCATTGGTCACCTTGGCCTGCGTCACCGCCAGGATGCGGTTGGCGGCGTCGATATTCTGGCGCGCGATGGTGATGCGCTCGCGCAGCGACAGCACCGTGAAATAGGTATTGGCGACGCTGGAGGCGGTGGTGAGCCCCACCACGGCGGCGGCATAGCGGCTGGCGCGGAATTGTTCGCGCGCCTGGCGCAGCTTGTCCTGATTAAGGCCCCAGAGGTCAAAGCCATAGGTGGCGGAGAAGCCGGCCGAGAAGGCATTGGCGTTGGTCTCGTTGTAGGGGTTGGCAGCGCTGAAAGGAGCGCCGGTGTCGCTGCCTCTGCGTGTAAAGCTGCCATTGCCGGTGACGGTTGGCAGCAACGCCGCAAAAGCGACCTCATCGGTGGCTTCGGCCTGCAGCAATTGGGCGGCCGCAACGGCGATATCGAGATTCTGTTTTTGGGCGGTCTCTTCCAGGGCGGGAAGCTCGGGCGCCTGGAAATTGGTCCACCAGCCGGCTTCCGGCCAGATCGGCGCGTCCGCCACCTTGGGCGCGGTGAAGGCCACGGGCACATCGCCCGGCTTGTCCAGGGCGGTGGGGTTGGGCGTGGAGCAACCTGCGGCGGCAAGGGCGATCACGCTGACGGACAGGCTGCGGACAATGGCTTTCATCGAACTCTCTTCAGCGCATGCATTCGGCAATCGAACATTCTGCAATGGGACGGGGGATTTATCTGGTTTTTGCCCGCCGGAACCTAGCAAATAGGGCTTGGCCCCCGGTCAGGCAAGGGTGGGGCTGTAAGCCTTTGTCGTGGCCCCCCCGATTCCGCGATATTTCAGGCCGGAGCCCCCCAAAAAAACCTCGACTGCGGCGGCGGCGCAGCACTGGCCGCTCTCCCCTGAAATGAACCCGGAAAGGAAAAAAGGGGACGGCCGGACGAATGGCTTTACGTGGGGGGCACCAAAGCCGGCCCGGCCGTCCTGGTGGCTGTATCCTTTTGGTGGAGCGCCGAATGGACACAACGCCACCGATGAGCTTGATCTTTTGTCAGGCGCACGAAAAGCAGGACCCAATGGAATAATTGTAATGGAATGTCGCCAAAAGGCGCCCCTCAAAGGGGGTGCGACGGATTTCATCCGGATTGGAAAACCCATGATCGAGAAGGGTTTTTGAGCGCCCGACGGGCACATATCCTGGCCGCAACCACGAACATGAGGTGCCAATGAACTTCGCCTATGTCCTGCCTGTCCTGCTGCTCTGCTTTTCCAATATTTTCATGACGTTCGCGTGGTACGGCCAGCTCCGTTTTCCCGCCGCCCCGCTCTGGCTTACCATCCTGGCCAGTTGGAGCATCGCCTTCGCCGAATATTGCCTGGCCGTCCCCGCCAACCGCATCGGCCACCAAGTCTATTCGGCAGCACAGCTCAAAACCATGCAGGAGATCATCACCCTTCTGGTCTTCGCGGTTTTTTCGGTGACCTATCTCGGCGAAGCCTTGAAGTGGAATCACGTGGTTGCGTTCCTGTTTCTATGCGGCGCGGCGTTTTTCTCGTTCCACAAATGGGCGTGAGAGAGGAACAGCGCATTCGGCTGGGAGTTTCCTTGGCAAACGGAGACGCATCATGCCCGATCCGAAAATCAATTCCCCCACGGCATATGACAAGGCGCCCGACAAGGACCCGGAACAGGAGCTGGAACATCCGGCGCCCATGCCGCGCGAACAGCAGGGCAAAGGCGGGCGCGGGCCCGACCGCGATCCGGCGGGACGCCAAGGCGGCTATCACGAAGCCGAAGGGGTGGGAAAGGACGATCGCTAAACTGAAACCGATACTGGGCTAAGTGGCTAAAGGTCTTTCGGTTGTGCGTCTCTTCACCGCGAACTGCGAGTGATCCTGGCGGTCAGAGATGTTCTGCCTACGCCATCTTCGCAATTGATCACCGAAACGATTTTCATATGGATATCCCCGGCAGCCTGGTTTGCGTTCCTCAGCACGAATTATCGAACGCGGACTAGAAAGTCAGAAATTTGTTCAGCACTCTCGATGCGGCTGACGCCGCATTGGCCGGCGCCTCGCCCAAGCTCGGCGCGCTCGGGCTTCAAAGCGGTCCACTGGACCGATTTGCCCGCTTCGCCGGTCAGCCACTCGCCCACGGATTGTCGTGAAAAGAATCCACCGGCCTCAGCGGCACCGGTAACGCCGGATTGGCGCCGATATAGAGCTCGAGAGTCATTTCGTTGGAGGTCTTGTCCCAAACCATCTGGGGCGCGATGCCGCCGGGCTTGCGGAAAGTCTTGCCATCGAAATCGAGCGGCCTGGGTTCGACGCCGTCCCAGGCGGTGGCGAGCTCCGCTGCCAATTTCTCGCGCTCCTGCTGGATCTGTTCGGGCTTGGCGTTTTCAAGATTGGTGATGTCGGGGGCGCTCAGCCGCACCCGGCCGTCCGCCCCGATCTCCACGCGTGCCACCACCAGGGTGCCGTTGCCCGCATAGCCGCCTTCCCAGCGGCCTTGGGGCGGGCTGGGCTTGGAGCAGGCCACCAAGGATGGAAGGCCCAAAGCCAGAAACAGGAGAAACGTGCGGCGCATGGTGCGACTCAAAGGCAATGATAGTCCGAAAAGTGGTGAACAGATGGGAAATGCGCAGGCGGTTTGAGGATTTGGCCCTTGCCGCGCCGCACCCTGATTGCTAGGTCAGCGCCGCGTTTTTTTGAGGTTTTCCCATGCCCCTACCCAAAGGCTTTCTGGCCGAATCCCTCAACCGCATCCAGCCTTCGCCCACCATCGCGGTGACCAGCAAGGCGCGGGAGTTGAAGGCCCAGGGCCGGGACGTGATCGGGCTGGGGGCAGGCGAGCCCGATTTCGACACCCCCGACAACATCAAGGAAGCCGCCATCGCCGCCATCAAGCGGGGGGAAACCAAATATACCGCGGTGGAGGGCATTCCCGAGTTGCGCGCGGCGATTGCGGCCAAGTTCAAGCGCGAGAACAACCTCACCTACAAGCCCAGCCAGACTTTCGTGGCGCCCGGCGGCAAGTCCATCATCTACAACTGCCTGCTCGCCACTCTGAACCCGGGCGACGAAGTGATCGTGCCGGCGCCCTATTGGGTTTCCTATCCCGATATTGTGCTTCTGGGCGGAGCCAGGCCGGTGATTGTCGAATGCGGCCTTGCGGACGGTTTCCGGCTCACGCCCGCGGCGCTGGAAAAGGCGATCACGCCCAAAACCAAATGGCTGATCTTCAACCAGCCCTCCAATCCCACCGGCGCCTGCTATACACGCGCGCAGTTGAAGGCGCTCACCGATGTCCTGATGAAGCATCCCCATGTCTGGATCCTCACCGACGACATGTATGAGCATCTGGTCTATGGCGGATTCAAATTCTCCACTGTCGCCGAAGTCGAGCCGGGACTTTACGACCGCACGCTGACCATGAACGGCGTCTCCAAGGCCTATGCCATGACCGGCTGGCGCATCGGCTATTGCGCCGGGCCGGAAGACCTGATCAAGGCGATGGCCAAGCTGCAAAGCCAGTCGGCCACCAATGCCTCGTCCATCTCGCAATGGGCGAGCGTGGAAGCCTTGAACGGCCGGCAGGATTTCATTCCCGGCTTCCAGAAATTGTTCGAGGAGCGGCGCGACCTGGTGGTCTCGATGCTCAACCAGGCCTCCGGCATCGAATGTCCCAAGCCGGAAGGCGCTTTCTACGTCTATCCTTCCATCAAGAAGCTGATCGGCAAGAAGACCAGGGCCGGCAAAGTCATCGCCAGCGACGAGGATTTCGCCAGCGAACTTCTGGATGCCGAAGGCGTGGCGGTGGTGCATGGCGCGGCGTTCGGGCTTTCACCCTTTTTCCGAATCTCCTACGCCACGT
Source organism: uncultured Rhizobium sp. (assembly GCA_964511505.1). Classification (GTDB taxonomy): domain Bacteria; phylum Pseudomonadota; class Alphaproteobacteria; order Micropepsales; family Micropepsaceae; genus Rhizomicrobium. Next base: position 14,391 of record CAZEFQ010000009.1, read on the forward strand.
CGAATAAGGCGCTGGAGGAAGCTTGCCGGCGAATCCAGCGTTTCACCGCAGGCCTCAGTTAAGGGCTTATTCATTTTCGCTGTATGGAAACCCTGATCTTTCCAGGGTTACCCAGTGTTAAACATGGTCCGGCTATTTTTCCGGCATGTTTATGCAGCAACGCGCATTGGGTTGCGTGCTCGCCCTTCCGCTCATGCTTCTTGCCTGGGCGTCGCCCGCGCGCGCGGCGGAATTTTCCTTTTCCGGTTTTGCCGATGCGCGCTTCGTTGCCGAGCCGGAAACCACGGACTGGCTTCATGGAGGCTTAGGCAAATTCCGCACCGGCGGCGACACGGCCGAGATGATGGTCCAGGGTGCGGGCCAGGGCGTGCTGTCGTTCAATGATTCCCTTTCCCTGATAGCGGTCGTCAAAGCCGATCAGGAGACGATCAACGGGGTGGACGCGCTGGAGGCCTATTTCTCCTGGCATTCCACGGACGAGGGCAGGTTGAGCTGGTCGGTGAAGGCGGGCGCGTTTTTTCCCACCATCAGCCTGGAGAATGACGATATCGGCTGGACCAGCCCCTATACCATCACCTGGTCGGCCATCAACACCTGGATCGGCGAAGAACTGCGCACTCTGGGCGGCGAGGGCACGCTGCGCCTGCGCACCGGGACGCTGGGGACCTTCTCCCTGATCGGGGCGCTCGATTGCTGCAACGATCCCACCGGAATTCTCATCGCCGACCGCGGCTGGTCGATCGGCGACCGCGCCACCGGCCTGTTCGAACATGTCCGTTTGCCCGACGCCACCTTGAAATTGTTTCATCTGCCCTATCCCGGGCGCACGGGAGAGTTCGACGAGATCGACCATCGTGTGGGCTGGTATGGCGGCCTTTCCTGGCAGATGGCCGGCATCGGCAAGCTTTCCGTGCTGCGCTATGAAAACCAGGGCGATCCCTCGGCCGAGATGGACGAGAATTATGCCTGGGAAACCAAATTCTGGAGCTTTGGCGGCCGCACCCAGTTCGGGCCTTTGGTGCTGATCGTCCAGGACCTCACCGGCTATACCGCGGTCGAACCGGTGCCCAATCCTGAGGCGGTCACCAAATTCCAGTCGGCCTTCCTCTTGGCCAGTTACGATCTCGGCGGATTGGGGTTTGAGGACTGGCGGGCCAGCGCCCGCGCCGAATTCTTCCAGACCCGCCATCTGGCGGCCGCGCCCCATCCCCTCAGCGAGGACGGCCGGGCGATGACCTTGTCGCTTTCCTGGCAGCCTTTGGAGTCTTTCCGTCTCACCGGCGAGACGGTCCTGATGCATTCGCGCCGCGGCGAATATCTGCGGGTGGGTTTGCCGTCCGATCAGTTGGGCAACGGCGAATTCCTGCTCAACGCCAGGGCCTTTTTCTAGTTATCAATTGTCGCGCGATCTACGGAAAACCGCTGCACACTTTTCCGGATCGCGCTCCTACTTTTCGCCATCTGTCTGGTCCCAGCGGATTTGCGCCTGCACCGCACGGTCAGCCGGCAGCTCGCTCTTGCCATAGGGCACATTGTTGGCGGCCAGGATATAGGCGGTGATGTCGGTCGCCGTTTCGATATCCATGTCGGCCGACTGGTCGCTGGGATTGAGATGGATGCGCCGCACGAAATCCGAAAGCGGCTGGCGGTCCCAATTGACCATGAAGTGATCGCCCCGGAGCGGCGAGACGCCTTCGCTCACATCGCCCGACATGTCCGGATGGTGGCAATAGCCGCAATGGAACTGGATGAAATCATTTTCGCCGCGCCTGGCTTGTGCCTCGGTGAAGATGCCGGTCCAGATCGAGCGGGTTGGGACGATGCCCCCGTTCAGGATGTCCTGGGCGCGCCCGGCAAGGGGCAGGGCGTTCAGCGCCACCCCCACCACGATCGCGATCCCAGCCCAACGTCTTGTCATATCGACACTTTTGTAGGGGCAGCGCCCGGCCCGGTCACATGACCGATCGGTCATCTTGTCAATTGTATGAATTTTACCATACAATGGAACAATGTGGACCGGCGCATCCATCCAACGCCATCTCACCATCCAAGACAATGGCGTCCCGATTTATGTCCAGCTGCGCGAACAGCTTTCGGCCTTGATCGGACGCGGCGCTTTACGGCCGGGTGAGCGGCTTCCCACCATGCGGGAAGTGGCGGTGGCGCTCTGCATCGACCTCAACACCGTGCAGCGCGCCTATGGCGAGCTGGAGCGGGAAGGGCTTCTTACCCTTGCGCGCGGGCGAGGTACTTTTGTTGCCGAGGCGCCCCGCCCCTCGCGCGACCGCAAGGCGGAGGCCGAGGCGCTGGCTGCCAAGGTGGCGGCGCAGGCCCGCGCTTCCGGGATCGGCGTGGGTGACCTGATCGAGGCGCTGCACGAGCTCGACGCGTCCAGCGGGAACGCGTCATGAGGCCGTTCCTGATTCCCATCATCATCTTCGCCATCCTCATCTGGTCGCAGCTATATGCGAGTTTGCGCCGGCGGCCGGATCGGGCCTGGCAACAGCCAGCGCGCGCGGCACGGCGCGCTACTTCTTCGCCATTGTTCCAAAATCAAAACCCGCAGGAGATTCACATGAACCCTATTTCCGCTCTGATCTTTATCGTCTTTGTCGGCGGCGCGGTGCTCTCCTTCATCGCCCGCATGCCGCCCGCCGTTTCCGTCGTGCTGGCGCTGATCGGCATTTTCCTGGGTTACGCCGTGAAGATGGCGCAGCAGTGGGAACGGGCGGTGGTGTTGCGGCTGGGCAAGCTTCATACGGTGAAGGGGCCCGGCCTGTTCATCCTCGTGCCGATCATCGACCAGGTGGCGACCTGGATCGACCAGCGCATCCGGACCTCGCAATTCTCCGCCGAACAGGCACTGACCCGCGACACCGTGCCGGTCAATGTGGACGCCATCGTCTTCTGGATGGTGCACGATCCGGAGCGCGCGGCGCTGGAAATCGCCGATTATGCCAGCGCGGTGGAGCGGGTGGCCCAGACCAGTTTGCGCGAGATGATCGGCTCGACCCTCCTGTCGGGGCTCCTGGCCGACCGCAAGGAAGCCGACGCCACTTTGAAACAGGTGATCGGCGCCAAGACCGCCGAGTGGGGCGTCACCGTCAATTCGGTGGAGATCCGCGATGTCGCCATACCCGACAATCTCCAGGATGCGATGAGCCGCCAGGCCCAGGCCGAACGCGAGAAGCAGGCGCGGGTGACGCTGGGCGCGGCGGAAGAGGAAGTGGCGCAGAAATTCGTCAACGCAGCCAAACTCTATATGCAGAGCCCGGAAGCGTTGCAGCTGCGCGCCATGAACATCATCTATGAAACCACCAAGGAGCGCGGCGCCACCATCCTGATGCCGTCATCCATGGTCGACTCCATGAATCCGGCCGTGGCGATGGCGCTGGCGAGCAGGACGGTCAATCTGCAACAACCGGCTCCGGCAGCGGCATCGTCTTCGGTGCCGCAGGTTCCTAAAGGCTGATGGCAGGCTGGTTTGGCCCAAGGGGTGACGGGATTGGCTTCGGCCCGCGCAGCTGGCAGGGCTGGCTGGTGTCGGCGCTGCTGATCGGCGGCGCGGTCATGGAGGCCAAGGTCTTCCATCCCGCACAGTTCGGGTTGCCCGGCTGGATAAAGCCCGCATTGGCCGCAGCCCTTGGCCTGGCCTATCTGCTGGTAATTTATCTCACTTATGACGATGGATAAACCTGCTCGGATGAGGCCCACTGCGGGACTGAGGGATTGAGAATCCAGGAAAAAATTTGCGCGTCGGAAGCTTGACCGCCGGGTTGCCGCGGGAGGAGCATCGGCCTCACGAAGGGCGCGAAAGTGGCCCCTAGCGGGTTTGAGCGCCCCAAACGAGAGACCGGCTGGTCTCCCTTGGAAAGAGGCGCTTTCATGTCCCAAACCCCCGCTTCCCAATCCTCAGCAAGAAAATCCCATGGCCCCCGCTGCATTGCCCTGGTGGGGCCCTATGGCAGCGGCAAGACCAGTCTTCTGGAAAGCATCGCGTTCCTGACCGGCGCAGTTCCGCGCAAGGGCCAGGTCGCCGCCGGCAATTCCCTGGGCGACGCCTCCGCGGAAGCCCGGGCGCGGCAGATGAGCGTGGAGGTGAATATCCTTACCGCGCGTTATCTCGACGAGGATTTCACGTTCCTGGATTGCCCCGGCTCCATCGAGTTTCTCAGCGACACCCTGTCGGTGCTGCCCGGGGTGGATGCCGCGGTGGTGGTGTGCGAGCCCGAGCCCGGCAAGACCGGGATGCTGCAGCCTTACCTCAAGGCGCTGTCTGACGCGAAGATTCCCCACTTCATCTTCGTCAACAAATTCGACAAGGCCAGCGGCTCGCTGCGCGGCCTCCTGGCGCTGTTGCAAGAGGAAAGCGAGAAGCCGCTTCTGCTGCGCCAGATTCCCATCTGGGAAAACGGCCAGGCCACCGGTTTTGTCGACCTGGCGCTGGAGCGCGCTTTTTCCTATGACCCCAAGCTCGCCGGGGAAGTGCTGGACATCGCCGATCTGCGCCGCGAGAAGGAAGCCCGCTTCCAGATGCTCGAACGCCTGGCCGATTATGACGAGCATCTGATGGAAGAGCTTCTGGGCGATGTCGAACCGTCGAAAGACGAAGTGTTCGGCGATCTGGCCCGCGAATTGTCGGAAGCCCTGGTGGTGCCGGTCCTGATCGGCTCCTCCCTGCGCGACAACGGCGTGGGGCGGCTGTTGAAGGCGCTGCGCCATGAAGTGCCGGAGGTGGCTTCGCGCAATGGGACAAAAGCGCAAGGAACGGATGCCGCCGCCAACAATGCCGTCGTCAAGGTGCTCAAGACCTTCCATGGCGGCCAGGGCGGCAGCGCCATGGGCGGCAAACTCTCCCTGGTCCGGGTGCTTTCCGGCACCATCAAGGACAACCAGGTGCTGTATGGCCCAGGCGGCGATATGCGGGTGGGCGGGATTTTCGCGCTCTCCGGCAGCCAGCAGGTGAAGAAAGCCGAAGCCAAGGCGGGTGACACCGTGGCCCTGGCGCGGCTGGAAAATGCCCGCACCGGGGAGACCCTGGCCGGCAGCAAGGCGCAGGCCGCGCCGGCCAAACTCGCCTTGCTCGCCCCGGTCTATCGCCTGGCGATCGAGGCACTCGACCGCAAGGATGAAGTCAAGATCACCGCGGCGCTGGGCAAGCTGATGGAGGAGGATCCCTCCCTCGCCATCGAGCATAATCCGGTGACTCAGGAGATGATCCTGGCCGGGCAGGGAGAAATCCATCTCAAAGTGGCGATCGAGAAGCTGCAGAGCAAATACGGCCTCAAGCTTTCCACGAGGGCGCCGCAAGTGCCTTACAAGGAGACCATCCGCAAATCGGTTTCCATCCATGGGCGGCACAAGCGCCAGTCGGGCGGCCATGGCCAGTTCGGCGACGTGGTGCTGGAGATCAGGCCCAATCCGCGCGGGGCCGGCTTTGTCTTCCATGACCGCATCAAGGGGGGCGTGGTGCCCAAGCAATGGATCGGCTCGGTGGAAAAGGGCGTCGTGGATTACATGAAGGCGGGGCCGCTGGGTTTCCCCGTGGTGGATATCGAAGTGGCGCTGGTGGACGGCTCCTACCACACGGTGGATTCCTCCGATGCCGCCTTCCAGACCGCCGGACGCATCGCCATGAGCGAAGGCATGCCGGATTGCTCCCCGGTGCTGCTCGAGCCGGTGATGAAGCTTTCCATCCATGTGCCCAATGCCGCCACCGCCAAGGTGGGAAGCCTGATCGGCGGCCGGCGCGGCAGCCCCATGGGCTTTGATGCGCGCCCCGGCTGGAAGGGCTGGGACACGGTCTGGGCCGAAATGCCGCAATCGGAAGTCTCCGACCTGATCGTGGATCTGCGCTCGCTGACCCAGGGGGTGGGAACCTATGACATGGAATTCAGCCATCTTGCCGAACTGAACGGCAAGCTGGCAGACACCATCGTGGCGGCGCGCAAGGCGGCGTGACGGCTTTGTGACGGCCGCATAACGGACAGGCGGGAAAAAGTCTCCCCCGTGACGCGGTTTTTAGGGATGCCAACCCACAACGAAAAAGACCCCGGCGCGGGGACGCGCCGGGGTCAGGGAATTCGCGCTCAAGGGGAAGAGCGCGGGATGTCGCGCTCGGGGGGAAGAAACGCGACAAAGAGGAAATGGGTATCCCCCAGGATGGTTTCAAGTAGGGGTGCTGTCCTAGTTCCGCCCACAGTGTCCTAAGCTCCTTGAAAGGGTGTCCTAATTCGCCCAGCGCCGGAAAACATTGAGAAAATAAGAGGCGCGAAATGAGTTTCAAGGACTACGGCAAGAAGGCGGCAAAAGCTGCAAAGCAGGGCCGCGAATTTATCACCTACAAGGGCGAGAAACCCACGCGGAAAAAGTTCGCCTTGTTGAACCCCTGGTGGAAGCGCGAACGCCACCCCGGATGGGCCGCGTATCACGCGAACAAAGACAAGCAGTAATTACTGCCCGTCCTTCTCCTGTTCGATTTTCATTTCCACAGGCTCATTGTCCCCATCGTAAATTTGCGAAACGTTCATCGCAAAAGTCTTGAACCAGCGGACCCGTTGAGGCGCGGGCCAATCGTCACCTGTTGGTGGGATTTTCTTGAGCAACGCGATCAACAACGGGTCCAAGTTCAGTGCCGAATCTTCACCGCCGCCGTTCCCGCCACCCCGCTCGTCGCGCGGAGGAGGAGACGGTGGAACGTCCCCTTTCGGGGCGATCCCCGGTTTAACAAAACGTCCGGTCGCAGAATCGATGAAAGCCGCATACTGCGCGGATTTAGTGAAGGTCTGGCGAGCCCGTTCCTTTTGCTTAGGTGAGACCCCAAGCTGTTCCATTTGCCGTTCGATGGCCGGAGGTGGAGGAAGGGCGTTACCTTTGTATCGGTCATACATCGCCCGATACAGTTCAACGTTTAAGAACGCATCTGCCCGAGCAGCCCGCTCTTTACCGGAACCGTCCAATGCATCGCGGCCAGCCTGAGTAAGCGTCGCCTGGCCTTGGCCGGTTTCGATCAGGCCAAACATCCGCGCTGCGCCTAAGCGGCTGCGGAATGTCCCGCCACTTGAAGATTGTCCCATCCAAGCGGCCAGCTCATCCACTTCAGCGGATGAGCCCGCCTTGTCATGGATGGTCTGGGCGAGTTCGACTGCACCTTCCAAATCCGCATACGGAAACTCGATCTCAGACCGGAACCGTTTCCGGTCATCTCCGGGGGCCGGAGCCGCCGCATTATCATTGCCTGCCATTGGTCTCTCCTGACCTGAAAAAGTATCGCAGGGGGATATTTGCAAGATTTTTCTCGCATGTCAACTTTTTTCTTGCAATCAGGTCGAAACTATGCAATAATATACTTGTAACTAACGAGAGGATTTTTGTTATGGGTAGGAGGGTAAGAGCCTGTGCAGGCGCTGGCCGAGCAGCACAGGCGAGGATCGGGGCCGTTTCCAGTAAGTCTTTGGAAGGAATAGAGGAAACGGCCCACAATCGGCGTCAATATCATCTGATCCCTGGTCGTCTAACGGTAGGACGCCCGCTTTACAGCCGAGGAAATCCGGGTCCGAAACCCGGCCAGGGAACCAGATAAAGGTGGGGCCAAGCCGTTGGAGCGGCAAGGCCCCGGATCAAAACCCAGGGATTGAGCCCCTAAGCTATGACCGCAACCCACAATATAGCGCGTCGGCCTAATCCCTTCAAACAGAAGGGTCGAGCCCATGAACGTTTTATCCGCTGAAAAGCAGACTGCCATCATCGCCGCCCTGGTCGAAGGGTGCAGCATCCGCGCCGTTGAGCGGTTAACTGGCGTTCACCGCGATACCATCATGCGCTTGGCCGTCCGCGTGGGCGAGGGATGCCTTCGCCTCCATAGCGGCATGATGCGCGACCTCCAAGTGAACCGGATCGAGCTGGACGAAATCTGGGGCTATGTCGGCAAGAAGCAAAAGCTGGTGAAGCCGGAAGATGGCGACATGAAGGGCGATCAATACACCTTCATCGCCCTGGCTGGCGCGGCCAAGGCGATTATTACCTATCGCACCGGCAAGCGGACTAGCGCAACCACGCAAGCCTTCCTGAATGATCTTCGCGCCCGCATTGTGGGATCACCGGAAATCTCAGCCGATGGCTTTAACCCTTATCCTTGGGCGGTGGCGATGGCCTTTGGCGAGCAATGCAAGTTCGGCGTGATCGAAAAGCACTATGCCGTAAGCGGCAGCCCAGAAGCGGCGCGGCGCTATAGTCCCGGCCAAGTAGTATCTGTAAGCAAGAACGCTGTATTTGGCCGCCCGGATCATATCAGCACCAGCTATGTCGAGCGGCAAAATCTAACGTTGCGGATGAGCCAGCGCCGGTTCACGCGCCTCACCAACGGCTTTTCAAAAACCTACTTGAACCATTGCGCCGCTGTGGCGCTGTATGTCGCCCATTACAATCTGTGCCGCGTCCATGAAGCCTTGCGCGTCACGCCCGCGATGCAGCTTGGCGTGACGGATCATGTGTGGACCATCGCGGAGCTGGTCCACGCCGCGCTTGATGGAGAGAATCAAACTCCAATCGGGCGCAAGGTTGGCCGCTTCACCGTAATTGACGGAGGCGCTAAGTGATTCTTTGGACTCGATAAATTGCGGCTCTTTACTAAGAGGCTGATTCAGTTATGTTTTTCTGCATGGATGCAACATACAATTTAAATGGCGGTTTCAAGCCAACCGCTAAACGTTCCGCTGATCTTGATGGGCCGGATTTCTTTCCCACGCCGCGCTGGGCGACGTTCGCCCTGATCGACAACGAGAAATTCACTGGCGATATCTGGGAAAGTGCCTGTGGCGATGGCGCAATGTCGAAAGTCTTGGAGCAAACGGGCTGTAAAGTTCGCAGCACGGATTTGTTTGAGCGCGGATACGGCGAGGCCGGACACGATTTCCTTGGCGCAAAGAAGCGCGCCGGAAACATTATCACCAACCCGCCCTATAATTGCGCCGAAGGATTTGTTGCAAATGGCTTGAAGCTGGCAGAACGCAAGTTCGCGCTATTGCTGCGACTAGCTTTTCTGGAAGGCGCGAATAGAGCAAATACGATTTTTGCAAAAAATCCGCCGTCTCGCGTCTGGGTATTTAGCGAGCGGATCACTTTTTACATGAAGGGTGCGAAACAGGCAGGGTCGGGAACAACGGCCTATGCATGGTTCGTATGGGATAAAGACGCGCCGAGCGGGACAGAACTGAAATGGTTCAAGCCAGGATATAAAGCGCGCTGCGCCTAACGCTTGAGCTTTGCCTTACCAACTTCCGTCAGCTTAAGGCCGCCCTTCACAACCTCTAAATAGCCCTCGCAGATAAAATTGCCCGGGGTGGCCTTGTGAGAGGTGATGTTTCGCACCTGCTGTTCCCACATTTCTTCGCCTTTGCGGGTCGAAGATGACGCCCGATCCTCATCGGACAATTTCAAATGCTTGGGAATCTCTTTTACCAGCTTGGCGATCGACGCTTCATTGTCAGGCTCATGCGCAAGCACTTGCATGACCGCTTTAGCAACATCGGTTTCAGTAACCCGGTTTGGTGATTTCTTTGCCATTTTGCCCTCCTTGCCCGGAGGGATCGTAGGCCAAGAAACCCATGCCAGCGAGTCAGGCGGGCAAGACCTTGATTGTCCTAATTTCCTGTGATGGATGTCCTAATTCGGACAGCACCCAAGTAGGATTTAAAGCGTGTTTTAGGACCGGGAATCCGGGCATTTCCGTGACCCTTGCGCCAGACGCATGGCCTCGCGGATGATCCCGCAAGGCATCAGGGGAACCGGCCATGGCGGATATGTCCGCGACCGACATTGTCACCATTATCGGCAATATCGCGATTGCGCTGTCTTTCGTGATCGCGCTGGTCTTCGGCATCGCCCAGGTCAAGGCCGCCTCGCGCGACCGCCGCGAGCGGCTGACGCTGGAAGCGGTGCGCGCCTTCCAGACAAGGGAATTCGCGGCCTTCATCCACCGCATCCTTTATCACCCCATGCCCGCCACTTATGAGGAACTGCGCGCCCTGCCGGACTGCGACCAGATTCTGTTCATCCAGTTCGGGCAGGAGATGGAGTCGCTGGGCATCCTGGTGGCGGACGAACTGATCAATCTCGACCTGGTGGACAAGACGCTGGGCTCTTTCGTCACCACCGCCTGGGAAAAATACCGGCCGGTCTTCACCGACATGCGGGTGAAGACGGACGACCCCTATCTGGGCGAATATTTCCAGTGGCTGGCGGAATTGATCGCCAAGAGGCTGCACGACAACCCCCGCCGGCCTTACTACCGGAAAACACAAGGCTGATTTTCACAATCGCCTGCCGTGCGCCGTGAGGCGCTTGATCGAGATCAAGGGCCTTCCGGTCGGCCGTCCTTTAAATGCGCTTTGAGGGTTCTCATGCAGCCGAAAAGCACGCCCGGCGAGGCGGCATTCCTGGTATGGAGCGATGCCTTTGCGGTCGGCCACAAAGGCTTAGACCTGGAGCATTACCGCCTGTTCGCGATCATTCGCGAAATCCATGAGTCCGAAAGAGCGGGCCGGGACAGGTCCCAGTTGCAGGCCCTGCTCGACGCCGTCAAGTTCGTGGCGATCGAGCATTTCCGGCATGAAAATTCCGTGCTGCGTTTGGAGATGCCCGACGTCATCGATACCGCAGCGATCAACGAACATCTGGCCGAGCATGCGGCGGCGCTTGCCGGCCTGGAGGCGATCATTCGCGGCTTCCGCGCCGGCGGCGATCAACTGAGTTTCCAACTGCGGGAGTGGTTTGTGGAACATTCCGTCCGCTATGACGCCCACCTGAAATCGGCCTTGCGGAAGTGAGACGAGGCCCTATTCCGCCATCGTCTCTCCCGAGCCGCCGAATTCCTTGGGGAAATCCTTGAGCTTGGGAAGGCCGTCCTTCATGGGCAGCACCGTCTCGGCATAATTCACATGGACGCCCGGCTTGAAGACAAGGCCGGGCAGCGTCGCCGCGAACACATCGATCAATCCGATGGTGGGGTGCTCGGTCATCAGGTGGCCGCCGCATTCCTTGCAATATTGCCGGCGGCTGAACGCGGTCTTTTCAAAGGTGGCGAGCTTGTCCTTCCCCGCCACCACCTTGACCGCTTGGGGCGGCCACAGGCTGAAGGCGTTGACCGGACCGCCCGACCAGGAGCGGCAGGAGCGGCAATGACAATAGCCCATCGCAGCAGGCTCGCCCGAAACCTCGATCTTCACCTTGCCGCAGAAACAGGTCCCTTCCAGGCTCATATCCGTCGCCTCCGCCGCCACGCGTTCAGGCTAAGCCAGTTTCACAACCGAATCCACCGGAAGAGAGCGCATATCAGTAATGCCAATCCTTGGCGCCTTTCACCAGGAAATCGCGGAAAGCCGCCACCCGCTTGGACTGGCGCAGGGCATCGGCATAGACCAGGTGCACGTCGAATTCGTAAGCCGGCACATCGGGCAGCACCCGGACCAGCTCCGGCTGGTTGGCGGCGACATAGTCGGGAAGCACGCCGATGCCCAGTCCCTCCTCCACCGCCAGCAGGATGCCCGTCAGGTTGTTGATGCGCACAATGCTGCCGCGTGAGCCGGGCTTGAAATGCCTGCGGTAATGGTCGAGCAGCCAGTTGACCTCCTTGATCTCCGGCCCGGCGGATTCGCCATAGACCACGATGGGGAATTCGCCGATCTCCTCCATCACCTTGGGCTGGCCGCGGGTCTTCACGAACTCCTTCGACGCATACATGTGATAATGCACGGTGAAAAGCTTGCGCTGGATCAGGTCGGCCTGGACCGGGGCCCGCATCCGGATCGCCAGGTCGGCCTCGCGCTGGGAGAGGTCGAGTTCATGGTCGTCCATCAGGAGATGGATCTCCACCGACGGATATTCCTTCATGAACTCCTTGAGCCGCGGCACCAGCCAATAGGAGCCGATGCCGTGGCTGGCGGTGATCTTGAGCGAGCCGCGCGGCGAGTCGTGCAGGTTCTTGAGCTGCTCTTCGGCGGCGGCCAGGCGGCCCAGCACATCGCTCACGGCGCCATAAAGAAGTTCACCCTCGTCGGTGAGGGTGAGGCCGCGGGCATGACGCTGGAACAAGGGGGTGGAGATTTCCTCTTCCAGGGCGCTGATCTGCCGGCTCACCGCCGACTGCGAAAGGCCCAGCGATTGGCCGGCATGGGTGAAGCTTCCCGCCGAAGCCACGGCATGAAAGATGCGAAGCTTGTCCCAATCCATGGCGTCCCCCGACAGAATTATGCGTTCGGCGGCCTAAGCGTGCAAAGGCCTAAACATGCAATGGCAAGTCCCCCGCATGGGCGGCAGCCAGAAAACGCTCGGCCTCCAGAGCCGCCATGCATCCCATTCCCGCAGCCGTCACGGCCTGGCGGAATACTTTATCCCGCACATCGCCGGCAGCGTAAACACCCGCAACACTGGTATGCGTGGAATCCGGCGCGGTGAGGATATAGCCGCTCTCGTCCATCTCCAGCTTGCCCTTGAACAGCGATGTGGCCGGCGAATGGCCGATGGCGATGAACAGGCCGTGGATGGAAAGCTCATGCAACGAGCCGGTGATGGTATTGCGAACCCTGATCCCGGTCACCCCTTTGGGCTCGCCGGCGCCCAAGACCTCCACCACCTCGCTGTCATAAAGGATTTCGATCTTCTCGTTGGCGGCAAGACGGGTCTGATTGGTCTTATCGGCGCGCAGGCTGTCGCGCCGGTGTATCAGTGTCACCTTGTCGGCGAAATTGGTGAGGAACAGGGCCTCTTCCGCGGCGGTATTGCCGCCGCCCACCACCGCGACATTCTTGCCGCGATAAAAGAAGCCGTCACAGGTGGCACAGGCCGAGACGCCGAAGCCCTGGAATTTGCTTTCGGAGGGCAGGCCCAGCCAATTGGCCGAGGCGCCGGTGGCGATGATCAGCGCGTCACAGGTGTACGTATCGCCGCTGTCGCCGGATAGCTTGAACGGCCGGCGGCTGAGGTCCACTTGGGCGATAGTGTCTTGAACGAATTTGGTGCCCAGATGCTCGGCTTGGGCCTGCATCTGGTCCATCAACCAGGGGCCTTGGATCACCTCGGCATAGCCGGGGTAGTTCTCCACCTCGGTGGTGATGGTGAGCTGGCCGCCCGGCTGGATGCCCGAGATCACGGTCGGCGCCAGCATGGCGCGGGAGGCATAGATGGCGGCGGTGCAGCCGGCCGGGCCGCTGCCCAGGATGATCACTTTGGAATGCATCGCCTGCTGTCCTTAAATCGCCCTGTCATGCCCTGTCATGAAAGCGGCCGCTTGATATCGGAAGCGGCGGCTGAAAGGTCAAGCACCGGGTCAAGCGCCTTGCCGGCTTGAGGATTTTGCCGGGGCCGCTGCGCCCGATGGACGCAATTTCCGAATCGCTACTAGAAATATAATGCCAATTATGCACTTTACAAAAGAACTGATTTTGAATAGTATTCGGCCATTGAATGAGGCCGCCCATGAACCTGTCCCAGATTTCCAAGCTGACCGAGGAAGAAGCCAGGGAACTCCTGGAGAAAACCCGCTGGGGTGACGAGCCAAAGTGCCCCCATTGCACACCGGTAAAGCATAAGGCTTACAAGGTCTTAGAGAATAAGGGGAAGA
>CAZEFQ010000010.1:0-7074 GCA_964511505.1 uncultured Rhizobium sp.
CTGGTCGCGCCAGCGGAATTCGAACCGCGCCTTTGACATCGCATCGTCCCAGATGCGCGCCGCGGGATGGCCCTTGGCCAGGTCGGCGGCATGGGCGGCGATGCGATAGGCGATCACCCCCGCCTTCACATCGTCGCGGTCCGGCAGGCCCAGATGCTCCTTGGGCGTGACATAGCAAAGCATGGCGGTGCCGAACCAGCCGATCATCGCCGCGCCGATCGCCGAGGTGATATGGTCATAACCCGGCGCCACATCGGTGGTGAGCGGGCCAAGCGTATAGAAGGGCGCCTCGTCACAGGCCGCCAGTTGCCGGTCCATATTCTCCTTGATCTTGTGCATCGGCACATGGCCGGGGCCTTCGATCATCACCTGCACGTCGTGGCGTTGCGCGATGCGGTTCAATTCGCCCAGCGTGTCCAGCTCGGCAAATTGCGCGGCGTCATTGGCGTCCGCGGTCGAACCGGGGCGCAAGCCATCGCCCAGGCTGAACGACACGTCATATTGCTTGAGGATTTCGCAAATCTCCTCGAAATTTGTGTAAAGGAAATTCTCTTTGTGATGCGCCAGGCACCATTTGGCCAGGATGGAGCCGCCGCGGGAGACAATGCCGGTGACCCGATCGGCCGTCAGCGGGATATGTGCCAGCCGCACCCCGGCATGGACGGTGAAATAATCCACCCCCTGCTCGCATTGCTCGATCAACGTATCGCGATAAACCTCCCAGGTGAGCTCCTCCGCCACGCCGCCCACTTTCTCCAGCGCCTGGTAGATCGGCACCGTGCCGATCGGCACCGGGGAATTGCGGATGATCCATTCCCGGATGGTGTGGATATGCCGGCCGGTGGAAAGGTCCATCACCGTGTCGGCGCCCCAGCGGATCGACCACACCAGCTTCTCCACTTCCTCGGCCACGCCAGAGGTCACAGCGCTGTTGCCGATATTGGCGTTGACCTTGGTGAGGAAATTCCGCCCGATGATCATCGGCTCGGTCTCGGGATGGTTGATATTGGCGGGAATGATGGCCCGGCCCCGCGCCACCTCGTCGCGCACGAATTCCGGCGTGATCTCTTTGGGAATATTCGCGCCAAAGCTGTTGCCGTCCGCCAGCGCGCTGCGGCCCAGATTTTCCCGCGCCGCGATGAATTTCATCTCCTCGGTGATGATCCCGGCCCGCGCATAATGGAGCTGGCTGACATTCTTGCCCGGCTTGGCCCGCAGCAGCTTGACGCTCTCGCGGGCAAACTGGGGCACGGAAAGGAGCTCGCCGCGGCGCAACCCGTCATCTTCAGGCTTCCTTGCCCGGCCCTGATATTCCTCCACATCGCCCCGGGCCAGGATCCAATCCCGCCGCCTGGCCGCCAAGCCCTTCTCGATGTCGATGGCCACGGAATCATCCGTGTACGGACCGGATGTGTCGTAGAGCCGCACCGGCGCCTCCCCGCCCGACAGCGCCACTTCGCGGAAGGGGACGCCATCCACCATCAGTTTCCGGGAGCCCGGCAGGGGGCCGCGACTGATCTGGACATGCTTGGCACTCAGGATGGGTTTGTTCATCGGCCTCTCCCTACGCCGGTCCTAACCGGGTCAGGTTCTAAGGGATCCGCGGGATTGCGGTCTCAGTCCTCCAAAGCCTAGGCGAAGGAAGACACCCCTGGGAGGCACGAATGTAAGGCCCGCCGCGTCACCACGCAACGCTGACGCTGCAAACCAACCAATTTATGTATTGCTTACCTGGGCAAATTGCCGGAATTCCTCGATCACCGACTTGACCGCCAGGGTCACCAGCCTTTCCCCCGCCGCGATATTAGCCTGGCCGGGATCGGAACCGATACGCCCGTCCGGGAAACGGCGGCGGAAATCCTCCGCGTCCAGGATGGGTCCGGTCGGCGCGATCCTGGGCGCCATCGCCACCTGCTTCGCCGCCTCGGGATAGCCGAACCAGGTCACCGAAACTTCCGACGGTGTGGCATGGCTGCCCTCGCCCACCGGAAAAAGCTGGCGGCAAAGATCGGAGACGCCCGGCAATTCCCACCAATTGCGCAAATGACAGCGCAATGTGGGCCCGTTTCTTCCATTCAAGCTGCCGGCATCGCCAAACGTGATGCCGTGATAAATCTCGGAAAAGGCGGCGGTGATGGTGGCGATATTGCCGCCATGGCCGTTCAGCCAATATAGCCGCTCGAAGCCATGTCGCGTGAAGCTCTCCGCCCAATCCTTCATCGCCGCGATCATGGTGGAAGGCTTCAGCGTGATGGTGCCGGGAAAGGCCATATGATGCTGCGCCTGGCCGACATTGAAGGTGGGCGCCACCAGGATGCCGGCCTCGTCGCCCGCACGCCGCGCGATGATCTCCGGGCAGAGCGCATCCGTGCCCAGAAGGCCGTTGGGACCATGCTGCTCGGTCGAGCCGATGGGGATCAGGATGGCTTTGGATTTGCCGAGATAGGCTTCGACCTCCGGCCAGGTGGACAATTGCAACTGCATAAGAACAGAACGCCTTGATTAAACGCGCCCGACCATAGCACCATTCCCCGCCTCGAACGTCTCGAAAGATATGAACGCATGTCCGACACGCTGATCCCTGTTCCCGCCGAATGGAAACAGCGCGCCTTCATGAACAGGGCCCGGTATGAAGCGGCGTATAAAGCCGCCCTGGCCGATCCGGATGCCTTCTGGCGCAAGGAGGCGGAGCGGCTGACCTGGGTCAAGCGGCCAACCAAAGCGGGCAACTGGTCATTCGATCCCGCCAATCTCCACATAAAATGGTTCGAGGACGGTGCGCTCAACGTCGCCGCCAATTGCCTGGACCGGCATCTGGAGAAGCGGGCGGACCAGACGGCCATCCTTTGGGAAGGCGACAATCCGGCCGAAAGCCGCGCGATCACCTACAAAGAATTACATCAAGAGGTTTGCCGCTTCGCCAATGTGCTGAAGGCGCGCGGAGTCCGGAAAGGCGACCGCGTCACCATCTATCTCCCGATGATCCCGGAAGCCGCTTACGCCATGCTGGCTTGCGCGCGCATCGGCGCCGTCCACTCCGTGGTGTTTGGCGGCTTCTCGCCCGACAGCATCGCCGGCCGCATCCAGGATTGCGATTCCAAAATCGTGATCACCGCCGATGAGGGCCTGCGCGGCGGCAAGACCATTCCGCTCAAGAACAATGTGGACGAGGCGCTTCAGAAAGCGTCCGGTGTCACCGATGTTCTCGTGGTTCGCCGCACCGGCGGCAAGGTCGAGATGAAAGACGGCCGCGACCGCTGGTATCACGACGAAGTCGCGAAGGTAAGTGCCCATTGCCCGGCAGAGGCAATGAATGCCGAAGATCCTCTGTTCATCCTCTATACCTCCGGCTCAACCGGAAAGCCCAAAGGCGTGCTCCACACCTCCGCCGGCTATCTGCTCTGGGTGGCCTGGACCCATCATTATGTGTTCGATTATCACGAAGGCGAAATCTTCTGGTGCACCGCCGATGTCGGCTGGGTCACCGGCCACAGCTACATTGTCTATGGCCCGCTCGCCAACGGCGCCACCACCCTGATGTTCGAGGGCGTGCCCAATTATCCCACCAGCGCGCGCTTCTGGGAGGTGATCGACAAGCACAAGGTCAACATCTTCTACACCGCCCCCACCGCCATCCGCGCCCTGATGCGCGAAGGCGATGTGCCGGTGAAAAAAACCAGCCGCGCTTCCTTGCGCCTGTTGGGCTCGGTGGGTGAGCCGATCAATCCCGAAGCCTGGCTCTGGTATTACCGCACAGTGGGCGACGGCCGATGCCCTATCGTGGATACCTGGTGGCAGACCGAAACCGGCGGCCATCTGATCACGCCGCTTCCGGGCGCCACCGACTTGAAGCCGGGCTCCGCCACCAAACCGCTGCCGGGCATCGTCCCTGAGATTGTCGATGCCGACGGCAAGGTGCTGCAAGGCGCCGCCACCGGCAATCTGGTCATCGCCAGAAGCTGGCCCGGCCAGATGCGCACGGTCTATGGTGACCATCAGCGTTTCATCGACACCTATTTCAAGACCTACAAGGGCAAATACTTCACCGGCGATGGCTGCCGCCGCGACGAAGACGGTTATTACTGGATCACCGGCCGGGTGGATGACGTGATCACTGTCTCCGGTCACCGCCTGGGCACCGCCGAGGTGGAAAGCGCGCTGGTCGGCCACAAGCTTGTCGCCGAGGCCGCGGTGGTGGGTTTCCCCCACGACATCAAGGGCCAGGGCATCTATGCCTATGTCACCCTCAAAGCCGGGGTCACGCCCGGCGATGCGCTGAACACCGAACTCAAGCAGTTCGTCAGCCATGAGATCAGCCCCATCGCCAAACCGGACGTGATCCAGTTCGCGCCGGGCCTGCCCAAGACCCGCTCGGGCAAGATCATGCGCCGCATCCTGCGCAAGATCGCGGAAGGCGACACCTCAAACCTTGGCGACATCTCCACCCTCGCCGATCCTTCGGTGGTGGACGACCTGGTCAGGAACGCAAGAAGATAATGCTCCCCTTCCTCTGGATACTCGCGGCGATGGGCGTGGCTTACTGGGCCAAGCTGGACGGCCGCAACGCCTTCTTCTGGTTTGTGGTCTCGGTGCTGCTCTCGCCTCTCATCGGCAGCCTGCTGCTCTGGGCGTTCCAGCGCTACGGCGTGCGCATTTAAAGTTGGCAAACAGAAGCCCGGAACGGCGGCGAGCCGTCCCGGGCTGGATCACGAAGCGGCGTCTAGTGGCGCTTCACATTCAGCGTGATGCTGGCGTTGGGCGCACCGCCCGCGCCGGTATGGCTCTTGTAATTGTCCCACATGAAAAAGCCGACCACGGCCACTCCGACCATCACCGCGCCGACCAGGAAGGCCAGGACCGTATTACCGCCGCCCGAATTGTCGTCTGCCATGTTCCTCTCCCATTCTGTCGCATGACAGAACGGAGAAAAGCCCCACGGGTTCCCCCATCCGCCTTCCCGCCGCTATTCGCCTTCCTCGGGGACGGCGCGCCCCAGAAGCGCGAACAGCGCCGCCAGCACGCAGCCTGCGACGATGCCGGTGGTCAGGTCTTCCACCAGGGTGAGGATGAAAGTCGCCAGCAGAACGGCCGCGTCCCGCCATGTCCGCAAGAGGCGGACAAATTCCGCTTTCTCGGCCATGTTCCAGCACACCACCAGAAGGACACCGGCCAGGGCGGCCAATGGCACAAAGCCGGCAAGCGGCGCGGCCACCAGCAGGAACATCAGCACAAACAGCGCATGCAGCATGCCCGAGAGCGGGCTGGTGGCTCCGGCACGGATATTGGTGGCGGTGCGCGCGATGGTCCCGGTCACGCTGATGCCGCCAAACACCGAGGAGGCGATATTGGCGATTCCTTGCGCCACAAGCTCCATATTCGAGCGATGCTTGCGGCCGGTCATGCTGTCCGCCACCTTGGCCGACAAAAGGCTCTCCACGCCGCCCAGCAGGGTGAAGGAGAAAATCGCCGGCGCCAGCCGCCGCAGAAGATCCGGTGTCATTTCCGGCAGCCGCGGCGGCGGCAAACCGCGCGGCAACGCGCCAAAGCGGCTGCCGATGGTTTCGGCCGGCAGATGCAGGACCCAGGCGGCCAGCGATGCCAGCACCACGGCGATCAGCATCCCGGGCCAGGTGGGCCGGACGCGGCGCAGGAAAAAGATCAGCGCGGCGGAGCCCAATCCCAGGCCCAGGGCCGCCCCGTTGAGCGTGGGCAGGGCATGGCTCAGCGCCGCCAGCTTGGGCAGGAGCGGCCCCGGCTCGGCGCCGGCAAGCGTGAGGCCGCCCAGATCATGCAATTGGCTGGCGAAAATGGTGATGGCGATGCCGCAGGTGAACCCCACCGTGACCGCGTGGGGAATATGCCGGATCAGGGAACCGAGCCGCGACAGGCCCAACAGGGTGAGAAGCAGGCCCGACATCAGCACCGTGACCAGCAATCCCGAGAGGCCGAAAGCCGCCGCCGTCCCGGCAACCAGCACGATGAAAGCGCCGGCAGGCCCGCCGATCTGAAAACGGCTGCCCCCCAAGGCGGAAACCAGAAAGCCTCCGATCACAGAGGTATAGAGGCCGCGTTCCGGCGAGACGCCGGAGGCCACCGCTATGGCCATGGACAGCGGCAAGGCGACAATCGCGACCGTCAACCCCGCCATCGCATCTGCCCGCAAGCGGGCAAGATCATAGCCCTCCTGCAGGATGGTGATCAGTTTCGGCCGGTAAAGATGCGCGGTGGCTGAGCCGTCAGGCATGCAATTCTCCAATAAGCTTGATTATACCATCATCGGTTACCAAAGATTATTGAGGCGCCTCAAAACAGGGCGGCATAACCGTCCATGGTGGCCGCCAGTTCGATATCCTTCTGGGTCACCCCGCCCGCATCATGGGTCGCAAGCGTCACTTCGACCTTGTTATAGACATTGAACCATTCGGGATGATGGTCCATGGCCGCCGCCTTGAGCGCCACCCGGCTCATGAAGGAAAAGGCGGCGTCGAAATCCGCGAATTTGAAGCTCCTGGTGATCGCTTCCCGGTCTTTCGCCAATTGCCAGTCAGGCAGCCGCTTCAGGGCCTCGCGCAATTCCTCAATCGTCAATTTCTTCATCGCCAGTTTCTCCAAAAGGCCCCTCCAGAGGGTAATCCTGTTCGACCCGGTAGATACTGCCATCGCTGGTCAGCTTGCTGGAGTAGAGGCAGAAGGTCTCGACCGGGAATTCGACGCTGGTGAAGAGCGCCTGGTGGGTCAGCCATTCCAGCACCTTGCCCGCATCCGGATTCTTGAGCCGCGCCAGGGTGACATGGGGGGTGAATTTGTGCGCATCCTGCGGCTGGCCGACCCGCCTGATCGCATTGTCCACCTTGCGCTGAAGATGCTCGAGCATGGGATTGCGGCGCAGGCCCGCCCACAGCGTGTGCACCTGCCTGCCGCCAAACTGGCCCACGCCATGCAATTGAAGCGCGAAGGACGGGGCGCGGATCGCCGCCAGGGCATCGTCCAGCATGCGGGCGTCGCGGCCATCCACTTCGCCGATGAAACGCAAGGTAAGATGCATCTGTTCGCGCTTCTGCCAGCGCGCGCCGG
>CAZEFQ010000011.1:0-5139 GCA_964511505.1 uncultured Rhizobium sp.
GATGGCGCGCGGCAGGCCGATGCATCTTGCCGCTTTGATCGCACGGCGGGTCCTGATCCGGGTGGGGGACTCGGGGGCGGGGCTGGCATTGCCCTATATTTGAAAAAGAAGCGGCGGGCCGGCACGGCCCGCCGCAAAAAAAACCAACCGCCCGACAGCCGGTATTATTTGCCGTTGCTCTGCACTTGGGTGGTGATCGGCGCACCCTTGGGCGTGACGAAGGCGGCAACGGCGACCACGGGCACGGTGCCCCGGTTGTGGCCTTCATGCTGCTTGCCGGTCTCGACAACGAAACTGTCACCCGGCTTGTAGGTGATGGTGGGCTTGCCTTCATAATCCAGGGTGAGATTGCCGGAGATGACGCGCAACAGCAGCGGGCCGGAATGGATATGGCGGCCCTCATTGCCGCCGGGCGGAATCGTCACTTCCATCAAGTTGACCACGGTGTTGCCGGGGCCGTCGGCGGTCTGCAGCGTCTTGCGCACAACCGTTGGGCCGTCCGCTGCAACGGCCGGCACCGCCGAGATCATCACGCCGCCGGCGAGTGCGATAGCGGCGATGTTAACTGCGGCCTTAACTGCGGCTTTTGCTGGTTTGCCCATGATATGTCCCTTGAATCGGTTTTTCGCGGCGCATCCTGTCCACCCCGATCACCCGGCACAATCGGGCGAGGTCCTACAGCAGATGCCGCCATTCGCCCACGTTTCCAAAACAAAACGGCGGATCCGTCCGGACCCGCCGTGGCACGATCGCTTGCCGCCTTCAAGGCAGCAAAAACTTACTTGCCGTTGCTCTGCACCTGGGTGGTGATCGGCGCGCCCTTGGGCGTCGCGAAGGCGGCGATGCCGACGGCATCAACCGTGCCCCTGTTGTGACCCTCATGCTGCTTTCCCGGCTCGACGAAAAAGGTTTCTCCCGCCTTGTAGGTGGTGGTCGGCTTGCCTTCATAATCGAGCGTGAACGCGCCGGAAACGACATGCACGATCAGCGGACCGGAATGAATGTGACGGCCCTCATTGCCGCCCGGCGGGATGGTCACCTGCATCATGGTCAAGGTGTCGCCATTGGGGGCGTCTCCGTCCTTCAACAATGTGCGAACGACGTTGGGCGCGGCGGCGCCCTGCGCCAATACCGGCGCCGCCAGAACCATAACGCCCGCGAGAGCTGCCGCCGCCACTGCAAATTTACGCATTCCTTCCTCCCATCGAGCCGACAGAATGTCGGTAAATCTCGGCGGCTTGCATAGCCCATGTTGCTTACAAAGCGCAATAACCGATATGCTACGCCGCTGTAAGGCATAGCCTGGCAGTGTGCGCCGCGGAATCGCGCCTTTTCCGGAAAATAAATGCTAATCTAGGGCTTCAGGCGAGAAGCAGACGGGCCAGCCTTGCATGACCCCTCAAGAGGCCATCCAGCAGGGCCTGAAAGCGCATCAGGCCGGCAGGCTTTCCGAAGCCGAAGCCCATTATGCCGAGGCATTGAAAGCCAGGCCGGATTTTCCGCCCGCCCTGCATCTGATGGGACTTGTCGCTTTCGCCAGGGCCGACTGCGCCGGGGCGATAGACTGGCTTAACCGCGCCATCGCGGTGGCGCCTGCCAATCTCACCGCCACGCTCTTCGCCGCCCGCGGTGAAGCGTTGCTGGAGGTCGGACGCTGGGAGGAGGCGCTCCACGATTTCGACGGCGCGCTGGCGGGCGGCGCATCTCCCGCCGCAAGCTGGAACAATCGCGGCTTGGCGCTGAACGCGCTCCAGCGGTTCGACGAGGCGCTGGAGAGTTACGCCCGCGCGGCGGCTCTGTCGCCCCAGAGCGGCGAGATATACAACAACCGCGGCGACACGCTGAGAGAGCTGCGCCGTTTCGACCAGGCGCTGGTCAGTTTCGAGCGCGCCTTGATCCTCAATCCCGCCGACTGGAGGGCGCTCAACAATCGCGCCACCACGCTTTCCCAGATGGGACGTTTCCCCGAGGCGATCGAAAGCTACAGCCAGGCGCTGGCGCTGAACCCCGATATCGCCGCTTCGCTCTATGCCAGGGGCAATCTCTTCTGGTCGAGAATGGGGATGCTGGGGCCGGCCTTGGCGGATCTCGACAGGCTGGTGGCGGTGGCCCCCCAGTCTCCCGCCGCCCGCGGCAGCCGGATGCGCATGGCCATGATCGCGGCGCGCTGGACGGATTTCGCGGCGGAAAAGGCGCTGCTGGATGAAGGCGTGCAGGCGGGAAAACCCGTGGTGGAGCCTTTCCCCTATCTGGCAATGTCGGACCGGCTTGAAGATCTGCAGCGTTGTGCCCGCATTTATGGCGCCATGCGCTTCCCGGCCCGGCCGCCTTTGTGGAAAGGCGAATTGCGCAAGCCCGGACGCATCCGGGTGGGATATGTCTGCGGCGATTTCCGCGCCCATCCCACGCTTTATCTCATGGCCGGACTGTTCGAGGCCCATGACCGGGGCGAGTTCGAAATCTTCGCCTTCGACAATGGCGGCAGCGACGGCAGCCCCTTGCGCGCGCGGTTTGAACGGGCGGTCGAGCATCTGATCGATATCACGCGCCTTTCCGACCAGGAGGCCGCGTGGCGCATCCGCGCCCTGGACATCGACATATTGGTGGATTTGAACGGCTATTCGGATCATTTGCGGACGGGAATCTTCGCCTGCCGGCCCGCATCCAGCCAGGTGAGCTATCTCGCCTATCCCGGCACGTTGGGCCTGCCTTACATGGACTATATCCTGGCCGACCGCACCGTGATCGTGCCCGGCGAGGAGACATATTACGACGAGAAGGTCGTGTTCCTGCCCGGCAGCTACCAGATCAACGACGACAAGCGGCTCATTGGCGCCATGCCAAGCCGCGCCGAGGCGGGCCTTCCGGAGGGCGGCTTTGTGTTCTGCAATTTCAACCATAGCAACAAATTCACTCCGGCCAGCTTCGCGTGCTGGATGCGGATCCTCAAAGCCGTGCCGGAGAGCATTTTGTGGCTGATCACAGCCGATCCCGTGGCGGAGGAAAATTTGCGGCGCGAAGCGGCCTCCCGTGGCGTCGATCCGGCCCGGCTGGTCTTCGCGGCCTTCAAGCCTTTCGAAGAGCATCTCGCCCGGCTGACATGGGCCGACCTGTTCCTGGACGGCCTGCCTTATGGCGCCCACACCACCGCCAGCGATGCTTTGTGGGCGGGCGTTCCGCTCATCACCTGCCGCGGCAGGAGTTTTCCCGGCCGAGTGGCCGCGAGCCTGCTCAAGGCGGTGGGAATGGAAGAACTGATCGCGGAAACGCCGGCCGACTTCGAAGCCCTGGCGCTGGGCCTGGCGCGCGAACCTGCCCGGCTCGCCGCCATCCGGCAAAAGCTCGCTGAAAACCGAAAGGGCGCGACCCTCTTCGACACTGCGCGCACCACCCGGGCCATCGAAACCGCGTTTCGCACCATGCTTCAGACAAGGCCGGCGCGGAGCTTCTCGGTCTAGGCGGCGTTCTTCTGGTTCTGGTTCGCCCGCGGCAGGCGGAAAAAGACTTCGGTGCCGGCATTCTGCTGGCTCTCCAGCCAGACTTCGCCCTGGTGCATCTGGATGATGCCGCGCACGATGGCAAGCCCCAGCCCGGTGCCTTCATAGCGTCGCGCGATGTGGGCATTGCCCTGGTGGAAAGGCTCGAACACATTCTTCTGGTGTTCCGCGGCGATGCCGATGCCGGTGTCGCGCACCGAAACCAGCATGGAATCGCCGGCGTCGCGGCAGATAACCTCCACATCGCCGCCCTGGGGCGTGAATTTGACGGCGTTGGAAAGAAGGTTGATCAGCACCTGCTTGATCGCCCGGCTGTCGGCCGGGATAACGGGGTCGCATTCCAGCCGGAACGGCAGCAGCCGCACGCCGCCGCGCTCCGCCTGGGGCCGCACCAGGACGAGGGAATTCGCCACCAGCGCCGACATGTCGCAGGCTTCGATATGCAACTGAAAGGCCCCGGCGTCGATCTTGGAGAGATCCAGCACCTCGGAGATCAGGAGCCGCAGATGATCGCCGCTGGAATGGATGGAGCGGGCGTAATCGGAATAGCGGGCCCAGGCATCGGGCGTATCACCCAGCACATGGCTCCAGATCATTTCCGAAAAGCCCAGGATGGCGTTCAAAGGCGTGCGCAATTCGTGACTCATGGTGGCGAGGAATTGCGACTTGAGGCGGTTGGCGGATTCCGCGGCTTCCTTGGCCAGCGCCAGCACGGTCTCGCGCTCCTTCATCACCGTGACGTCGGAGAGGGTGACGGCGTAACCGCCATCGGTGAATTTCTTCATCGTCCCCAGATACCAGCGGCCGCCGATGGCAAGCTCCACCGAATGACCGGTCTGCATCCCCAGCACGCATTTACCGGCCTCTGTGCCGGGGACCAGGCCGGCGAGGAACTGGGCGAAATCTTCCCCGGGGACGGGCGGCCGAAGCACACTGGCGCAAAGCAGGCTCATCACCGAATTGACGCTCGCGACGCGACAGGAGGGGGAGAGCAGCGCCACCGGATTGGGGACGCTTTCCAGCGTGTCTGCCAGGCGCTGCTCGGCCAGGCGGCGGATCTCGGCGTTGGCTTCCTGCAGTTCCTCTTCCATCAGCTTGGCGGCACGGTCGGTCAGGCGGCGCTCGCGGTCGAACTCCTCATAGGTCCGCCGCATCAAGCGGGTGAGCATCTCTGCATCGATGCTGCCATCGGGCCGGGTGGCGCTCTTCAGCTGATGGGCGACAAGCTTGTGCACGGGAAGGTCAGGCCGCTTCGCTCAAGGTGGTGATGGTCATGGTCTGGTTGTGCAGCTCGGCCGAACCCGTCACTTCATGCGGGCTGACCTCGCCATAGGAATAGAAGCCGGCGAGATGGGTGGCATCGCCCAGCACATGGCGCACCGCCTCCACTTCCTCATGGATGCGCTGGCCGAGCAGAAGCTTGCGGCCGATGCAGGAGACCAGGATCGCCACCCGCTCGCCCGCGCCGTCGCCATGCGCCTGCTCGGCGGCGTTGGCCGCGCCCTGGATCAGGCGGTCGAAATTGCCCCGCATCAATTGGGCGCGGTAACCCTCCGGCACGTCGCCGGCAAAGGTCATGGTGCGCGCATTCTCATCCACCCCCACCACGGTGCGAACCACCGTCTGTTCCGGCTTGTCGGCG
>CAZEFQ010000012.1:0-10048 GCA_964511505.1 uncultured Rhizobium sp.
CGATGCCGCCCGCGCGGCGGCGCAAAGCGCCCAGGCCCAGGTCGCCGCGTTGCAACAGAACGCCGCCATGCAGCTGGCCAAGCTGAACGGCAATCCCAACCTGCCGGCGCAGCAAACCCCGGAATATCTGAAGGCCCAGGCGGCGGCGGCGGAAGCCCAGCGCCAGCTGGATCACACCGTGGTGCGCGCGCCTTTTGACGGGGTGGTGAGCGAGGTGGATTCGCTGCAGCCCGGTACCCTGGTGATTTCGGCCATGTCGGCCTTCACCACCACCAGCGCCGTCGGCCTGATCGGCAAGGACACCTGGATCGAATCCGACATGAAGGAGACCGATCTCACCCATGTCCATCCCGGCAATCCGGTGGATATCGCCATCGACACCTATCCCGGCTGTCATTGGAGCGGCCATGTCGAGAATGTGAGCGCCGGGTCCGACAGTTCCTTCTCGGCGCTGCCGGCGGAGAATGCCAGCGGCAACTGGGTCAAGGTGGTGCAGCGCATCCCCGTGCGGGTGGCGGTGGACAAGTCGGGGTGCAATCTGCCGCTGCGCGTCGGCATGAGCGCGGTGATTTCGATCGACACCGGCAAGCGGCGTTGGCAGCGCCTTATGAACGAATAGCCATATGACCGCCGCGCACCAGCCCCACGCCGCCCACGCCTATGAGAGCAAGGTCGCCGAATGGGCGGTCTTGATCGGCTCGATGGCGGGCGTCCTGATGCAGGCGCTGGACACCACCATCGCCAATGTGGCGCTGCCCTATATGCAGGCGGACCTGGCCGCCTCGCGCAACGAAATCACCTGGGTTTTGACCTCTTACATCATCGCCGCCGCGATCATGACCGCGCCGGTTGGCTGGATGGCGGCGCGCTTCGGCAAGAAGAATTTCCTGATCACCTGCCTCGCCGGCTTCACCATTGCCTCCATGGCCTGCGGCGCGGCGACCTCGCTGGAGGAAATGGTGCTGTTCCGCCTGATCCAGGGATGTTTCGGCGCCGCACTCGGGCCGTTGAGCCAGGCGGTGATGCTGGACATGTATCCGCCGCAGCGGCGCGGCTCGGTGATGGCCATCTGGGGCATGGGCGTGATGCTCGGGCCGATCCTGGGACCGACGCTGGGCGGCATCCTCACCGACGCCTATAACTGGCGCTGGGTCTTCTACATCAACGTGCCGGTCGGCATCGCCGCGGTGGCGGCGCTGGCGATCTTCTTCAAGGACACCGCGCGCGACCACACCCTCAAATTCGACTGGTTCGGCTTTGCCGCGCTGTCGGCAGGCCTGGCGGGACTGCAATTGATGCTCGACCGCGGGGGCGAGAAGGGCTGGTTCTCTTCCTCGGAGATCGTTGTCGAGGGGCTGGTGGCGGGAACCGCGCTTTATCTTTTCCTGGTCCATATGCTGACCGCGCAGAAACCTTTTATTCCGCTCGCCATCTTCAAGGACCGCAATTTCGCGGGCGGCCTGGTCTTGATGTTCGTGATGGGCCTGGTGCTGCTCGCGAGTTCCGCTTTGCTCTCGCCCTATCTGCAGAATCTGGCGGGCGACACCGTGACCCAGACCGGCCTGTTGATGGTGCCCAGGGGACTGGGCACCATGTTCTCCATGATGTTCGCCGGCCGGCTGACCATGAAGATGGACCCGCGCCTGATCATGACCGCGGGCGCCGTTTTTATGATCTGGTCGATCTGGGCGATGACCGGTTGGACGCCCAGCGTGTCGACCTGGACCCTGTTCTCCGTCACATTCGTCCAGGGCCTGGGCATGGGGCTGGTATTCGTGCCGATGAATCTGATGGCCTTCGCCACGCTGCCGCCCCAGTTCCGCACCGACGGCGCGGGGCTGACCAACCTGATGCGCAACATCGGCAGTGCCGTCGGTGTCTCCCTCACCACCAATGTGTTGGCGATGAGCGCGCAGACCATTCATTCCCAGCTGTCGCAATATGCCGCGCCGTTCAACCGGGCCCTTGGCGTCAACGCCGAATCCATGTTCATGAATCCGCTGATTCCATTCGGCATGAAGAACCTCGATGCGCTGATCGAATACCGCTCCATGGTGCAGGCCTATGCCAACTCCTTCCTGTTCATGTTCTATATTTCGCTGCCCGTCTTTTTCGTGATCTGGATGATGAAACGACCGGTTTTTTCCGCGGTCCATGCCGCGAAGGAACCGGAAATAGAAGTGGTGGATTGAAAAATGAAAGTTTCCTTCATCGGCCTTGGCGTGATGGGTTATCCCATGGCCGGGCACCTCAAAAAGGCCGGCCATGATGTCACGGTCTATAACCGCAGCTCCGCCCGCGCGCAGAAATGGGTGGGCGAATATGGCGGCAACGCCGCCCCCACGCCGGCCGCGGCGGCGGAGGGCCAGGAGATGGTGTTCTGCTGCGTCGGCCGGGACTCGGATCTGCGCCAGGTGACGCTGGAGAAAGACGGCGCCTTCCCGGCGATGAAGAAAGGCGCCGTCTTCGTTGACCACACCACCGCTTCGGCCACCATCGCGCGGGAGCTATACGCCAAGGCGGAAGGAGCGGGGTTTGACTTTCTCGACGCGCCGGTCTCGGGCGGCGAGGCCGGGGCGGTCAACGGCAAGCTCACCATCATGTGCGGCGGCGGCGAGGCGGCCTTCGCCCGCGCCGAACCGGTTTTCTCCGTCTATGCCAAGCAGGCGCAGCTGCTGGGTCCCTCCGGCGCCGGCCAGATCACCAAGATGATCAACCAGATCTGCTTCGGCGCGGTGGTGCAGGGCTTGGCGGAGGGTTTCTCCTTTGCCCGCGCGGCAGGCCTGGATATCGAGAAGGTGGTAGAAGTGATTTCCAAGGGCGCGGCGCAGAGTTGGCAGATGGATAACCGCCACAAGACCATGGCGGCGGGCGAATATAATCACGGCTTTGCGGTGGAATGGATGCGCAAGGATCTCGCCATCGTGCTGGATGAGGCCAGGCGCAACGGCGCCAGCCTGCCGGTCACCGCCCTGATCGACCAGTTCTATGCCGAAATCGAGAATATGGGCGGCAAGCGGTGGGATACCTCCAGCCTTTTCGCGCGCACGGAACGGGCCCGCAACAAATCATGAAGTTTCGACAAGCTTCGGTACAAAGAGCAGCATAGAAGGGTAGTCATGAACGATGCATCCAACGACCACATTGCCACTCGCGAGGTCAAAGGCCGGCGCGGGGCGCAGGACCGGGCCTATCATCATGGAGATCTGCGCAACGGCCTTCTGGAGGCTGCCCGCGCCATTTTGGAGGAAAAGGACCTTGGCGCCCTGACCCTGAGGGCGGTTGCGCGCCGGGCCGGGGTTAGCCATGCCGCGCCCTACCGGCATTTCCCGAATCACGAGGCGCTCCTCGTCGAGCTTGGGTTGGAAGGCTTTGCCGAACTGCGCCAGTTCATCGTCGAGGCGGGGAAAGTCGGTGGACCCGAGTCGGACCGCATTGCCAATATCGGCGCCGCCTATATGCGCTTTGTCGCCAAACGGCCGGCAGTGGCGCGGCTGATGTTCGGTCCCCAGCTGCCCCATCGCGAGAAGTTTCCGGCCCTGGGCGGGGCGGCCGAGGCGATCGGAACGGAGATCGGAGCGGCTTTGTCCGATCCGAATCTGGGTCTGGCGGTGTGGGCGGCGGTGCATGGGCTCGCCATGCTGGTCCTTGAGAATGTGATCGATCTCGGCCAGCGCCGCGCCGGCCTGCATGTCTTGCCCAGCCGGTCGGAAATCTTGCTGAGAAGTCTGTTCTCGACCGAAAGGGACTAGCAGCGGGCACAGATAGGGGTCACTTCAAAAGCCTGGCAGCCTCTAAAGCGAAATAGGTAAGAACACCGCTGGCGCCGGCGCGCTTGAAGCCGGTGAGCGCTTCCAGGATGGTCCGCTCGCGGTCGAGCCAGCCTTTCTCGAAAGCGGCGGACAGCATCGCATACTCGCCGGAGACCTGATAGGCGAAGGTGGGCGCGCCGAAACGGTCTTTCACCCGCCGCACCAGGTCCAGATAAGGCATGCCCGGCTTGACCATCACCATGTCGGCGCCTTCGTCGAGATCGAGCGCCACTTCGCGCAAGGCCTCATCGCTGTTGGCCGGATCCATCTGATAGGTCCGCTTATCTCCAACAAGCGCTTTCGCGCTGCCTACCGCCTCGCGGAAAGGACCGTACAAGGCGCTCGCATATTTGGCGGCATAGGCCATGATCAGCACGTTGTGATGGCCGGCCTTTTCCAGCGCGGCGCGGATGGCGCCGATGCGGCCGTCCATCATGTCGGAAGGCGCGATGATGTCGCAACCGGCCTCCGCCTGCACCAGGGCCTGGCGCACCAGCACCTCGATGGTGGAATCATTATGCACATCGCCGTCACGGACGAGCCCGTCATGACCGTGGCTGGTATAGGGATCGAGCGCCACATCGCAGAGGATCCCGATCTCAGGCGCCGCCTGTTTGATTGCCCGCACCGTGCGGCAGATGAGATTGCCGGCGTTCACCGCTTCGCTTCCCGCCTCATCCTTCAGCTTCGGATCTGTGTTGGGGAAAAGCGCGATCACCGGAATGCCGAGCGCCGCGGCTTCCTTGGCCGCCGCCGCCGCGAGATCGGTGGAGAGGCGTTCCACACCCGGCATGGAGGCGATCGCCTCGCGCTTGCCCGCGCCATCGATTACGAAGATCGGCCAAATCAGGTCGGACGGGGAGAGCGTGTTTTCCGCCACCAGCCGGCGCGTCCAATCATGCCGTCTGAGCCTGCGCATCCGGAGGTGCGGATAGGAACTCATCGAATCCTCTCATGGTCGCGCGGCCCACGGAAAACCGTTTCGCGGCCCATGGCCGCTCCACACTTTTCCTGGCCGACGCTCCTCTTATGGTATGCATGGCCCATGGGGCAAGAGCCAGCCATTCTGTTCGAGAAGCGCGGGAGCCTGGGCCTGATCACCCTCAACCGGCCCAAGGCGCTCAATGCGCTCACCCATGAGATGTGCCTCGCCATGGCCGGCACGCTGCGCGAATGGGCGCGTGACAACAGCGTCAAGGCGGTCGCGATAAGAGGAGCGGGGGAGAAGGCTTTCTGCGCCGGCGGCGACATCCGGGCCATGTATGAATCCAACCTCGCCGGCGATGCGGCAGCGGCGGATTTCCTGGCTGACGAATATCGCCTCAACGGGCTGATCGGCGCCTATCCCAAACCCTATGTTGCGCTCGCGCGCGGCATCGTGATGGGCGGCGGAGCAGGGGTCAGCATTCATGGCAGCCATCGCCTCGGTGACGAGACGCTGGCCTTCGCCATGCCGGAATCCGCAATCGGTTTCGTCACCGATATCGGCGCCAGCCATTTCCTTTCGCGCTGCCCCGGCGAAACCGGCATGTATCTCGGCTTGACCGGCGCGCGCATAGGACTTGGCGATGCGATGGCGCTGAGGCTGTTCTCCCATGCGGTGAAGGCGAGCGATCATGAACTTCTGTTCGCCTGCCTGGCCGAAGGCGTGGCACCGGACGCGGCAATCGCCGGGTTTGCATTCCGCCCCGGCGCCCCGTCTTTGACGGCTGAGCATGACCGCATCGCCACGATCTTCTCCGCCGCTTCGGTCGAAGCCGTCCTGGAGCGCCTGGACCGCGACGGCAGCGAATTTGCCCGCACCACCGCTGCTACCATGCGCAGCCGTTCCCCCACCGCGCTCAAATTCATTTTCCGTTGCCTCAGGCAGGCGAAAGGCAAAAATCTCGCCGATTGTCTCAAAATGGAATACCGGGTCGCGGTCCGCGCGGTGATGGCGCATGATTTCCGCGAGGGCGTGCGCGCCCTCCTGATCGACAAGGACCAGAAGCCGCGATGGCAACCTTCGTCGCTGGCGGCGGTCGGCGAGGCCGATATTGCGGCCTATTTCGCGCCCCTTGGCGCGCGGGAACTCGATTTCGCTTCACGCTGAACGGGTTCCTTTACGCTTTGTTCGCCATGATTTTCGCGTGCGGCGGAACTCCGCGCGAATGCCGGACAAATTGCACGCAGTTCACGGCCCCTTAACCCGTCTCTTCTACTGTCGCACGATAATTAAGTGGGCCTTCAAAAAGGTGGGTGGGTGACATGACGGCATTGGCCAAACCGCGAGCGGCGGAGATGCTGGAAGGCGTGGCGTCGGTTCGCAAACATTATCTGGAAACTCTCAATCTGGTGGAGCGTCTACACCGCCAGCTTCTCGATGTGATCAAGGACGAGCTGGACCGGCGCGACGAGCGCGAGATCAATTCGGTCCAGGCCCTGCTCCTGTTCAATGTCGGCGACCAGGAACTGACGGCAGGCGAGTTGCGCACGCGCGGTCATTATCTCGGCTCCAACGTCTCCTACAATCTCAAAAAGCTGGTCGAGGCGGGCTACATCCATCACGAACGTTCGGAAGCCGACCGCCGCTCGGTCCTGGTGCGCCTCACCAAGAAGGGCGAGGATGTCCGCGACATGCTGCGCGAATTGTTCGACCGCCACCTTCTTTCCCTGGAAGCGGTGGGCAATGTCGCCGCGGCCGACATGGAAGGCGCCAATATCACGTTGAAGCGCATGGAACGGTTCTGGATAGACCAGGTCCGCTTCCGTCTCTAACCAAGCGCGGTCTTTGACCTAGCTTTTCTTGGCCAGCTTGCGAGCCTAGAAAAGCTGGTCCCGCTTCGAGCCCGCGTAGCGGGCGAGGGCGGTTGGTTCCGGGTCCGACCGCCCTCGCGCTTCGCGCTGGGTGCGGGGCCAGTTTTCCAATTCGCTCTGCTCATAAGAAAAACTAGGCCAAATCCTCGCGCTTGGCGTGGGAAGTGCGAGCGACTCTGCTAGCTTGGCGCGATGCTCAGACGCGCCCTCAGCCGGCATGTGCGCTTTTTCGTTTCGCTCTTTTGCGGCGTCCTGGCCTATGGCCTGGCGCGGCTGGCGGGGTTGCCTTCACCCGAACTGGCGGCCGGCGACGCCTTTTATTTCATTTTTCTTCTTCTCTGTCTGGCGATGATCGCCGGCCAGACCGCCAAGGACCTTGAGCATCGGGCCAAGCGCGAGGACGAGGGCATTGCCGTGGTGATCCTGATCACCCTCGCCACCATGGTTTTCTTCTGCCTGGCGGTGTTCGAAGCGCTGGGCAGGAAGCATGCCCCCGACATTCCGGCACTGATCATGGCGGGAACAGGCGCTTTCCTGGGTTGGCTGGTGCTCCACACCGTGATGGCCTTCCACTACGCCAATCTGCATTATTTCGATGACCCGGAAACGCCCTCCGACGATGACCGCGACTTGGACTTTCCCAGCTGTGATCTGCCTTCGGCATGGGACTTTCTCTACTTTTCCTTTGTGGTGGGAATGACCTGCCAGGTTTCCGACGTCCAGGTGAAGACCACGGCGATGCGCAAGGCCGTGCTGGGCCATGGCGTGGTCTCCTTCCTGTTCAACACGGTGTTCATCGCCATGGCGGTGAATGCCGCCGTGGCCCTGGCGTCCTGACGTTCCGGCGTGTTCCAGTTGCGAGTAATTCGCAGTTTCTGCGCGGGCGGGGAAGGGGTATGCGGCTGCAAGAAATGCAGTAAAATCCGCATTCGGAGGATACAGAAAGGGCGTTGTCATTACCAAAGCATCATCCGCGGATGTGTGACAAATTGCGTGAAATCAAATACTTCCTGTGCGATATGGTCTTCAAAAGCAGGGTGGCGAGTTTAAAGGCGCATTGAATGTCGTTTTCCTACAAGTCCCGTTTCGAGGAAGCTCTGCAGGCGATCCGCCAGGAAGGCCGCTATCGCGTCTTCGCGGACCTAAAACGCATCCGCGGCCGCTTTCCTCAGGCCACCTGGACGGGCCCCCACGGGGAGCGCGAAGTCACGGTCTGGTGCTCCAACGATTATCTCGGCCAGGGCCAGAATCCGGTCGTGCTGGAAGCCATGCACCAGGCGATCGACAAGGCCGGCGCCGGTTCCGGCGGCACGCGCAATATTTCCGGCACCACCCATTATCATGTGGAACTTGAGGCGGAACTCGCCGACCTGCACGGCAAGGAAGCCGCGCTGCTCTTCACTTCCGGTTATGTCTCCAATGAGGCGACGCTGGAAACCCTGCAGAAGATCCTGCCGGGGCTGGTCATCTTCTCCGATGCGATGAACCATGCCTCGATGATCGCAGGCATCCGCCATGGCGGGGGTCCGCGGCACATCTTCCGCCACAACGATCTGGCGCATCTGGAAGAGCTGCTCAAGGCGGCCGATCCGGCGGCTCCCAAGCTGATTGCCTTCGAGAGCGTCTATTCCATGGACGGCGACATCGCCGCTCTCAAAGGCCTGGTGGGGCTCGCCCGTCGCTACAATTGCATGACCTATCTGGACGAAGTCCATGCCGTCGGCATGTATGGCAGGCGCGGCGGCGGCGTCGCCGAGCGTGACGGCGTGATGGGCGAGATCGACATCATCGAAGGCACGCTGGGCAAGGCCTTCGGCGTGATGGGCGGCTATATCGCCGCCGACGCGGTTCTGGTTGACGCCATCCGCTCCTATGCCCATGGCTTTATTTTCACCACCTCGCTGCCGCCGGTCTTGGCCGCCGGCGCGCTCGCCAGCGTGCGCTGGCTCAAGGCGCATGACGAGGTGCGCCGGAAACACCAGGAACGCGCCGCCACCTTGAAACGGCGCTTTGCCGAAGTCGGCCTGCCGGTGATGCCCTCGGTCAGCCATATCGTTCCGGTGCTGGTGGGCGATCCCGTTCATTGCAAGCTGATTTCCGACATGCTGCTCGCCGACCATGGCGTTTATGTGCAGCCGATCAATTATCCCACCGTGCCCAAGGGCACCGAACGCTTGCGCTTCACCCCCACGCCCTTCCATGACGACCGCATGTTCGACCACCTGGTCGCGGTGATGGATAAGCTCTGGGCCCATTGCAACGTCAAGCGCCTCGGCGGCGTGGCGGCTTGAACAACCCGAAATCGGAAATCCTGATTGAATTTGTGGTGAACGGGAACGTCGTCAAAGTTACTGCCGTCGATTCCGCCACCGGCATCGAGGCCACGATCATCGGACCCGCCAATGGCGCGCGCGATGCGCTTACCCAGGCGGCAGTGAAAAAGCTCAAATATCTTCTGGAAAAAAAGCGCTAAAGTTTCTTCTTCTTCGCCGGCTTGCCCAATCCGATCTGGCGGGCAAAGTCGCTGCGCTTGGCGGCATAATTGGGCGCGGTCATCGGATAATCGGCCGGCAGGCCCCATTTGGCGCGATAAGCGTCCGGCGTCAGCCCATAACGCGTGCGCAAATAACGCTTGAGCATTTTCAGCTTCCGCCCGTCTTCCAGGCAGACGATGTAATCCGGGGTGACGGATTTCTTGACCGGCACCGCCGGCGCCTTGCCGGGAGGGCTGCTCTCGCCGGCAAAGCCGCCCAGAGTGGCGTGCACGCTCTTGATCAGGGCGGGCAGCTCGGCGGCGGCAACCTCATTCTTGCTGACATAGGCGGCGACGATTTCCGTCACCTGTTTGAGGATTTCTTCGTCCGATTTCTTGTCCATGACCGCTTTTACTTGCGCTGTTCTTCCTATTCTGCCGGTTTGCCTTGATCTTTTCAAATATAGATGCCGTTTGTCTGGACGCATAGGGAAAACCGGCCTTTTCGCGGCATTTTCGCGTTCTGGCGGCCATGTCTTTCCGGCGCTAGATTTGGTGCCGGGGACGGGGTAAATCCCCACTCCTGCCGCGCCCATCAAGATTGGGGGCGGCGCAAGCAACGGGAGCAACGGCCAGGAAAAGTGTGCAGCAGCCGAAGGCTGCGCAGTGGTTTTTCCCTCCGGCCGTGCGACCAAAGAGTAGAGGGTGTTCATGTCGGCGGTGGCCTATGCTCCCGGAAATTCCGGATTTTTCACAAAAACCCTGGCCGAGGCGGACCCCGATATTGCCCGCGCCATCGCCGACGAACTCCACCGCCAGCAGAACAAGATCGAGCTGATCGCCTCGGAGAACATCGTCTCCCGCGCGGTCTTGGAAGCCCAGGGCTCGGTGCTCACCAACAAATATGCCGAAGGCTATCCCGGCAAGCGCTATTACGGCGGCTGCGAATATGCCGATGTGGTCGAAA
>CAZEFQ010000013.1:0-2862 GCA_964511505.1 uncultured Rhizobium sp.
AATGGCTTCCGGTGGCGATGGCGATGCCGCGTATGCAGGCCGAACTCGTTGCCAAGCCCGAAGCCGGCATGCTGTGGCAGCGGAATTTCTTCTCCGGCCGCACTTCGCTCACGCTGCAATATTGGGAATCGACTGAAAAGCTTTTCGCCTACGCCCATGACCGTAACGGCCTGCACTTCCCGGCCTGGGCGGATTTCAATCGCCGGATTGCGGGCAATGGGGCGGTGGGCATCTGGCATGAGACCTACACAGTCACGCCCGAAAATGCCGAGAATATCTACAACAACATGCCGGCTTTCGGGCTGGGCGCGGCTGTGGGCGTGAAAAAGGCGCTCGGCCGCATGGGCGGCTTGCGCGATCCGTTTTCGCACGGCTAGGCTTTCCCCGGCTGGAGAAACATGACTGTCGCGCACATCTACACCGTCGCCTTCCAGGGTATCGAGGCCCGCGAAGTGGACGTGCAGGTCCATATCAGCGATACCGGCGGCGGCCAGTTCAATATTGTGGGCCTTGCCGACAAGGCGGTGGGCGAAAGCAAGGAGCGGGTGCGCGCCGCACTTGCCGCCATCGGCCTGGCGCTTCCCTATAAGCGAATCACCGTCAACCTCGCCCCGGCTGATCTTCCCAAAGAGGGCTCGCATTACGATCTTCCGATCGGGCTGGGATTGCTCGCGGCGATGGGCATCCTGCCCGCCAGCGAGATGGCGAATTATGTCGCGCTGGGAGAATTGTCCCTGGATGCAGCGGTGACGCCGGTGGCAGGCGTGCTGCCGGCTGCCCTTGCCGCCGCCGAAGCGGGCCGCGGCCTGATCTGTCCTTCCGCCAATGGCCCGGAAGCGGCCTGGGCCGGGGCGCTGAAAATCATCGCCACGCCATCCTTGATCGCCCTGGTCAATCACATGAAGGGCACGCAAGTCTTGGCCCCACCCTCGCCCAAGCTCGCCCATGAGGATCGCACGGCCCCGGACTTGAAAGACGTCAAGGGCCAGGAATCCGCCAAGCGCGCGCTCGAGATCGCCGCCGCCGGCGGCCACAATCTGCTGATGATCGGCCCGCCCGGTGCGGGCAAATCCATGCTGGCGCAGCGCCTGCCCGGCCTGTTGCCGCCGCTGGATGCACGCGAGGCCTTGGAAATTTCCATGGTGAAAAGCCTGGCGGGCGAACTCGCCGACGGCGCCATCAGCCGCACAAGGCCTTTCCGCAATCCGCATCACTCCGCTTCCATGGCCGCCCTGGTCGGCGGCGGGCTCAAAGTGAAGCCTGGCGAAGTCTCACTTGCCCATCTCGGCGTGCTGTTTCTGGACGAGTTGCCCGAGTTCCAGCGCGTGGTGCTTGAATCCCTGCGCCAGCCGATTGAAAGCGGCGAGGCGGTGGTGGCGCGCGCCAATGCCCATGTGCGTTACCCGGCGCGTTTCCAACTGGTGGCGGCGATGAATCCGTGCCGCTGCGGCTATCTCACCGATCCTTCCCAGGCCTGCAGCCGCGCCCCCAAATGCGCCGCCGATTATCAGCAACGCATCTCCGGTCCCTTGTTCGACCGCATCGATCTGCATGTGGACGTGGCCGCAGTATCCGCTTCCGATCTCAGCCTGCCGCCGCCTGCGGAAGGCAATGAGGAAGTGGCCGCCCGCGTCGCCAAGGCGCGCCAGATTCAGCGCGAGCGCTTCAAGGATCATCCCATCCGAACCAATGCCGAAGCGGAAGGCGAGCTGCTGGACCGCATCGCCAAGCCGGATGCGGCGGGAGCCAGGCTTCTGACCGAAGCGGCCGAGCGCATGAAGCTGTCCGCCCGCGGCTATCATCGCGTCTTGCGCGTGGCGCGCACCATCGCCGACCTTGCCGGTTCCGAAAACGTGGCCCGCGCGCACATCGCCGAGGCGCTCTCTTATCGCCGGCTCGCCATGCAGGGTGGATGAACCCGGATTGCCGCATACACCATGGATGCGCTGGGGCAGATTTCAGGCCCATGGCGCCGCAGATGAAGCAACGCCGGGGCCGGCAGGTTTCGCATTTGGAATCGCTTCAGCCGGTCCATATGCGGGATCGGATTTGTCTTCTACGCCGCGCTTGAAGCGCCCAAATCCATTGGCTGGAGGCGGCCCGTGGCCCAACGTCCGAAGCGGCGAGACCAGCGGATGGAAGGCTCGTCAACTATCCGGTTGACAAAATAGGCCGCGGATAGCGCAACGGAAACGGTGAGGAACCAAAGGCCCAGTAGAAGTTCGGCGAGGGGGACCGTGCCATGGAAGCGAAGAAACAGGGCACTGATAAGCGAAAAGATGATGGGACCATGTATGATGTAGAGCGAAAAGCTGACGCGCCCGAGGAAACGGCAGGCCGGCAGAGACAGGACGGATTGAAGCACCCGGCTTCCCAGGATCACGAACAAAAGCAGGCTGGCACCCAGGACGTGGGCGACCTGAACCGCGTTGCCGGGGCATAGCCGGCCGAGAATGGGATTGATGGCGCCATACGCGATGCCGCCATTGTCGCCACCCAGGAAAAGCGCCAGAAGAACGAGCGGGATTTGCACAAGAGGCCCCCGCGCGGCGACCGGCCCCAGCGCGGCGAGGGCGACGCCGATCAGCATATTCCAGAAATAAAGCCCGCGGACATGAACGCTCAAAACAAGCGCCAGACCGATCAGTTGAATCAGAAGGAAGAGGAGGAGATTCTCGGAACTGCCCCGGTTCAAGCGCCGGGTGACGGGAAGCTTTGCAAACTGGTAGGCGGCAAAGGCGACCAGAAACACCAGCAGGGATCCGCGGAATTCGATTTCCATTGTCCAGAAGGCGGGATTGAGCAGCCGCCTTTCGTCATTCACCAGGAAAGTCCGGAACAGGGTCTGGTTCAGAAATGGAG
>CAZEFQ010000014.1:0-12318 GCA_964511505.1 uncultured Rhizobium sp.
GGCTCCTTCACCAGCACGGTTGCCTCGGGCGGCGCCATCGTCGCCAACAATCTCAACATCTTCGCCGGCGACCTCAATCTGACGGCGAACAATGCGGTGAGCGGCACGCTGGTCCTTCAGGGCAATAACGTCGTTTTCAACAATACCGTATCCACCAGCCTGGGGGCATCCTCGGCCAGCGGGAGTTTCGCGCTTGCCGTTACCGGCAACCTGACTCTTCTTCCGGGCAATAGCGTTACGGCGGGGCAAGGCAGCGACATCACGCTCTCGGCCACGGGCAACTTCATCAACAATTCGGGACTGGGAGCGGGCACGCTGGTCCTGAGCGGCGGCCGCTTCCTGATCTATTCGCAAGCTCCCGCCAACGACGTCTTCGGCGGCCTGGACAGCGGCAATATGGCGATCTGGGGCACCACCTATCCCACCGCCGTCAGCCAGGGCGGCAACCGTTATGTCTTTGCCCAGCCGGCCACCATCACCGTGACCGCGGGCGGCCTCACCAAGACCTACGGCACCGACAACAGCGCGGCGCTGGCGGCCGACGCGATCACGCTGTCCGGCTTGCAGCCCGGCGTTGCGGGCGCCTTCCTCGCCGACACCGCCGCGGCGATTTACACCGGCACTCCGGTGCTGGCCAGCGCCGGCACGGCCGCCGGCGCCGCCGTGTCGGGAAGCCCCTACGCAATCACGGTGAAGAGCGGAAGCTTCACGGTGAATGACGGCTATACCGTCACCGTCGTTCCCGGCGCCACCATCACCGTCAACCGCGCGACATTGACTTACACCGCGAACGCGGCAACCAGGAGCTATGGCGCCGCCAATCCGGCCTTCAGCGGCACGGTGACGGGCTTTGTCAACGGCGAAACGCTGGCCGGCGCCACCACCGGCACGCTCGCCTTCACCTCGTCCGCCACCGCCGGCAGCGGTGTCGGCAATTACGCGATCAACGGCTCCGGGCTTTCCGCGGCCAACTATGTGTTCGTGCAGGCGGCCGGCAATGCCACGGCGCTCAAAATCAATCCCGCCACCCTGACCGTGACGCTGGCCGGCACCGTCTCCAAAGTGTTCGACAACACCACCGCGGCGACGCTCCTGCTTTCCAATTATAATCTCGCCGGCGTGGTGGGGACGGATTCGATTTCGCTCACCAATTTCGCGTCCGGCAACTATGACACGGCGGCGGTCGGCACCGGCAAGACCGTGACGGTCACGGGTTTGGGCATCACCGGCGCGGCTGTGGCGAATTACACCCTTGCCAATTCCTCGGTCTCCGGCCCGATCGGCATTATCGAGTCCGCCGCCCCGCCGCCGACCGACCCGCCTTTGCTGGCTTTCACCGTGGCGAACCAGAATCCGCTGCAGTTGCCGCCCCTGGCGCCGCCGCCCTCTTTCCCGCCGGTCAATATTCCTTTGCCGCAGATTCCCCCGCCGCCGCTGCCGCCGGCTCCGCCCCCGCCGGGCCCTCTCGCCGACCTGCAGGGCAGTCCGCAGGATGACGGCAATCCGGCCGACGTCACCACCGATCAGGTCGCCGACAGCCTGGACGGCGGCGCGCCGCCGGCTTCGGACAATAATGCGGTCATCATTCCCGGCCTGCTGGTCAATGCGGGTGCGCCCCCGCCGCCCACCATCACCGATTCCGGCACCCTGTCTTCCTGGGGCAACACGTCGCTCTGGCAATGAGGAGAATGATGGCTGGGGGCGATTTGCGGAACGGAATACGGTGTGCTGTCACGCTGGCGGCGGCGCTGGGCTTCATCTCGAGCGGACCCGCACGGGCGCAACCCGCCGTCCAGAATTTGCCGGGCGCGGTGCAGCCCGGGCGCGACCGGCCCGCGGCCACGCCGCCCAGCCAGCCTGATTTCGATTTCAGCATTGTGTCGCCGGAACGCTCGCCGGTCAGCCGCGCGGTCGATGAGCTGCATTTCACCTTGACCGACCTGCGCATCACCGGGGCGCATCTTCTTCCCGAATCCGCTCTGCGTCCCCTGTTCGCCAACCTGATCGGCAAGGATGTGAAGCTTTCCGACATCCAGGATGTCGCCGACAAGATCGAGCAGGCTTATCGCGATCACGGCTATATGCTGGTCAGGGCCTATGTGCCGCCGCAGCGTGTGAGCAATGGCGTCTTCACCATCAATGTGGTGGAAGGCAAGATCGCCAATGTG
This sequence comes from uncultured Rhizobium sp., assembly GCA_964511505.1. Lineage (GTDB taxonomy): Bacteria > Pseudomonadota > Alphaproteobacteria > Micropepsales > Micropepsaceae > Rhizomicrobium. Next base: position 2,169 of record CAZEFQ010000014.1, read on the forward strand.
GCCGTCGAAGGCGGAAGTCCCGCCACCCAGGAGCGGATCAAGGATTATTTGAAGCCTGTCCAAGGCATCGCGCCCGTGCCGCTGGCCGTCATGGAGCGCAGCCTGCTTCTTTCCAACGACCTGCCGGGAGTGAGCGCGCGGGGCGTGCTCAGGCCGGCGGCCGACGTGCCCGGCGCCTCCGATATCGCGATGAGCGTCGATCAACCCCGTTTCACCGGCGGGTTCGGTTTCGACAATCGCGGTTCGCGTTTTTCCGGTCTTTGGACATTAAACGGCGATATCGAAGTGAATTCCATCCTGGGCGCGGACCAGCTCGCCGCGGCGCTGACCACCTCGCCGGACGCCAGCGAACAGATCGCGGGCCAGTTGCGCTACCGCAGCGCCATCGGCGGCAGCGGATTGATCGGGAGCCTGATCGGCACCGTCACCCATGGCGAACCGGGCTCGACCCTTTCCGCCTTCGGGGTGAACACGGACAGTTGGGCCGTCGGCCCCCGGCTTTCCTATCCGGTGATCCGCACCAGGGCGCAATCGCTTCAGCTGGATGGCGGTTTCACCGCCCAGGAAGCCAGCATCGACATCCTGGGCAGCCGGGTCAGCCATGACGACTGGCGGGTGGTGGATATTTCCGCCACCTATCTCACCAGCGATTTCCTGGGCGGCTCCTGGCTTGCGGCGCTGGATGTGGCCCAGGGGCTTCCCGGACTTGGCGCCACCGACAATGGCTCGGCCAAGCTGTCGCGCAAGGGCGGCTACACCGATTTCACCAAGCTGACCGGCCAGGTAAGTTACCTGGCGCTGCTGGGCCGCGGCTTTTCCCTGGCGCTGACCGGGCACGGACAATTTGCCTTCGAGCCCTTGATCAATGGAGAACTGGTTTCCTTCGGCGGTCTCCAGGTGGGACGCGGCTATGACCCCGGCGCGATCGTCGGCGACCACGGCCTGGGCGGGTCGTTTGAGGTCCGTTATGACATGCCTCTCGGCAATTCGTGGCTGTTGGCGATCGAGCCCTATCTTTTCGCGGACGGTGCGGAAGCCTGGTACATCCAGCGGGGCGCGGCGCGCGATTCCACCCTTATGGACCAATCCATCGCTTCCGCCGGCGGCGGGGTGCGGCTCAACCTGCCGCACAATGCTATCATCGGGCTCGAAGGCGCGCGTACCTTCAATGCCGTTCCGGGCAGCGACGCCGGCAAGCAGGCGACCAAGTTTTTCATCACAGGCGGGGTGAGATTCTGATGTCCAGCGCCGCAAGCAAGATCGGATTTTGGGTATTCGCGGGGATGCTGCTCGTCCCTTTGGCGGGACAGGCGGCGCCCGGCGATCTGGGCAATGACGCGGCGGGCGAGGCCTGCCGTCTTGCCGGCAGCGACATCGTCTGCGGCACCGCCAAGGCCGGCGGCCTGCATCTGGTGCCGGCAAGCGCCACGCTCGCGGCTGCCCAGCGTCAGGCGGCGGTGGCGGCGGCGATACGTGGGCTTCCGGAAGACCCGCAAACCGGCGCGCTGGTTTGCGACCAGGGCAAAAGCATCGACGCCAACACTTATCTGTTCAGCTGCAGCGCCGGCAGCAGCACCTGGCCGCGCATTGTCCTCGCCTCTCTCACCCCCCGCGGGCTTTACCTGGCGGACGGCCTGCCCGGCATGATCGAACCGATGACGGCAGCGATTGCCGCTGAGGCGGGGACGCCGGTTTCGGGCGCGCAAGGCGCCGCCGCGGCGGTGCGCGCCGCTTTTCCGGCGCGCGCGCTCAGCGCCGGCCTGGCGGATTATGCGAATTATCAGCAGCTTCTGAGCGAAGCGGCGCATGAAAGCGCGGGCCGCGACTATGCCGCCGCGGAAGCCTCCTACCGCCGCGCCCTGGATATCGAGACCCGCCTGTTCGGCCCGGACTCCGCCGCGGTGGGCGGCACGGTGATGGAGCTGGCGCTGCAAGTGAGCAACCAGCAGCGCTTTGACGAGGCGGCGGCGCTCTTTCGCCGCGCCGCGCCCATCATCAATGCCCAGCCCGCTCCTGAAATAAGGGCGCGGCTCGCTTCTTATATGGGTCTGGATGCCGCCAATCAGCGCAACTATCCCCAGGCGCTGGTCTATGCCCGCCAGGATGTGACGGCGCGCCAGGTGGCAATGGATGCGGTGCTGAATGGCGGGCTCGATCTCAACGGCAACCGGCCCCAGGTCCCCACCTCCATGGCGGGCGAACTGGCGCATGCCCTGCGCATTGAAGCGGAAATGGCGTTGCGCACCGGCGATCTTTCCGGCGCGCAGACCGCCGCGGAAGAGGCGCTGGCGCTGGTGAGCCAGCACCCGGCCCTGCCGCTCGCCTGGCGCGCCGACATGGTGAGCCTGATGGGCGAGGTCAACGCCGCCCAGGGCCGGGTGGTGGTGGCGGAGAAGAATTTCATCGACGCGGCGGCGATGCAGAAGCGGCTCTATGGCGAGCAGGGTCCCGCCATCCAGGCCGAGCTGCAATTGGGCGCCTTCTATTCCGACCAGCAGCTTTATCCCGCCGCGCTCACCAGCTACCGCGCCGCCTTTGCCGCCCTCTCGAAGGACCCGCTGACCCGCTCGCAATTGGTGAACGACCAGATCACGCCGTTCCTGGCCGCGGCCAATGCCTCGCTGGATAGCGGCCGCGCCCAGTTGGAAAGCGAGATGTTCGCCGCCAGCCAGCTCGCCGGTTCGGATGTCGCCGGCCAGACCATCCTGCGCATGGCGGCGGGACGCGCGGCGGGCAATCCGGCACTGGCCCAGGAAGTGCGCGACCTCGACGATGCCGGGCGGGCGCGCGACCAGCTGCGCATGAACCTGGCGATCGAGCAGGCCAAGACCAGCGACCAGCGCAATCCGGCCCGCGAACAGCAACTGAGTGCCGCGCTCACTGCCGCGGTCGCCAAGAGCGACGGACTGGCGCAGAAACTGCACACGGATTTCCCGGCCTATGCCGGACTGGCCGATCCGGGCACCGCCGGCCTGGATCAGGTGCGCCGCGCGCTTCGTCCCCGCGAGGCCTTTGTCAGTTTCCTGATCGGGGTGCGGCAGAGCTTTGTGCTGCTGGTTACGCAGAACGCGCTCACGGTCAAGCCGCTGGACACCAACCGCGACGAACTCGCCGCCGAGATCGCCGAGCTGCGGGGCGGCTTCACGCTCCAGCTGGGCCGGCCGGCGGATTTCAGCCTCGCCGGCGCCGCCACACTTTATAAGAAGACGCTGGCGCCGGTGGCGGCCCAACTGGCGGGCGTCGATCACCTGGTGGTGGCGGCGAGCGGCGACCTGGCCAGCCTGCCTTTTGCGCTTCTCATCACCGCCGATCCGGCGCGTCCGAATGATTATTCCGGCGCCGCCTGGCTGGTGCGGCAGATGGCGGTATCGCAGGTGCCCTCCGCGCGCGCTTTCCTGGCCTTGCGCCAGACCCCGGCCAAGCCGCAGCCCCGGCCCTTCCTGGGCGTTGGAAACCCGGCCTTCCAAGGCAGCGCTGCGACACCTGCGGCGATGAACGCGCTGGCGGCAGCCTGTTTGGAAGGTCCCGCCGATCCCGCTCTGCTGCGCGGGCTACCGCCTTTGCCGGACACGGCGGCGGAAGTTCAGGCGGTGGCGCGCGATCTCAAGGCACCGGCCGATGATATCCTTGAGGGCAATGGCGCCAGTGAAGCCGCTTTGCGCGCCAAGCCGCTGGAGCAATATGGCGTGCTCTATTTCGCCACCCATGGGCTTCTGCCCGGTGAGCTGCATTGCCAGTCCGAGCCGGGCATTGTGCTGTCGCCGCCGGCAGGCGCGGCTTCCTCCACCAGTGCCGACGGCCTTTTGACCGCCAGCGAAATTTCCGGTCTGCGCTTGAATGCGGGCCTGGTGGTGCTTTCCGCCTGCAACACCGCGGCGGCGGGCGGCAAGGGCTTTGGCGGCAGCGCGCTGGAAGGCCTGGCGGACTCCTTCTTCAATGCCGGCGCCCATGCGGTGCTCGCCAGCCATTGGGAAGTGCCTTCGGCAGCCACCACCACGCTGATGACGGGCCTGTTCGCCAATCTGGCGCGCGACCCCAACCATGATGTGGCAGGCGCGCTGCGTCAGGCGCAGCTTTCCCTGATCGCGCAAGGCGCCACCGCGCATCCTTTCGACTGGGCCGCTTTCACCCTGATCGGGGACGGGACATGATGGGGGGCAGGAGATGAAAACCGGATTTCTGCCTCTCCCATTGCTGCTGGTCCTGCTGGCGGGGTTTGCCGTTTCATCCGCCCATGCCGCCATCCTGGTGGTGGTGGAGGCGCGCGGCATCAACCTCAAGCCCGGCGCCACGCTCGATTCCAACCAGGCCCTGAACCTCAAACAAGGCCAGCATGTCACCCTGATTTCCGACACCGGCTCGACCTTGAAGCTGGATGGGCCCTATAGCCGCCCGCCCGCCGCCACCGGCGCGGCCGGCGTCAGCCTCACCAACACGCTGGGCGCGCTCGTCACCCAGCGCCAGGCGCGCGCCGGCGAATTCGGCACCACCCGCGGTCAGGTGCTGGCGGCGCTGCCCGATCCCTGGCTGGTGGATGTGACCCATAGCGGCAGCGCCTGCATCCAGGAAAACCGCATGCCTGTCTTCTGGCGGCCCGATGCGGGAGGTGCCGCGACCTTGACCGTGGCGCCTTCCGACCGCAGCTGGAAATCGGAAAGCCGCTGGCCCGCCGGGCGTGACCGCATCACCGTCACCACCGATGTGCCCATGAAGGTCGGACAGACCTATGTGGTGAGCTTCAACGGCTCCGATTATGCCATTGCGCTCGTCCCGGTGCCTTCGGCGCTCGCCAATGACGCGATGCGCGCGGCCTGGATGGCGGACAAGGGCTGCGAAGCCCAAGCCCAGGCGCTGGCGAAAAGCGTGAGATGAGATTGGCTTTCCCCGGCTTTGGCGGCGCTTCCTCGCGCGGCCGGCTCAGGAACACTCTCACTCTGTTCGGCGTCGCGCTGCTCTGCACCTTGACCGCGCTTCTCGCCATCGAGAATCTGTCCTTTCTCTACCGCGTCAACCAGTTCGTCCAGGATTGGGAGATCGCCTCGGTCTTCGCGCCCAAGGAAGAACAGGATCCCGATATCATCATCGTCGCGGTGGATGAGGCCACGCTCAGCCGCTTCGCCTATCGCTCGCCGGCGGACCGCGCCTTCTTGAGCAACCTGCTGCAATCCCTGGCGGCGCACAGGCCGACCGCCATCGGCATGGATTTCGTGCTCGATCAGCCTACCGAGCCCGCCAAGGACGCCGCCCTCAAGCGCACCATCGCCACCATAAAAGTGCCGCTGGTGGTGAGCTATATCGCCTCGGCCGAGACCGAGACGCCCGAACAGCTGGCTTTCGAGAACCAGATGGTGCCCCTGGCGGAGCGCGGTCTCGCCAACCTGCCCACCGACCAGTTCGATACCGCGCGCGAAGTGTTCCCCGGCGCCAAACTGCCCGATGGCAATTATGTGCCGGGCCTGGCGCGGGCGCTGGCGGCGCGGGCGGGGGTGGCGACCCCGGCGGAGCAGGTGCCGATCATCTGGCGCGGCCGCCCGGCCCCTACCGAGACCGATCCCGATCCCAAGCCCTTCCGCCAGGTTTCGGCCACCGTGGCCGGCCTGATGCCGGACAGCTGGTTTCGCGGCAAGATCGTCCTGATCGGCTCGGATGTCACCCTGGTGGACCGCCACCGCACGCCTTTCTCCACCGTGCTGGCAGGGGATGAAGGCCAACTCCCCGGCATCGTGATCCAGGCGCACAGCCTTTCCCAGCTTCTGCACCACAAGATATCCCCCGTGGCGAGCTGGCCGCTGGATTTTTCCCTCACCCTTCTCTTCGCCATTCTGGGCGCGATGCTGGGGATTTTCACCGCCCCGCTTTCCGCCCGCGTCGCGATCATGCTGGGCCTGATCCTCACCCTCTGGATCGGCGGCGTGGTCATTTTCCATTATGCCGATCTGATCCTGGGATTGCTCTCCCCGTCGCTCGCGCTGATCGCCACTTTCGGCGCCGTGGATTCGCTGGGCGGACGTGAGGCGCGCAAGCAGCGCGCCTTCATCCAGGGCGCTTTCTCCCGCTATGTCTCGCCCAAGGTGGTGGAGCAGATGGTGGCCGATCCCACCCGCATGTCGCTGAAAGGCGAGCGGCGGGAGATGACCTTCCTGTTCTCCGACATCGCCGATTTCACCACCATGTCGGAGCGGCTTCAGGCCGAGGAGCTGGCGCGCCTGCTCAACGGCTATCTCGACGGCATGACCTCCATCGTCTTGAAGCATGGCGGCATGGTGGACAAGTTCATCGGCGACGCGGTGTTCGCCATCTTCAATGCTCCCATCGACTTGCCGGATCACGCGGAAAAAGCCGTCGCCTGCATGCTGGAGATGGACGATTTCGCGCAAAATTACCGGAAAGAGCAGGCCGTGCCTTTGGGCGTCACCCGCATCGGCGTGCACACCGGCGTGGCGGTGATCGGCAATTTCGGCAGCCATGCCCGCTTCACCTATACCGCCTCGGGCGACGCGGTGAACACCGCGGCGCGGCTGGAAGGCATCAACAAATATCTGGGGACGCGGCTCTGCGTCAGCGGCGCGACGCGGGCGCTGTGCCGCAACATCGGCTTCCGCCCCGTCGCTTCGGTGGTGGTGAAGGGCAAGACCGAAGCGCTGGATCTGTGGGAGCCGCTGCATGAGGGAAGCGCCAGCGCGGGCTTCCTCAAGGCTTACGAGGCGGCTTACGACCGTTTGCGCCAGGGCCAAGCGGACGCGATGGCGATGTTCACGGCGCTCAAGGAAAGCGAGCCCAACGATCCCTGCGTCAGGCTGCATGTCGAGCGCTTGCGCCAGGGTCTGATGGGCGTGGAAATGGTGATGAGCGAGAAGTGAGCATAGGGCCCGCGCTTTCGCTCCCCGCCGAGAATAACGATTATCATGCCGGGTTCATCGCGCGGGTTGCGGACTCTTTCCATCATGTCACCGGCCGGAGCCTGGTGCGCGACGCGGGCCTCGATCCCCGGGCGCTGGGGCGCAGCGCCTGGTTTGGGGATTTCGCGCTTCTTACCCATCGCGGCGATGCCGGGGCGGTGCTCAATTACGGCAACCGCTTCGCGCTCAAGCTCTGGGAGATGGACTGGAATTCATTCACCGCAACCCCGTCCGGCGATACCGCGCCCCGCAATGCTTCGGCCGCACGCGATCTTTTGATGGAGAAAGTGGCCAGGGACAATTATGTGACCGGCTATGCCGGCGAGAGGATGAGCCGCAGCGGCCGCCGCTTTCTGATTGAAGACGTCACGGTCTGGCGGCTGTTGGACGGCAAAGACGCTTGTTTCGGCATGGCGGCGTTTTTTCGCCGCTTCCGCACTCTGGAAGGCCCTGCCTCTTTGCGTTAACCTCTCCTGGAGTTTCTCAAAAAATCCAACGGGAGGCCTTCATGGACAAAGACGAAGCCATTGGTGACGGGCATGTCTCGCGCCGCGATTTCACCTTGACCGCCGCCGCCGGCGTGGCGGCCACCACCGTCAGCGCCCATGCCGCGCTCGCCGTCAGGGAAGAGAATGTGACGATCAAGACTCCGGACGGCGTGTGTGATGCGGCCTTCACCCATCCCGCCACCGGCAGCTATCCCGGCGTGATCATCTGGACCGACATATTCGGCCTGCGCCCCACCTTCCGCGACATGGCCAAGCGGCTGGCGGCAGAGGGTTATGCCGTGCTGGTGCCCAATCCCTTCTACCGCACCGACAAATCGCCGGTGGTAGAGGACGCCAGCACCTTCAATTTCAACGATCCGGCCAGCCGGGCCTTGACCGCGAAATGGACGGCGCCGATCAACCAGCCCGGCGCCATCGAGCGCGATGCCGGCGCCTTTGTCGCTTTCCTGGACGGCCAGAAAGCGGTGAATGCGGGGAAAAAGATCGGCACCCAGGGCTATTGCATGGGCGGGCCTTTGGTGTTCAGGACTGCGGCCTCGCAAGCGGGGCGTGTCGGCGCCGGCGCCACTTTTCACGGCGGCGGCCTGGTGACCGACCAGCCCTCAAGCCCGCATCTGATGATCCCCAAGATGAAGTCGCGCATGTATATCGCCATCGCCGCCAGCGACGACACCAAACAGCCTGACGCCAAGGACAAGCTGAAGGCCGCCTTCACCGCGGCCAAGGTTCCGGCCGAGGTCGTCGTGTATGACGGCATGATCCATGGCTGGACGGTGCGCGACATGCCCAAGCAGGACGGCAAGCCGATCTACAACCAGCCAGAGGCGGAACGCGCCTGGGGCAAGCTCTTGGAATTGTATAAGACCAGCATCGCGTGAACTGCCGCTGACTATGGCGGGTTGGGGCTGCTCCAACCCCCGCCCAGCGCCTTATATAAAGTCACGCTGGCGGTCAGCCGGGCGCGGCGCACATCCGCCAACTGGTCGCGCGCCGCATAAAGGCTGCGCTCGGCATCGGTCACCGCCAGGAAATCGGCGGCGCCGGCGGTGTATTTCCGCTGCGCCGCCCGCAGCACGCCTTCGGCCTCCGTCACCTGTTCGGCCAGCGCGGTTTCCTGCGCCTGAAGATGGCTGAGATTGCCCAGCGCATTCTCGACATCGCCAAAGGCATTGAAGACCGCGGCGCGATAGGCGGCCAGCAATTCCTGTTCGCGTGCCAGGGTCTCGTCGGTCTTGGCCTGCAGCTTGCCGCCGTCAAAGACATTCTGCACCAGGGCGGCGCCGGCGCTGAGCGCCAAACCGGTGCCGGGGATGGCGTTCACCGCCGCGTTGATGAAGGGATTCTGGATGCCGCCGGCGGCGGTCAGGGTGATGTCGGGCAGCAGCGCGGCGCGGGCGGCGGCGATATCGGCATGGGCGGCGGCCAGGTTTGCTTCCGCCGTGGCGAGATCGGGGCGGCGGGTCAAAAGCGCCGAAGGCAGCCCGGGCGTCACCACCGGCCCTGCTATCCCCTGCAGGCTCTGGCCTTGCACATTGAAGGCTTCGGGCGGCCGGCCGGTCAAAATCGCCAGGGTGTTTTTTGCTTCCAGCTCCTGCTGTTCCAAAGGCGGAATGGCGGCCTGTTGCGCCGCGAGGTTGGCGCGCTCCTGGGTCAAGTCCGAGCTGGGCGAATAGCCCGCATCCACCCGCCGCTGCACCACGGAAAGTATCTGTTGGGAAGACTGAAGATTGGCGCGCGCCGCGCTCAGGCGTTCGCGCAGCGACAGAAGCTGGAAATAGGTGTTGGCCACCGCCGCGCCGGCGGTCAGCGCGACGGTGGCGCGGTCGGCGGCGCTGGCGGCGCGAAGCGCATTGGCGGATCGGGCGGCGGCCCGGTTCTTGCCCCAAAAATCCACTTCATAGCTGGCGCCGAGCGAAAGGCCGAAATCGGTTTCATTCGCCGAAGTGCCGCCGTTCTGTCCGTAAAAGCTGTTGAGATTGCCGTTCAGCGCCACGCTGGGAAGGAGCGCAGCGCCGGCCTGGCGTGCCCGGGCATCGGCCTGCAACAGCCGCGCCTCGGCCTGCGCGATATCCAGATTGGCGTTTTGGGCAGTTTCCTCCAGGGTGCTGAGTTCGGCATTGCCGAAACTCTTCCACCAGTCGGCGGCGACGGCTGCGGATGCGCCCGCCGGCGCGGCTTGATCAAAAGCGGCCGGCACATCCTCCGGTTTAAGCGTAGGCGGCGCCGTTTCGGCGCAGCCACAGAGGAAGAGCGCCAGCAAGACAGCGCGCCTCATGCCGGTCGCTCCAGGGCTGCTTCCCCGTGGCGCGGTCCGCCATAGCGTTCCACCAGGGCCGGCAGCACCACCAGATTGAGCAGGGTGGAGCTGATCAGCCCGCCCAGCACCGTCACCGCCATCGGGCCTTCGATCTCCTGTCCCGGCGCGTTCATGCCGAAGGCAAGCGGCATCAGGCCGAGCGCGGTCACCGCCGCCGTCATCAGGATGGGGATCAGCCTCTCCTGCGCACCGCGCTGGATGGTTTCCACGTCCCAGGCCGCTCCTTCCTCCTCCACCAGATGCTCGTAATGGGCGAGCATCAGGATGGCGTTGCGCGCGCTCACCCCGAACACGGTGACCAGCCCGACCATGGCGCCCAGCGAAAGGCCGCCGCCGATCAGGGCGATGGCGATCACGCTGCCGATCAGGCTGAAGGGCAGGTTGGCCAGCACCAGCCAGGTGTTGGAGCGCCAGTGAAAGCTGAT
>CAZEFQ010000015.1:0-7253 GCA_964511505.1 uncultured Rhizobium sp.
GGCGCCGCGGACCGGGAGCAGGGCGCCGCAGACCGGCAGCAGGGCGCCGCGGACCGGGAGCAGGGCGCCGCAGACCGGCAGCAGGGCGCCGTGGCCTGGACGGGATTGCCGTCGCTCCGCGCGTCGCGTCCGGTGCGCTGCGCCTCGCGTCCGTGTCGCTGCGCGGTCGGGCCGAGGCCGTGCGCGCGGCGGCGCCCGGCTAGGCGCGCGCTGCCGGCTCAGATACGATGCGGGTGAGGAGCCGACGATGCCACGTCAGACGAAGAATCAGACGAAGAACGCCACCGTCCTCGAACTCGCGCGCCGCGGCGCGGAAGCGCGGTTCGGCGATCTGCTGCAGGAGCTCAAGTATCTGGTCGATCTGTTCCCGCATCTTCGCGATACGTTCGATCCCGGCGAGTTGCCGATTTCGTTCCTGCTCGCGACGGGCGCGCAGCAGGAGGCGCCGTCGCGGCGGCGCGGCCGCCGGGCGATGTCGGCGGCGGCGCGCAAAGCTCAGAGCGTGAAGATGAAGCAGTACTGGACGAAGCAGCGCGCCGCCCGCAAGTCGGGCTGAGCGGCTTTCCGCGCCAGCGGTCGTTTCATGCCGCAGAAGTCTGTCGGGCGATCATGCCCGTGTCCGATCGATCCAGTCGAGCAATTGCACGTCAAGGCTGTGCGACCAGAAGAGGGTCAGGCCACGCTTCTGCGCGTCCTCCAGGTTGTGCAGCTTGTAGACGCCGCTCAAGATGGCCGCAGGGACCACGTTCATGTCCCCGAAGTCGCGCCGCCACACCTCTGCCTTCACGGCCGCGTCGTTGTTGAGGCGCTTGATCGAGTTCGTATACGAGTTCGAGACCTTGCACTCCAGCGGCATGACTCGACGATCGGGCAGGCCGATGATGAAGTCTGCTTTCCGTGTGCCCAGCATTGACTCCCGGCAGAATTCTCCGGCCGCGGGCGCTTCTGCCAACGTGCGCACCGACCGCGTGGCGACGCGAGTGAACTGGCGCTGGGACAGCGCATCCTCGACGTACAGTTCTTGTGCTGTCTTGCTCTCGCTGCGACGCGCAGTTTCTGAGCGTCGCATGGCGGCCATTGCGGCAGACGCGAGGACGGCGCTTGCGGTCTCGCGACCCGCATCGTCGGGGTCTCGGTGTTCGTGGAGCCACGGGAAGCGCCGACGATCGAGAACCGACCAGATCGTCTGTAGGAGCCGGTCCGCGAGCGCGGGATCGCTCTGCAGCGGGCGGCGCGCGAACGTCGCATCGGCCAGGGTCTTCCAGTCATCGTCCGAAATTGGCGGTCCTGCGACGTACCGCAGGGCGTCTCGCAGGCGCTTGTCGGACAGGATATCGACCGCGCGTTCCCTGATCTGCGTCAGGTCAACCGTCAGCTCGAGAAGATCTTCGAATGCCTTCTGTTGCTCGTCGAAGGCTTCGAGGTACGTCTCGAGGGGTTCTTCGAGACGCTGTCTCCTGAAAATCTCGATTGCCCGCTGACGGTCGCGTTCCAGTTCGTCAGGCGTCCACCGGGGCGGCTGAAGGAGCTGCGGAGCTGGCGGCATCCGTCATTGGCCAGAGGCGACGGCGAGCGGAAGCTGCATCAACGTGGAGGGTTCCGGCACCAGCAACCGTTCCACTTCTTTCGGCTCGAACTTCGTCAGTCCGCCGGCATAGGTGCGCCCCTCCGCCTGCGTGACCGTCCTGGACAGAAACGCGGCGAGAGCATCGAGGGTGGTCTCGCTCAGAGGATCTCGTGGATAGATCCCGTGCGCGATGTTGATGTGGCGCGCACCCGTCATGTTGCGAACGAACGCCGGCGGGCGCCGCGCCATGTACGTCGTCAGAATCGGCGCGGGTTCGCGTAATCCGACGGACCACCAGGCCTTGCGATTCTGCGCGATGTAACCCTTGTCGATTCCTGCGGCCTTTGCCTTCTTCAGAAACGCGTCAATGAGTTTGCGGTCGACGGAATCGAAGGTGTCGAGATCGGCCGGAAGATCGATGACCTTGCGTAGAAGCGTCGAATCAGTCAGTGCCGGCCAGGCGATGAATAGCTCGCGCGCGCGCGTGATGCTGGCGAAAAGGACCGACGCCGGCAATCCCGCCGCATGCGGGCCTGCAATCCACATCTTGTTCGAGCCTGTCACCTGACCCCGGTGAACGCGACACAACTCGCCGAGCTCGACAAACCCTTCCCGTTCCTGCCTGACACCGCGGGTCAGGGCGGTCCAGCGATGTGCGCTTTCAAGCCGCTCGCGGCGGACAAGACGTCCCTGATCCAATCCCGCCTCGGTGAGCTGGGCGAGGGTGTCGACGCGCTTCAGACGAACGGACGTCGGCCGGCTGCCGATTTCGAACGATGCGATGGCGCCGGTCGTCGCGGCGTCTGGAAATGGTTGGGCCGTCGGTTCGATGACCGTGAGGCTTTGACCGCCGAGAGGCCCGACGAACAGCTCGCGCAGCACACGACCGTAATTGACGTCGAGCCATTCGCCCGATGTGATCAGCGCGCCAACGTCGCCCTTTCGTCCCTGTCGCGCGGTCGCGACGAAGAAGTGGACGTGGAGACCAGCGAGTTGACTGGCGTCGCTCAGTCCCAGAGCAGCCGCGGCCTTCGTGAGCCACGCCTTCCACTTCGGCTCGATGAGATGGTGGCGCACGTACGGCGGATTCCCGACGTACAACGTCCGGCCGTCAATCGCCGGCAGTCTCAGATCGCGGTAGTCGCCGACGACGATCTCTGCGCGGTCGGAGAGCCCGGCGGTGGCCAGATGTGCGCGTGCCAGCAGCGTGGCGAGAGGGTCAACGTCAATCCCGACCAGACGCGCCGCAGTGAACCGCCGCCCGGCGGCGACGAGAAATCTCGCCGACCCGACGCCTGGATCGACGATCCGGGCGGGGCGTGGAGTACGGGAAGAGGCCCACTTGAGCATCGCGCCGACGATCGGCTTTGGCGTGTACGTGGCGCCATGAGGTCGCCGGATCTCGGGAGTGCGAACGCGACAGAAGGCCTCGCCGAGAGGATCGTTCCCCTGCTCGATGCCACGCCGAAACCTGCGGAGGAGTTCCCGCCCAACGGGAGGAAGATCGCGCGCGAGCGCGTCCTCGGCGTCGGACCACCCCGCGACTTTTGTCGCGCCGAGCGCGATCGCGACCGCGGCAAGGTGCCGTTCTGTGAGTGCGTCGGGCATCTTCTGGGCCGTCGTGAGGCTCATGGTGAAGAGCCGCGGACACTATAGCATCAGGTCCAGCGAGCGCTTCGTTTGCTTTTGCGTGGATCCCCGCCTGCCGGTAGACTGTTGATTCCACTTGAACGGAGAGATGTCCGAGTGGTTGAAGGAGCACGCTTGGAAATTGCTCTGACGGTCTGCGACGGCGTGCTACAGATTTCGATTACCGTTGCAGATCCAGAGAGTTAGCCGTCCCAGCGTCACGACCGTCTATCGCGGTAAACCTCAGTAGATCTCGCCGAATCGACGCCGTCACGTCACGGTCACGTCACAGGCCACTAGCTTCGAGGGCCTTCAGGCGTATACATCACGCCGGCCACGGCGCAATCACCGCCCTTACCTCAGGTACAGAACGCACTCTGCTATTATCCCCACGCCCCAGGAGCAAGAATGCAACCTACTGCAGCCTCCGCCGCTCGGCGCGTTCGCGTGGCCGCGATCCAGCTTGACTTTCAGCCGTCCGCCTCATTGAACTTCCCTTACATCGAGGAGCCTACAGTTCTTGCGGACGGAGAACCTGGCCTCGCCTCGCTACCGCCGTCGTTGCCACAATCAGACAAACTGGTCTCATTGCGCCAAGAGATTGCCAAAGAGCACGAGGCGTTCACCCGAGACCGCCTGCTCATTCTTCTGGGCGAGCTCGATCGATTGGAAGTGGACGTTGCCGTTTTTCCGGAGTACTGCGTTCCTGCGTCCGCGCTCGTCGCCATCACGAAAATCGCACCACGCTTTTGCGTTGTTGCCGCTAGTCACACAGTCACGCACAACACGCTTGGATTGTATGGAGACGTCCACCTCGACGTATCTGATGAGGACGTTGGCAAGAGTGTTTGCCCGATTTGGCTGCCCTCGGGCAATTGGGTACGCGTTGACAAGCTTAGTAAATCACGCTGGGAGGGCGCGCTCAAGCCAGGGACTAGGTGGCAGCCGATCTCGACGTCAAGTCGAGCTGGCGAGCCGATCACATTTGGAGTGCTACTTTGCGTTGACCTAATCAATGAGAGCGACCAAAACGTTCAACGATGCGTTCCAAGACAACTTTGGGACCTCGTCGATCTCTGCGTGGTGCCGTCTTATTCGCCGTCTATCCGCGACTTCGAGCAGCGAGCGCGCCTAGTCGCGGAGCGCGCCGGTCGTCCCGTCGTGTACGCAAACGTCGCTGCTGCTGGCGGCACTCGAGTCTTCTGCATCTTTACGGACGCCGACGGATCGGTGGAACGGCACGGCACCAAGGCATTGCCACCGAACGAAGAGGCCGTGGTCGTCGTGGACCTTCCAGTGGGAGGTTATGCGCAGTACCAACACCAGCCATCGCCCCTTCCGGTTCCGCCATCTTCGGAGCTCGTAGGACTTCTGCCTCTACTTGATGCCCACCAATTCGCTCGTCTGATCGGTCTTGGCAGGCGCGTCGCGGGAGCTGAGAGCGATGCCGCGGCGCGCGCTCTCGTGGAAGCAGAACGGTCTGAACTACTCCGATTGGCGGGGCAGCCCGACTCACCTGAGACACTGAAGTCAAAGATTTTTGAATTGCTGGGGGGCCTGAACTGGCGAAGCGGCGACTGGTTGCGCGCGAAGCTGGACTGCCTTCCAACTCCGGCCTCGCTCGCGAGGCTTGGGGACAAGCGCTTTGCTCTGCTGCATCGAGCACAAACAACGTTGGCGACGCTGGTTTCGGATCCAGGTCTCAGAGGGGAGGCACTTGATTCAGTGACGGCGGTCTTGGACGCCTATCGACGAGCGATGGATGCCTTGCGACCACTGGTCGATCCAGGTGTGATTGTTGATTTCGATCCCACTAAGCTCGCTATTCGAACGGTCGCACCATCTGGCGACGAAGCAGCTTTTACGTCTGTGTTCGTGATGAAGCTGAAGTCAGCCCGAGTTCACCGGGAAGGCTTGGAGAAACAGATTCGCTTGATTTCGACGCTGGCCTCCAGAGGTAACCAGGATCTCGCGTTGACATTGAGGTACCTGAGTCTTCCGAATCCTGGTGGCAATCTGAAGGATCTGGAGATCGAGATTGTCGGCGCAGCGAAATCAGGTGATCGAGCTGACTCCAGGAAGACAGCAGACAGCTTTCGACGTGATCTGGCAAACCTAATGCGCGTCACGCTTCGTGATGCGTACCTCTTTCAGCTCAGAGAAGATGCATTGGACGCCACTGGCGGTGGCTCCGCTGTTCCCTTCCCCGTGAGGTATGTAGCGGAACTGTCTCGGAACGTTCACTTCGGCGCGCCGCCCTACGCCGACGAGGCCCATATGCCGCGCATCCATCACTTGGACGCGAGTAGCTCAATGGCGAGGATCATGGACTCGCTCCAATCACAAGCGTCAGCTTGCATGCTTTCAGTTCATCTCCATCCAACTACTCTTTCTGACCCAGAGGCCAGTTTCTTCGACACCTATCGTCGGGTGACGGAGAGCCCGCGAGTTGGTGACGGAGCGATGTTCTTCTTAGGCACCGAGCGCAATCCCTCCTTGCGACTGAGTGACGCTGTCACTATGCAGCGCATGCTGGGCGACACTGCCGGTTTGCATCCAAGTTGTGAAATTCGTGCATTCGTCGTGAGCGAGGTTCCAATACCTCGACTTCTACTGAATACGATTGGGTATGATTTGTGGGGAAGTGATTCCTATGAAATAACGATCCCTTCCCTTGAATCGCCCCAGTTCAAGGAAATCGTTGCGGCGGTTCAGTCGGGTTGGGCAGAGCAGGTCGGGAGTCGCGGAGAGGCGCCCGCCGGCCTTGGCCGTGTTCCATTTCTCTTTGACCCATATGAAGGAAGCCGGCTGTTTCGTCTTCCCTTGGACGGTTCGTCAGGGGCGGTGGGGACACTGTTTGCCGTAATGCCGGCGCCGGCTGCTGTACTTCCGGAAGAAGGCATCGAGATCGGATTCGGGTTTCACTCCGGAGCCCAAAAACAGATCGTTGTCCGCCTAGCGGAAGCCGAACGGGCCAAACATACCTACGTCATAGGGAAGACCGGCACCGGAAAATCGACTCTGCTCCGCCGAATGATCGAGCAAGATATGGAACGCGGCAAGGGTGTATGCGTCATCGATCCGCATGGTGACCTTGTCGAAATGGTACTTAAGAGGGTGCCGGAAAGTCGCATCGACGACGTCGTTCTCCTTGATCCGTCAGACACCGAACATCCGTTCGGATTGAACTTGCTCGAGTTTAATCCGGCCAATCCGCACCATCGAGACTTCGTCGTTCAGGAGACGATAGCGATCACTCGAAAGCTGTTCTACTTCGAGCATACTGGTCCGGTGTTCGAGCACAGCCTCAGACATCTGATCCTAACGATGCTGGATGAGTCGATGGGAGGAGAGGGAACGCTGATCGAGGTGCCACGTCCGTTGTATGACAAGGAATTTAGGAAAGCAGTCGTACCGAGGCTTAAAGATGAGTTCGCGCGCGATTATTGGAAGCAGTACGATCAACTCGGGTCGTACACGACATCAGAGCAGTTGTTCTATGTCGTGAGCAAGTTTGACACGTTTGTCATCGACCGGATCATGCGCAACATTCTCGGTCAGTCACGATCGACAATCAACATTCCTGACATCATGGCTCGCGAGAAAATCTTGCTCGTCAAGTTGCCAAGCGCCCTGATCGGCGAGCTTAACGCCGCCCTCTTGGGTATGATAATTTTGAGCAAGCTTCGCTGGGCCGGTATGGCTCGTGCCTCGTTGGCCCCAGAGGAGCGCAGGTCTTTTTATGTTTATGTCGACGAGTTCCAGAATTTCGCCGCAAGCGGCTTCGAGAGCATCTTGGCCGAAGCAAGGAAGTACGGTGTAAGTCTCATTCTGGCGCATCAACACATTGGACAGCTCTCCGCCTTCAACGTGTCGGCTGGTCGCGTCGAGGATTGCACCGCTCAAGCCATCTTTGGCAACGCTGCTACGATGATCGCCTTTCGTTTAGGGGTTCGGGACGCGAAGTTCATCGGCGAGGAAATGGGGCAACCTGCTGACGCAGCGGACTTCGAGAATCTCAAGAATTATCACGCAATCGTCAAGACCCTAATCGGTG
>CAZEFQ010000016.1:0-6298 GCA_964511505.1 uncultured Rhizobium sp.
AACGCCCACGCCAGTTCCGACACGGCCCGCAAAGCCTCTTCGCCCAAAGGCTGCGGCTCCGCCTCCAAGGTGTAAAATGCATCCCGGTCGTCGCTGCGGGCGCGGACGTGACGATGCACCTCGGCCAGGAAAATTTCTCCCGGCCCGCGCGGGCCGCCGCCGGTGATCCGCGCCATCCAGCCTTCGCCGGCCAGCGCGCCCGAGGCCTGCACCGCCTCATCCAAAGCCTCCCGCGCGGCCTCGTCGTCAGCGATCAGGTCTTTCAGCCGCTCTTCCAGCCCGCGCATTCTTGTGCGGGCCCGCCCTTCCGGTCCCCTGATCCATCGCCGCAGCTCCGCCATCTCCCGCCCCGAGAGCAGCGCCGCAAAGCCGGAATCGGCGGCATCGAACAGATGATGGCCCTCATCGAAGACATAGCGCAGCCGCCGCTCTGCCGGCGTGTCTGTGGTCTGATCCGCCGCCAGCCAATCTCCGGCGGCCTGCGCGATCACCAGGGCGTGATTGGCGATCACGATGGGCGCGTGGCGGGCGCGCCGGATCGCCCGTTCGATGAAGCAGATGCGATAATGGGGACAGGCGGCATAGATGCATTCGCCCCGCCGGTCGGTGATCTCGGACAGCGGCAGGGACGCGGCGAGGAAGGCGGGAAAACCCGCGCCCGACATGTCCCCATCGGTCCCGCTGCCGATCCAGCGCGCGATCAAGCCGAAGGCCACGCTGCGCTGGCCGGGAGCCAGGGCGGTGCGCTTCACCGCATCCTCGAAATTGAGCAGGCAGAGATAATTTTCCCGCCCTTTGCGCACCACCGCCTTCTCGGCGCGCTCGGCCGGATCGGGATAGAGATAGGCCATTTCCTGCACGATCTGGCGTTGCAGGTTGCGGGTATAAGTGGAAATCCAAAGCCCCGGCCCGTTCTTGTCCGCCCACAGGCTGGCGGGCGCGAGATAGCCCAGGGTCTTGCCCGTGCCGGTGCCCGCCTCGACGAGCGCAACACGAGGCGCGCCGGAGTCCTCGCGCGGGCCGAAAGCATAACTCGCCGCTGCGCTGTAGGCGGCCTGTTCCGGACGCGGGGTTCCCACCAGGCGCTTGAGCCGTGTTTCCGCTTCCTGGGCCGACACCGGTTCCGATCCGGGCTGGCCGGCAAGCGGTTCATCCTCCCATACCGGCAAGCCGCGCCAGGCTTCCATTCCTGCGATGGGCGAGCCTTGCGGCTGTTCAAGCGCCGCGCCCAGCAGCGGTCCCCAGCGCCAGCCCGCCCTGGTCATGGTATCGAGCAAGGGCGCGATCTTCTCGCGCGGGATTCCGCCAGCCTCCCGCAACAATTGTTCCACCACGGCGCGCATCGTCCGCGCCGCTTCTTCCGGTGTTCGTGGGAGCTCCAGGCCCATCAGCCGCGCCAGGCCGGCCGCGCTGGGCACCAGGGGCTGGCCCGGACGCACAAAAGCGAACAGTTCCAGCACGTCAAAGAGTGGTTTCATCGCCGGCGCTTTCAGGCGCCCTGCCACGAAGGCCGCGTGTGCCACCAGCACATTGCCGGATTGAAAGATTTCCCGTGCTTCGGCCCGTGTGATCCGGCGACAAACGCCGTCCGTCCCGCAAACCGCGGCTCCGGGTGGCGCAGGCACGAGCGCGATCAAGCCAGAAAGCGATTCTTTTGCGGGATGCATCCCGCAACCTACCAGATCAATTCAGCTTATCGCGACCGAAACCCGCCCTAGCGGCCCGAAATCGCCTTCGATGTGGTCGCCGCGCGCTATCGCCGCGGGCTTGATGCAGGTGCCGGTGGTCACCGCTTCACCCGCCTTCAAGGTCAGACCATGGCGGGAAAGCTCATTCACCAGCCAGGTGAGTCCGATGCGGGGACTGCCCAACACATTGGCGCCCAGCCCTTCCGCCACCATCACGCCGTTCTTGAAGGCGCAGGGCTTTTCCTCCGCCAGGTCGAGACCGCGCCAATCCACGCTGACCTCCGCTCCCAGGATGAACCGGTGGGCGCAGGCATTGTCGGCCACCAGTTGCGCCACGCCGACTTTTTCAAATTCGTTATAGCGTGAGTCCGGAATCTCGATGGCGGGATGAAGGCTCGCCACCCGCTCCATCACTTCCTCCTGGCGGTAATCCCGGTCGCGGGGCGCAAGGTCCTCCGCCATGCGGAAGGCAAATTCCAACTCGGCCACCCGCATCAGATTGTTGCCCAGTTCACACGTTCCGCCATTTTCGATCACTCGCTCAGCCAGAAGCCGTCCGGCCAGCGGTCCGTCCACATTGATATGCTTCTGTCCCGCCACGCTGGTGGCCGCGATCTTCCAGCCGAACAGAGGCTGTTCGGTATAGTCCTCCAGAAAGGCCTGCACGCCATAACCCTCCGCCCGCGTCGCCGGCCGCAGGTCCGGCGGCAACGCGTCTATCCGCGTGCCGTTGCGCCAGTTTTCATAGAGCAGGGCGTTGGCCGCCCGCATTGCGTCTCGTTTCATGTCTCAGCCACCCAGCCATGCCCGGGTGAGCAGGAACAGGATCGAAGGACAGACCAGGCAGCCAAAGCCGGTGTGAAAGGTGGTTACCAGCGCGCCATAGGGAATCAGTCGCGGATTTACCGCGCCCAGGCCGGCCGTGACGCCGCTGATCGAGCCCATCATGCCGCCATAGACCATGGCCGTGCGCGAATTATCCAGCCGGATGGAAGAGGCGACAATCGGCGTGGCGATCATGATCAGGATCGCCTTCAACACTCCGATGGCGACCGCGATGGCGACGATGGCCGATGGCGCACCCAAGGCGCCGCCGGTGACCCCGCCCACGATATAGGTGACGCAGCCCGCGGCGATGGTGGTGACGACCACCGGATCGCTATAGCCATAAGCGCGCGCGGCAATGACCCCCACCAGGAACGGGAAGATGGTCCCCAGCACCAGGGCGGTGAAGCCGACCCAACCGGCCCGCTTGGCCTGGGCGATGTCGATATTGAAGGCGGTCGCGGTGACGGAGAAGTCCCGGAACAGCCCGCCGCCCATCAGGCCGAAGCCGCTGAAGGCGGCGATATCGGCGATGCCTTTATGGCCGTGGGTGATCCGGCCGCCGATATAAGCCAGCACGATGCCGGTCACCACCGCGATGGCCGAGCCATGGATGCGCCCGGCAGTCAGGTATTTCGACGCCAGGTTGGCGAGATAGATGATGATGCCGACGGTGGCGAAGGCGGTGACGACGCCTTCCTCGGCGAGGAGGTTGGTGACGATATTCATGGACCGTCTCCCAGGATCGGCTCTTCCGTCTCCGGTCTCTCGCGATGCTTGTCGAAACGGCTGAACAGGCCGACCAGCAGGGCCAAAAGCAGGAAAGTGACGCAGCCGGCGACAAACACCATTTGCCCGCCTGACACTGCCGCGACCACATCCTGGGTGGCCGCCAGCGCCACCGCGATGGGGATGTACATGGTGGCCCAGAACTCGGTGCCCAGGACAATGCCGGAGGACAGCGCTCTCTTCCGCTGCAGGTAAGCCCGCGCCGCAAGCAGCAAAATCATGGCGAAGCCCACGCCCCCCAGATTCGCCTTGACGTGCAGAAGGTCGCCCAGGAAGTCGCCGATGCCGACGCCGATCAGCGAGCAAATCGCCATCAGCGCGACGCCATAAATGGTCATGCCCTTGCCCCCGTTTCCAATCCCGATTTCTCTTATGCTAATCCTTAGCAAGCTTCTTTCCGGGGGACCATGTCCGGCAATCTGTTTTCTTTCCTCTCCGCTGCGGTGCAGCGTTCCGATGGGCCCTTTATCATTCCCTCCGGCCGCGCACCGATCTCTTTTGCGGATGCCTTCGCCCAGGCGGCGAAATTCGCCAACCTGCTTATGGCGCGCGGTGTCCACCCGGGCGACCGCGTGGCGGTGCAGGTGGAGAAAAGTCCCGAGTCGCTTTTTCTCTATTTGGCGTGCCTGCGCACCGGCGCGATTTATTTGCCGCTCAATCCTGCCTATACGGTGAACGAGCTTTTCCATCTGTTGGCGGATTCCGAGCCCCGCCTGATGGTTTGTTCACCCGCAAGGGCGGACTCCATACGCGCGATTTTTTCCGGCCCAATTCTCACGCTCGGCGATGACGGCGCCGGAACCTTGATCGACGAGAGCGCGGCCATGCCGGCCGGATTTCACGACGCCCCGGTCACGTCCGGCGATCTCGCCGCCATTCTTTACACTTCCGGTACCACCGGCCGGCCCAAGGGTGCCATGCTGAGTCACGGAAACCTCCAGTCCAACGCGACGGCGCTCAAGGAAGAATGGCGCTTCACATCCAGCGATGTGCTGTTGCACGCGCTGCCCATCTTCCACACCCACGGCCTGTTCGTCGCCACCAATGTCGCGCTGGCCGGCGCCGCCGCCATGCTGTTCCTGCCCAAATTCGATCCGGACGCAATTTTCCGTTGCATGCCCCAGGCCACCGTCATGATGGGAGTTCCAACCTTCTACACCCGTCTTCTCTCCGATCCGCGCCTCTCGCGCGCCACGACCGCCCATATGCGCCTGTTCATCTCCGGCTCGGCGCCGCTCCTGGCCGAAACGCATGCGCAATGGCAGGAACGCACCGGCCACGCCATCCTGGAGCGCTATGGCATGACCGAGACAAACATGAACACTTCCAATCCCTATGAAGGCGCGCGCAAGCCCGGCTCCGTCGGTCGGGCGCTTCCCGGTACCGAAATCCGTATCGCCGGCGATGACGGCAAAACGCTGCCGCAGGGTGAGATCGGCAAGATTCTGGTACGCGGCCCCAATGTCTTCACCGGCTATTGGCGGCTGCCGGAAAGAACCAAAGAGGATTTCCTTCCCGGCGGCTGGTTCATCACCGGCGACATGGGCATGCTGGACAAAGACGGATATCTTTTCATTGTCGGACGCGAAAAGGATTTGATCATCACTGGTGGCCTGAATGTCTATCCCAAGGAGATCGAAACTGCGCTGGATGCCATTCCCGGTGTGGACGAAAGCGCGGTGTTCGGCCTGCCCCATCCCGATTTCGGCGAAGGCGTCACCGCCGTGCTGGTGGCGAAAGGCGGTGCTAAGGTGACAGAAGAGGCCGTCCTCGCCGCCTTGAAAAACCAACTCGCCAATTTCAAGCTTCCCAAGCGGGTGATGGTGCTGGACGAGATTCCGCGCAACGCCATGGGGAAGGTGCAGAAAAATCTGCTGCGGGCCCGCTTCCAGAACCTGTATAGATGAGGCCGCGTGATTTTCGCGCCGCGGCAAGCCTTGTTCCGGTTATGATGAAATCCGTACGCTGTCTTTTGCTTCTGGTGCCGTGCCTGGCCGCGTCTTCGGCCTATGCCCAGCCGCCCGCCGTCTTCACCGCGGATCAGGCCCGCCGGGGCCAGGTGATCTATCCTCGGCAATGCGGCGCCTGCCATGGTCCCGACATGGAAGGCGGCTCCGGCCCGGCGCTGACCGGCCCGGATTTCCGGCAATTGCTGACGGACCAGAACCGCACCGCCAGGTCTCTGCTGGATGTAATCCGGGAGACCATGCCTTATGACGCGCCGGGCATCGATCCCGACGCGGACTATGACGACATCACGGCCTTCATATTAAGCAGGCTTGGTTATCCCGCGGGCGATGAGAAGCTCACCCCTGACAATCCGCGTCTGCCGGAGTTGAAGTTGGGCGGCGCTTAAGTCCCTACTTCGACGTCGCCTCCAGCTTCATCGCCTCGGCGCATTCCGCCATGACCGTGAAAAAGCGTGCCACGCCGTCCGTGCCGACTTCAAATGGACTGCGATCTTCGCTTCTTCTCAACTGGCTCAGTTGTGCCTTTTCATAGGCATTGTCGTATTCGCTATGGTTGGTGATCATTGCGGTGGCGCCCAATTTCGCTGCGGCCGCCGCCATTTTCTTTTGAGAGGCAATATATTGATCCCAGCGCGCCGCATCGGTGCCGAACGCGCCTGTTAGCGTGCCTCCGTTGTAGGCCACCATCACGGTGCGGTTGCGATCCTTCACCGGAAAAATCATCGAAAGGGTACCTGCGGTGTGTCCCGGCGTCAGCACCAGATTGACCGTGGTGTCACCCAGGGTGATCTTGCCGCCGTCGGTGCCGATAATGTCGCGCTTGGGCTTCCCCCCCGGCATGTCGGGACCCTTTTCGATCATGTCCCAATCCGCCGCCGACATCACCACATGGGCGCCGAATTTGTCCTGCAGCAGTTTGGCACCCTCGTCATGGTCGCCATGCCCGTGGGTGATGATCACATACTTGATCGTGGCGGGATCCTGTCCCAGTTTCTTCAGCCCTTCCACGATCTCGTCATTGGCCGC
>CAZEFQ010000017.1:0-13381 GCA_964511505.1 uncultured Rhizobium sp.
CGGTGCCGAGCCGTTCAGCATCGTGATCCCGCCGCCCAATGTGACGGGCCGGCTTCATATCGGACATGCCCTCAACAACACGCTCCAAGACGTCCTCACCCGTTTCGAGCGGATGCGCGGCAAAGACGTGCTCTGGCAGCCCGGCACCGATCATGCGGGCATCGCCACTCAGTTGATCGTGGAGCGCCAGCTGGCCGAGCGGCAGATGAGCCGCGTCGGCCTGGGCCGCGAGAAATTCCTGGAAGAGGTCTGGAAATGGAAGGCCGAGTCCGGCGGCGCCATTGTCGAGCAGCAGCGCCGCCTGGGTGCCAGCGCCGATTGGAGCCGCGAGCGCTTCACCATGGACGAGGGACTTTCCCGCGCCGTCACCAAAGTGTTCGTCGAACTCTACCGCCAGGGCTTGATCTACAAGGATAAGCGGCTGGTGAACTGGGACCCGCGGCTGGAAACCGCGGTGAGCGATCTGGAGGTCGAGAATATCGAGCTCAAGGGCCATCTCTGGCACATCAAATATCCGGTGGAGGACCAGCCCGGGACCTTCATCACCGTCGCCACCACAAGGCCGGAGACCATGCTGGGCGATACCGCCGTGGCGGTGCATCCGGATGATCCGCGTTACCAAGAGCTGGTTGGCAAGCACGCGGTCTTGCCGCTCACCGGCCGGCTGATCCCCATCATTGCCGATGAATATTCCGATCCGGAAAAAGGCACCGGCGCGGTCAAGATCACGCCCGGCCATGACTTCAACGATTTCGAAGTGGGCCGCCGCCACAATCTGCCCCTGATCAACATCCTCAACAAGAACGGCACGCTCAATGAGGCAGTCCCCGTGCCCTATCGCGGCCTCAAGACCCATGTGGCGCGGCTGAAAGTGATCGCCGACCTGGAAAGCCTGCGCCTGCTCGACAAGGTCGAGAACATCGTCCATGCCGTGCCGCATGACGAAAAGACCAAGACCGTGGTGTTGGAGCCTTTCCTTACCGAGCAATGGTATCTGAATGTCCAGCCGCTGGCCGACAAGGCCATCGAAGCGGTGGAGCAAGGCAAGACCAGATTCGTCCCCGAGAACTGGACGGGGGTTTATTTCGGCTGGATGCGCAATATCCGGCCATGGTGCATCTCCCGCCAGCTCTGGTGGGGACACCAGATTCCGGTCTGGTATGACGCTGATGGAAAAATCTATTGCGCCGAAACCGAAGCGGAAGCCAAGGCGCAATCGGGCAACAAGCCTCTGACCCGCGATGAAGACGTTCTCGATACCTGGTTCTCCTCGGCGCTCTGGCCTTTTTCCACCTTGGGCTGGCCGGACAAGACGCCGGAGCTGAAACGCTTCTATCCGACCTCCGTGCTTGTCACCGCCTTCGACATCATCTTCTTCTGGGTCGCCCGGATGATGATGATGGGTACTCATTTCATGGGGGACGTGCCGTTCCATACCGTGCTCATCCACAATCGCGTGCTGGACGAGCAGGGCGCCAAAATGTCCAAGACCAAGGGCAATGTGGTGGACCCGCTTACGCTCATCGATGAATTCGGTGCCGACGCCTTGCGCTTCACCCTGGCCCTGGCGGCCGGCCAGAACCGCGACATGCGGGTAGGTCCCACGCGCGTCGAGACCAACCGCAATTTCGGCACCAAGCTATGGAACGCCGCCCGCTTCTGCGAGATGAACGGTTGCGTCACCGCGCCCGGCTTCGATGCCGCTTCAGTGAAACAAAACGTCAATCAATGGATCGTGGCCGAGACGGCGCGGGCCTCAGCCGAAGTCACCACCGCGCTCGAAGCCCTGCGTTTCAATGACGCCGCCGCCGCCGCTTATCATTTTGTCTGGGACGTGTTCTGCGACTGGTATCTCGAATTCGCCAAGCCGCTGTTCGGCAGCACGGACGAGATCGCCAAAGCCGAAACCCGCGCCACCGCCGCCTGGGCGCGCGATACCATCCTGAGGCTTCTTCATCCCTTCATGCCCTTTATCACCGAAGAGCTTTGGGCGGTGACGGCGGCAACATCCCGCGCCAGCCTCCTGATCGAAGCCGATTGGCCCAAACTCTCCGCCTTGCCAAGGAACGAAGCGGCGATCGCCGAAATGCAGTGGGTGATCGACTTGGTCAAAGGCATCCGCTCGGTGCGCACCGAGATGAATGTGCCGGCCGGCGCCAAGATCGCCATGCTGCTGACCGGCGCATCCGATGAAAGCAAGGTCCGCCTGGCCGGCCATAAAGGCGTGATCCAGACCCTGGCGCGGCTGGAAAGCGCCGATGTGGCGGCGATCATTCCCCAAGGCTCGGCCCAATTTATCCTGGGGGAGGCGGTGGTGGCGCTGCCTCTCGGCGATGTGATCGATTTCACCAAGGAGCGCGCCCGGCTGGAGAAAGATCTGAAAAGGGCCGAGGAAGAAGTGGCCCGCTTTGACGCCAAACTTTCCAATGAACAGTTTGTCACCAAAGCGCCGGAGGACGTACTTGCCGAGCAGCGCGAAAAGCGCGCCGAGGCGGCGGCCCTGGCGGCCCGCCTCAATGAGGCGATCGCGCGGCTGGCCTAAGAAACAGGCACAAAGACCCTGAAGCGGGCGCGGTTGTCGAACCGCTGCGCCGCACCTAGATAAGGACGCATCAGCCGCACGGAGCCGTGATGCCTAATCTGTTCGACCCTTTGAAAGTCGGCGCGCTTTCGCTACCCAACCGCATCATCATGGCGCCGCTCACCAGGAGCCGCGCCCATCCCGAGACGCGCGTGCCCTCCGACCTGGCGGTGGAATATTACCGCCAGCGTGCCTCCGCCGGCATGATCGTCAGCGAAGCCACCAGCGTGGATCCCATGGGTGTGGGCTATGCCGGTACGCCCGGCATCTGGTCCGACGAACAGACCGAAGGCTGGAAAAAAATCACCCGTGCCGTGCATGGCGAAGGCGGGCGCATCCTGCTCCAGCTTTGGCATGTCGGGCGCGTCTCTCATCCCATGTTTCTGAACGGCGCCACCCCGGTCTCCGCCAGTGCGGTGAAACCCAAGGGGCGTGTCTCCCTGGTCAGGCCCGAAACCGACTATGTCACGCCGCGTGCCCTGGAAATGGATGAGATTGCCGGCGTGATCGGCGCCTTCCGCAAAGGCGCGGAGAACGCGAAAGCGGCGGGCTTCGACGGCGTCGAGATTCATGGCGCCAATGGCTATCTGCTCGACCAGTTCCTGCAGGACACAACCAATCACCGCAGCGACGCCTATGGCGGCAGCCGCGAAAAACGGGCCCGGCTGATGCTGGAAGTGGCCGATGCGGTGGCCGAGGTCTGGGGCGCAGATCGTGTCGGCATGCATCTGGCCCCGCGCGGCGACAGCCATGACATGGGCGATAGCGACAAGCTCGCCACTTTCGCCTACGTGGCGCGCGAACTGGGCAAGCGCGGTCTGGCCTTTCTCTGCGCGCGGGAAAAGCAGGCGCCTGATTCCATCGGTCCCGCCATCAAAGAGGCATTCGGCGGCGTCTTCATTGCCAATGAGGCATTCACCCGGGAAAGCGCCGAACGCGCGCTGGCCGAGGGCAAGGCCGATGCCGTGGCCTTTGGCAAACTCTTTATCGCCAACCCGGATTTGCCGGAACGTTTCGCGCATCACGCGCCGCTGAATGAATGGAACAGCGCCACTTTCTATTCCGGCGGCGCCTCCGGCTATGTCGATTACCCCGCTCTGGAACCTGTTTAGGAACGGGCGTGCCGGCTGTTCGTTTTCTCCTGGAATTCATCATGGAGAAAACCGTGAACCATCTCGGCAAAATTGCGGCAATGGCCCTGGTCGTCTTGAGCGCAGGTACGGCGCCCGTTTTCGCCGATGCCTGCAGCGGCCGTTCTCATGACACCGGCACGGCCCTGGGCGCGGTAGGTGGCGGCTTGATCGGTGGTCTTGGCACGCACAGCGTGGCCGGTGGTATCGGCGGCGCAGTGGTGGGCGGGCTGGCCGGCAATGCCATCGCTCGCAGCCAGGATTGCCACCGTCGTACCGCCCGCGTCCATCGCCAATCCTATTACGTGGACCGTTACGGCCACCGGCATTATTACTACCGCTAGACGGGACCTGATCCTGCGGTAGACCGGACCCCGGAAGCTCTGCCTCCGGGGTCTTTTCATTATCGGACATGGCCGGGCACGCGAAAATGCGGCTTGAATGGACAAGGGGCGGAAGGCCATAGTCCGCCGCCTTTTTCCCGGATAGTCCCATGGTCAAATTCGACAAGTCCCGCCTGCCCAGCCGCCACACCACCGAAGGCCCGAGCCGCGCACCGCACCGCGCCTTTTATTACGCCATGGGGCTGACCGAAGTGGAGATCCACCAGCCCATGGTGGGCGTGGCCAGCTGCTGGAACGAGGCGGCGCCCTGCAACATCGCCTTGATGCGCCAGGCGCAATCGGCCAAGCAGGGCGTGAAAGACGGCGGCGGCACCCCACGGGAATTCTGCACCATCACCGTCACCGACGGCATCGCCATGGGCCACGAAGGCATGAAATCCTCGCTGGTGTCGCGGGAAGTGATCGCCGATTCGGTCGAGCTCACCATGCGCGGCCATTGCTATGATGCGCTGGTCGGCATCGCCGGCTGCGACAAGTCGCTGCCCGGCATGATGATGGCGATGCTGCGCCTCAATGTTCCATCCGTGTTTCTCTATGGCGGCTCGATCATGCCGGGCCGCTTTCATGAGCGCGACGTGACTGTGGTGGATGTGTTCGAAGGCGTGGGCCAGCATTCCGCCGGCAAGATGCCCGACAGCGAGCTTTGCCTCCTGGAAAAGACCGCCTGTCCCGGTCCCGGCGCCTGCGGCGGCCAGTTCACCGCCAACACCATGGCCTGCGTGGCCGAAGCCATCGGCCTGGCTTTGCCCTACTCGTCCGGTCCGCCGGCGGTGATCCTGGAGCGGGACGATTTCGCGCTGAAAGCCGGCCAGACGGTGATGAAGCTGCTGGAGAAGAATCTCCGTCCCCGCGACATCGCCACCCGCAAGGCGTTCGAGAATGCCGCCATGGTGGTGGCCGCCACCGGGGGCTCGACCAATGCGGCGCTGCATCTGCCCGCCATGGCCAATGAAGCCGGAATCAAGTTCGACCTTTTCGACGTGGCGGAGATTTTCAAGAAGACGCCCTATATCGCCTCCCTCAAGCCCGGCGGCAAATATGTCGCCAAGGATATGTGGGAGGCGGGTGGCGTGCCGATGCTGATGCGCGCGCTGTTGGATGCGGGGTTGCTCCATGGCGACTGCATGACGGTCACCGGCAGGACCGTGGCGGAAAACCTCGCCGGGCTGAAATTCGATTCCACCCAGAAAGTGATCGTCTCCGCCGACAAGCCGCTGGCGCCGACCGGTGGCGTGGTAGGTCTCAAGGGCAATCTCGCCCCCGACGGCGCGATTGTGAAGATCGCGGGGCTGAAGCATATCAAGCACCGCGGCCCCGCGCGGGTCTTCGATTGCGAGGAGGATTGTTTCGATTTCGTCCAGGCCCGCCGCTATCAGGAAGGCGATGTGCTGGTGATACGCTGGGAAGGCCCCAAGGGCGGCCCCGGCATGC
The DNA here is from genome assembly GCA_964511505.1 of uncultured Rhizobium sp. Lineage (GTDB taxonomy): Bacteria > Pseudomonadota > Alphaproteobacteria > Micropepsales > Micropepsaceae > Rhizomicrobium. The sequence goes on from CAZEFQ010000017.1 coordinate 5,547, forward strand.
GGGAGATGCTTTCCACCACTGCCGCGCTTTACGGGCAGGGGGTGGAAAATATCGCCCTGATCACCGATGGCCGTTTCTCCGGCGCCACCCGGGGCCTTTGTGTCGGTCATGTCGGGCCCGAGGCGGCGGATGCGGGACCGATCGGGCTTCTCCAGGATGGCGACATCATCGTGATCGATGCCGAGAAAGGCATCATGAACGTCGAGCTTTCAGACACCGAACTGGCCGAGCGCAAAAAAGCCTTCAGGCCCCAACCGCCCGCCTTCAAGACCGGTGCGCTGGCCCGCTACGCCAGGAATGTCGGTCCGGCGCGCGACGGCGCGGTCACAACGCCAGGCGCCTCCGAAGAAGTCCGCTGTTACGCGGATATCTGAGCCACGGTGTCTACGCTCTCCATCCTGATCCCCTCCCGCCTGGAGCGTGGTCCGGATGGGCGGCTGTTCCTGGAGCGCGCGGTCGGCTCTATCCGCGGCCAGCGCGGCCATTCTCATCGGGAGCAGATCCTGGTCGGCATCGATGCCGACGCCGCGCCGCCGCCCGGGCTGGAAAATCGGCTGGGGGTGCGGTTCATCCCCAGCGAGGGCAAATCCCAGGTTGCCGCGCTGAATGCCGCTGCCTCCGGGGCCGAAGGCGATTTCATCGCCATCCTGGAGGACGACGATCAATGGAATGACGGCTTTCTCTACTGCGCCTTTTCCATGCTGAAGGAGGATTTCGATTTTTCCTCCTCCACCGAGCTGGAAGTCACACCGGAGGGCAAGATCATCCAGGTGCAGGAATTCCCCACCCCCTCGGGCTGGGTGATGCGCCGGTGGGTGTGGGACAAGGTCGGTCCCTTCAATCCGGAATACCGTTTCCATCTCGACAACGACTGGCTGGGACGGCTGGGCGAAACTGAGGCGCGGCGGGTGCATCTGGTCGAGGCCACCACCCCGATGGACTACAACACATTGCCCTTGAGCCGTCCCGCCTTGGGCATGCTGCTTGAGCGCGGCAAGCCCAGGGTCGAGTTGGCGCGGCATGACTCGCCTTGGCCGCTGGTCGTGCGCAACTGTCACCCCGGCTCGGGAATGGCGCGGATCCGGGCCGATCCCGCCTTGAAGGAACGCAGCGACGAAGAAATGGCGCGCCTGATGACCCGCTTCGGCCGCGTTCCCTGGTGAGGTGTCCTCATAAAGGAATGTGATCGCGCTGTTCCTTGACCCGGGCCAGCCAGGCTACCACGGCCGGATAGCGTGACAGATCGAAGCCGCCTTCCGCCGCCGAATGGGTATAGCCGTAAAGTGCGATGTCGGCGATGGAATAGGCCGGACCGGCGAACCAGTCATTCCGCCGGAGGTGACTTTCCATCACACCCAAGGCGGCGTTGCCTTTTTGATGCCATTCCGGGACCAGGTGGCGCTTCTTTTCCAAGGCCTCTGTGGGCGCATAAGTAAGCCAGAAACGCGCCACCGCGATATAAGGTTCGTGGCTGTATTGCTCGAAGAACATCCATTGCATCATCTGGGCGCGATGCCAGGAATCCTCGGGCTGCAAGGCGGTGCCCTCGCTTAAATGAAAAAGGATGGCATCCGACTCGGCCAGGAAACGCCCGTCGGGAAATTCCAGCAGCGGCACCCGCCCATTGGGGTTCTTGGCCAGGAATTCCGGCGTGCGCGTCTCGCCGCCATGCAGCGGATAATCCCTCAGCGTCAGCGCAATCCCCAGCTGGTGGGCGGCCAGGCGCACCTTGTAACAATTGCCCGACATCTGCATCTGGTGCAGGACCAAAGGCTGTGAATTGGCCAGTTTCGACGTCATGATGAATCCCCGCTTCTAGGAAGCCTAGCGCAATCCGCCATGCGTGTTTGCCGCAACTCGCATGCGCTGTCACGGTAGCGCCGGATGCCGAGAACTGACATGCCTCACAAGGCCAACCGCACCTCGGCAGCCATGCGGTCGATCTTGACCTGCCAGTCGGGCGGTATTCCGGTCGGGATGGTTTTCACGTCCGCCAGCACATTCTCGCCGCGCAGCCAGCGTTTTTCCGCATGGTCCTGCGCCAGCACGGCAGCCAGGGTGTGGCCTGTCAATTCGTAGGCAAGGATCGGCAAGCCCAGCGCCTGCATCGCCACCAGCAGAATAGCGCGGCAGCTGTCGCGCAAATCATCAAAGATTGCCGGCGAAAGAATGTCCCGGCGGCTGTGATAGCGAAAAGTGCTGATGCAATTGTTCACATCCACCGAAGCAAAGGCATGGCAATTCAGGGGCCGCGTGGCATAGACGGTGCATCTCTCGTTTTGCAGCAGCGGGCACTCGGCCGACGGCGCCTCTCCCGCTTTCGGCCGCAATTTTTCGATCATGCCGTCCCGGTCCCGCACCGAGGCAGCCAGGAAGAAAAGCTCCGGCGCGAAAACCAGCACTTGCTGGCGGCAGCAATGCGCGCAACCCTGCCGGCATGCCAGCCGCTTGGCTTCGGCGGGCGGGATCGAACGGTCATACAGGGCGGTTAGGTGGCTCAACGCGCGGGTGGCGGGCGACACTGCCTGCCGGTCCTTCAGCAACCGCGCCAGGTGGCGCATATGCGGCATCACCGTATTCTGGTTTGCGTTCGAAGGCAGCGGCGCCGCCAGATGCCGTGCATCCTGCCGCTCCAGGGCTTCACGCTGCGACTGGGAAAGCCTCATCGATCCTCAAGTCTGGCGGACAGGGTGAGATTCGAACTCACGGTGAGCTTGCACCCACGACGGTTTTCAAGACCGTTGCCTTAAACCACTCGGCCACCTGTCCGTTACCTCGCAATATCATCCCGCGCGGGTTACGGAAACATCATAAATCGCTCCGCCCGGCGCGGGCATTTTCTTGAGCACGATCTTGTCATCCGGTCCCACGGCGCCCAAGTCCACCACCCGGTTGGGCAAGAGCACAAAGACGCGGCCCTGGTCGATGATCTTCAGGATGGCGTTATTCTTGAGCCCGGTTTTCGCCATCCCGACCAGGTGCGAAAGATAGGGCTCATTGCGCCAGGCCCCTGGCGCACCCGGATCGACATAGACCGACAGCTGATGCTCTGCGATATGGGCCAAGACCATTTTGCTTTTGTTGGGCTTCCACTCCGGTCCCAGGCGCGCATCTTCCATCCAGCGGCAGTAAAAGCCGCGGCAGGAATCGGGCCGCGTCTCATAGATGCAGCAGCCTTTTCCCATGACCAGATGCCGGCACCAGACATTCTGCGGTTTGTCCAGCTCCGCCACGGCCAACAGCTTGCAGCAAAGCGAACAGTCACCGCAGCTTTTTCCGGGGGCGGGCGCCATCATTACGGATTTTCAAGATCGGAGACCGGATATCAAGTGAAACCAGAACAATAAGAACCCGGGCCAGGCATCCTTCCGCAAGCCGGGACACAAGGCTATGCTGGCGTCACAATCAAAAACAGCCATTCACTACGGGGAGAAAATGCCATGAAACACGCGATTTTGTTTTCGCTGGCGGGCCTCATCGCCGCCACTGCGATCAGCGGTGCTGAGGCGCAGATTTCGACCAAGCAGCAACAGGCCGAGCAGGACGCGCTCGACGCCAAGACCCCCAAGCTCAAATACAAGGAAGAGGTGCTGCAGCTTCTGGTGCCCGGTTACACCATGGGCGAGACCGTGGGCGTTGACGTCGATTCCAAGAACAATATCTATGTCTATTCCCGCACCAATCCGCAGGGTGTGGCGCGCGGCGGCACCGCGGCGATGCTGTGGGAATTCTCACCCGCCGGCAAATTCATCCGCGAGATCGGACCCAACAATTACGCCAAGTCCTTCGCCCATTCGGTGCGTATCGACAAGAACGACAATGTCTGGCAGGTGGATGAAGGCTCGGGCATGATCGTGAAATACAGTCAGGCCGGCGTTCCCATGGAGCAGTTCGGCCGCACCCCCGAAGCCATCGACTATCTCGAGCAGATGGTGGAAAAGCGCGGCCGGGGCTTTGAAGGCGATGCCCGTCAGGAAGGCAAGCCGGTGGATATGGTCAAGCGGCTGCACCCCGAGGGCGGGGTGGGCACCTTCAACCGCCCGACCGACGTCAGCTGGGATTCGCACGGCAACATCTTCGTCACGGACGGCTATGGCAATTCGCGCCTGGTGAAGATCGCGCCCGGCGGCCACTGGCTGAAATGGGTGGGCACCTGGGGTACCGGTCCCAACCAGTTCAACATCATCCATAGCGTGGCAGTGGATGCGCATGACAATGTCTATGCCGCCGACCGCAACAATCACCGCATCCAGGTCTATGACGACAATCTGAACTTCAAGAAGTCCATCACCGGCATCGGCGCGCCCTGGGGCGTGTGCATCCCCAAGGCCGATGCAAACGGCAAGCAATATGTCTTCAGTTCGGATGGAACCTCCGGCCGCCTCTACAAGATTGATTTCGATTCCGGAAAAGTGGTCGGCTGGGCCCAGACCAGTCTCGGCCGCGGCGAGGACGATGCCGGCCGCCTGGTGCATGAGATCGGCTGCAAGGAGCCCAATGTCGTCTATCTGGGCTCGGCCATCCTCTGGAACGTCACCAAAGTGACCATTCAGTAAGGCGGCAAAATTGAGTCAGTCAAAAGGCAGGTCCATGACCTGCCTTTTGTTTTTTGGGTTGTCGCCTTCCGTGAGGCTCTTTAGCCTCGGCGCAATCATGAATCGGGACGGGATGCACTCATCCATACGCGGCACACTCGCCGTCTTGTCTTTGGTGCTGCTGGCCGGCTGCGGCGCCATGCGCGGGCCGGCGCCACGGCCCGTCGTCCAAACGGTCCGCCCGCCGGCGGGCGCCGGCGTCTACAAGGTGGGCGACCCTTACCAGATCGGCGGCATCTGGTATTACCCGCATGAACAGCCCGATTACGACGAAACCGGCATTGCCTCCTGGTATGGCCCGGATTTCTACGGCAAGTACACGGCAAACGGCGAAGTCTATGACGGCAACGCGGTCACCGCCGCGCACCGCACTTTGCCTATGCCGGTCAATGTGCGGGTGACCAATCTGGAGAACGGCAAATCCATCGTGGTCCGGGTCAATGACCGGGGCCCTTACGCCCGTGGCCGGATCATTGACCTCTCGCGCCATGCCGCCGAGCTTCTGGATGTGGTGCGGAACGGCACCGCGCGGGTGCGTGTCACTTATCTGGGCCGCGCCGATCTCAATGGGGGCACGCCCGCCAAGCCCGAAACCCCTCCCGAAATCGCCAACGCGCTTCCCGCCGTCCCCACCGACGAAGTGGATGTCGCCACCCTCAACGCCTTGAAAGGGGCGGCGGCAGCGCCTCCGGTCGAGGTCAAGCCGTTACCGGCGCCGCTGCCCGAATCGGGTGTGCAACTGGCCGCCGACGAGCCCAGCGGCAAGGTGGAGGAAGTTCCGGTACCGCCCAGCACGCATCTTTATGTCCAGGTCGGGGCCTTCAGCAAATTGGAGAATGCCCAGCGCCTGGCCCGTTCCATCGGTGGCGATATGCGCGTCTCCGCTCTTCAACGGGGCGGCCAGACCCTCTATAGAGTGCGCACCGGCCCGCTCGCCTCGGTTCAAGATGCTGATGCCGCCTTGGCCCGCATTTCCGGCGCCGGCAGCGGCGAGGCCGAGATCGTGGTCGATCAATAGTCAGCAACACGGAGCCTTCATGCGCCGCTTTTTCGTCCTTCTGATTTCCATCCTGTTTTCGGTGGCGCTGACTCCGCTGGTGACGCCGGCCTGGGCTGCCATGGACACCAGCGCCGAGCATGCGCTCCTGATGGACGCCGGCACCGGCCAAGTGCTGTGGCAGAAGGACGGCATGGTGCCGATGCCGCCCGCCTCCATGTCCAAGCTGATGACGCTTGAACTTCTCTTCCAGCGCCTTGCCGACGGCCGCATCAAGCTCACCGACACTATGCCGGTGTCGGAGCGCGCCTGGCGTACCCAGGGCTCCAAGATGTTTGTCGAGCTGGGCAACAATATCGCGGTCGAAGACCTGATCCGGGGCATTATCACCCAGTCCGGCAATGACGCCTGCGTGGTGGTGGCTGAAAGCATCGGCGGCACGGTGGAAGGTTTTGTCGCGGATATGAACAAGCGGGCCAAGGAGCTGGGCCTTGCCCAATCCACCTTCGTCAATCCGGACGGGCTGCCCGATCCCCCCGGCCAGATGATGAGCGCGCTCGATCTCGCCAAGCTGTCGCGCCACATCATCAACACCTATCCCCAATATTATCATTACTTCAGCGAGAAGAGCTTCACCTGGCACGGCATCACCCAGCCCAACCGCGACCTGGTGATTTCCACGTTGCCGGGTGCCGACGGGCTCAAGACCGGCCATACCGATGCTGCCGGCTATGGCATCACCATTTCAGCCAAACGGGGCAATCAGCGCTTGATCCTGGTTCTTAACGGATTGCGCTATCCCCAGTATCACAATGACTATTTTCCCAATATCCGTCGTGCCGAGGAAGCCGCCCGGGTGATGGAAATGGCGTTCCGGGAGTTCCGCTCTTACCCCATCTTCCAGGCCAATCAGGTGATCGGTCAGGCCCAAGTCAAGAACGGCGCGGTACCGAATGTGGCGGTGAGGGTCGACAAGCCGCTCTTCCTCACCATGCAGGTGGATTCCCACAGCGGCATCAAGACCACGGTCAAGACCGATCCCAATCTCACCGCCCCCGTCGCAGCCGGCCAGAGAGTGGGCACCGCCACCGTCACCGCGCCGGATTTCCCGGGGGAGACCATACCGGTCTATGCCGCCGAGGCGGTCGCGCCGGCCAGTTTCTTCCAGCATGTGATGGGCCTTTTCGGGAAGAAATGAGTGGGCGATTGAGCGGCAAGTTCATCACCCTGGAGGGCGGGGAGGGGGCCGGCAAATCCACCCAGGTCAAGCGTCTCGCCGCCACCTTGGCGGATAAGGGCGTCAGGGCAATCACCACCCGCGAACCGGGCGGTTCACCCGGCGCGGAGGAGATACGCGCGCTCCTGGTCAACGGCCCGCCCGGCCGCTGGGATGCGCTCACCGAAACCCTTCTGGTTTATGCCGCGCGCGCCGACCATGTGAAGCATGTGATCGGCCCGGCTTTGGTCAAAGGGGAGTGGGTGATTTCCGACCGTTTCACCGATTCCACTTATGCCTATCAAGGCTGGGGCAGGGCGCTTCAGCGCGAAACCATCCGCCGCATCGATTCGGTGGTGCTGGACGATTTCCGCCCCGACCTCACCCTCATCCTGGACCTGGATGTCACACTGGGGCTCCAGCGCGCGGGAAAGAGAGGCGCAGCCGAATCCCGCTTCGAGAATTTCGACCGCGATTTCCATGAGCGGCTGCGCCAGGGTTTTCTTGACATTGCCCGGCGCGATCCCGGCCGCTGCAAGGTGATCGACGCGGCCCAAGATGAAGCTTCCGTGGCGGCGGCGATTTGGTCCGCCGTGGCAGAGCGTTTTGATCTATAAGCGGCCATGGCCCGGCGTAAAACCGAACCCGCTGAACCGGAATTTCCCCACCCGCGCCGCGCCCAGACGCTGCTGGGCCAGGACCAGGCTTTGGCCGTCGCCAGCCGCGCCATCAGGGACGGGCGTCCGCCCCAGGCCTGGCTGGTCAGCGGGCCGCCGGGCGTGGGCAAGGCCACCATGGCCTATCGCATCGCGCGCTATCTGCTGGCCTATGGCGCCACGGATCGCGGCCCGGCCGACCTCGCCGTGCCGGTCGGCGATGCCGACAGCATCCGGGTCGCGGCCGGCGCCCATCCCGGACTGCTTTTGCTCGAACGCGGCATCAATCCGGACACCGGAAAACGCCGGCGCGATTTGAATGTGGATGAGATCCGCAAGCTCAACGGCTTTTTCGGCATGACCTCGGGCGC
>CAZEFQ010000018.1:0-3109 GCA_964511505.1 uncultured Rhizobium sp.
TGGCGGACAGGGTGGGATTCGAACCCACGGTAGGCTTGCACCTACGCCGCATTTCGAGTGCGGTGCCTTCAACCACTCGACCACCTGTCCGCCGGCGGTGATAAGGGAGCGGGCAGACCTTGGCAAGGCGGGTTCTCGCGCGCATCCAGGCAAAACGATGTTGAAAACCGATGCGCTTATGCATGTTTTCGCACGCCTGGCTTTTCTCCCCAGGACAAAAAGAAAGGCCGCCAATGCCGTGCGAGGGCAGCGTCGCGGTCTTTGATGATCAGCATGGCCGACGCGGCGATGCCTATGCCGGTCAGGAGCGAAGCGATGACATGGAGGAGAGTCCAGATTGCGATGGCGCGGATCTCCACGGCTGCCATCCCGATATAGTGCATCGCGCCTATTGCCGCGCCGAGGCAAGCGCCCCGCCCAAAAGAGCCGAGCGTTCGCTGACAAGCTGGAAACCCGGCCCGCTGGCGGGATGGGGACACGCGCCGAAAGCGCCGTGAGATGAATGTTGAACCCCATCGGCAACGACGTCCTGTAGGCCGGCGCGTGGGCGCGGTTCTCTTCCCATCGAGCAATTGTGCGCCGCTTAAAGCCGGTCATTCGCGGGGTGTTGCAGGTGCAGGCCTTCGGTCGTCCGGTCAGCAGTGTGACCGCCGAGGTTGCTCTCCTGAGTTGTGCCGCCGCGTTAACACCTCACTGTCGCATTCGTTAACAAGTCGCGCAGGACGGCGCGGCTGTGACCGATTTGCTCCGTATGCGGCTCATTTTCGTCCTTATGCGGCCTATTAACCATTTTTTGATTGATAGTTAACGGACTGCTTGCCATCTTAATAAAGCATTAACTCTTGGGGCGCGCGGCGGCGTTCGCGTTGTGTGGGTGGGGGCATGGCATCGACGGCATATGAGGAACTGAAAGGCGCGGCCGGGCGCGAGAGCTGGTTCCGCTCTCCCCGCTACGACGCGCGCAAGCTGTTTCCCCGCACGCCGCCAAAGGTGCGGCTGCGCTCGGGGTTACATCAACTGCGCAATCTGAGCATGGGCGGCATGGCGCTCAACTGCAACAATGGCGCCACCGACATTCCCGATGTGGGCGAACTGCTGACCGTCTCCCTGCAGCAGTCGGGCCTCACCATCTTCGAGAGCGCCGCCAAAGTCTGCCGCCGCGAAGACAGCGTCTTCGGATCGACCGTGGCGTTGCGCTTTGTCGATAATTTCCTGGAAGTGAACAAGCTCCTGAGCCGCAACACCCAGGCCCAGATCGCCGCCAATACCCGCGCCGACGCGCCGCGTACCTCGCTGGTGAGCGCGGACTATCGCCTGTTCTGCGCCGACGCGCTGTCCACCCTGCGCTCCTATCGCGGCACGCTCGACACCGCCAAGGCGGTGGCCCAGGAGTCGGATTGCGTCTTCGACTCCGACAGCTGTTATGACGCCTGCGAGGCGCGGCTTCTGCAGGAATGGCGCGGCCTCTGGCACACCGGCAACGATCTCGTCCGCGGCATCCTCCATGATCCCGATGTGCTGGCGGCGACCAAGGAATTCACCGAGCGGGTGCTGACGCCGGAATTGTGCCTGGGTCCCATCTGGCAACGCGCCTATGGCAAGCCCCTGGGCTATCCCGGCGACTTCGAGGTGATGAACTACCTCTATGCCTGGCAGCGCGAAGGGGCGGACACTTATGCCGCCTTGATGCACCGGCTGGGTCTGGAATGCGCCGAATGCGTGGTCACCCGCATGCATGTGGTGGAGAAGAAGATCGCCGAGACGGTGGCGGTGCGCCGGGCGCGCCCGGCGCGCATCTTGAGCCTGGGCTGCGGTCCGGCCCGCGAGGTGGAGCTTTATCTCGGCACCAGGCCCGAACTTTCGGGGGCGGTGGATTTCCTCCTGGTTGACCAGGAAAAAAAGGCGCTGCTGCAGGCGAATGAGCAGATCTATCCGCATCTGGTGCGCTGGGGCGGGCGCGCGCACATGCAGTGCCTCCACATGTCCTTCACCGAGATCCTGCGTTCCGGCAGCGACCTCGACAAGGTCGCGCCGCAGGACCTGATCTATTCCGTGGGATTGCTCGATTATCTCAATGATCGCCGCGCCGCCTCCCTGGCGCGCCGGCTCTACAATTCGCTGGCGCCGGGCGGGCTTCTCATCATCGGCAACATGAACGACACGGCGATGAACACGCTCTGGCCCATGGAATTGGCGTCGGATTGGAGCCTGCATTACCGCGATGAAGGGAAAATGCTCTCCTGGGCACAGGGCCTCGGCGCCAACATGGCCTGGACGGAAGTGGAATCCACCGGCCAGGTGCGTCTGCTGTTTATCCGTAAGCCGCCTCAGCCGGCCTGACGGGTTCACCTCCGGCCGGACCCCGCGCCGCGCCGGCGCCGGATTGCTCTGCGGGCATCACGCGCCCCGCCGGCAGCCGGATACGCACCGTGGTGCCGGCCCCGACCTGGCTTTCCAGGGTGAGGCTGCCGCCATGCAGTTCGACGAAACGCTTGGTGATGGGAAGGCCCAATCCGGTGCCGCCGGTGGCGCGGGAATAGGCGGTCGAGACCTGCTCGAAAGGCCGCACCACCCGCTCGATATCCTCCGGCGCGATGCCGACGCCGGTGTCGGTCACATCCACCGCGATGCCGCCCTTTTCTTCCGGCCGCCAGGCGACCGAAACACGCCCGCCTTCGGGCGTGAATTTTATCCCGTTCGAGATCAGGTTGAGGAATATCTGCACGAAAAGCCGCCTGTCGCCGTAAAGCACGGGCGATGCCCCGCCCTCTTCGAAAGCCACGGTGATGTTGCGCTTGGCGGCCTGCGTCGAACAGTGCTTGATGCAATCCTCGACCACTTCGCCCAGTTCGAAGCGGCTTTCGCTGAGCTCCAGCTTGCCCGCCTCCACCTTGGTGAGGTTGAGGATGTCGTTGATGATCGCGAGCAGGTGGGTGCCGCTGTTGTGGATGTCCTCGGCATATTCGGCATAGCGGGGGTCGCCGGCCGGGCCGTACATCTGGCCGCGGATGATGTCGGAGAATCCGATCACGGCGTTCAGGGGCGTGCGCAGCTCGTGGCTCATATTGGCGAGGAATTCGCTCTTGGCGACGTTTGCTTTCTGCGATTC
>CAZEFQ010000019.1:0-15762 GCA_964511505.1 uncultured Rhizobium sp.
TTTGTTTGACCAAGTGGGAGGCGGGGGCGCTGCCATCCCTTGTTTGATCTGGTCCAGAACCTGCGCCTTGGAGGCTTTCCGACTGTGAAGTTCAAGGCAGATCGGACCCAGTCCCTTTTTTACTAACCGCTGGTGGACGACATCCAGTGCGGCCATCTTTTCTGCGATAAAAAGGACGCGCTTCCCCCCATGAACCGCCCCGGCAATGATGTTCGTGATGGTCTGTGATTTTCCTGTTCCGGGCGGTCCCTGTATGACCAGGTTTTTTCCGCTCAAGGCCTCTTGTATTGCTATCGCCTGAGAACTGTCAGCGTCAGAAACGTGCACAAGTTCGGTTGGGCGAAAAGCTTCGTCTATGCGCGCGTCCTCTGCAATTATGGGGGTATCTTGGAGAACATCCGTTTCTTCTCGAAGTAGAATGCGTGAGAGAAGATCGGACTTAAGTAGTCCATCGATGGTTGGCCAGTTGGCGGGGTCAAGATCTCGCCAAAGCAGAAATTTTGAGAACGAAAAGAAACCTGCAACTATTTCGTCTTCGTGGACAGCCCATCCACTGCGTGCGCCGAATGCAGCTTGCGCTGACCGAAAATAGTCCGTTGGTCTCCAATCATCGCTGTCTGGAAGTTCGGGAAGCGAGATGCCAAATTGTTCCTGAAGCCAAGTCTGCAAGCAAACGTTGGTGAAAATATCTTCCTCGCGTAGCCTGACCTTGAACCGATCTTTCGCTCCGTCGCGTGTTAGATCAATGGGGAGCAGCACTAGAGGGGCGTATCGCGCAATATCGGAATGATTTACCTCACGCCACTCGAGGAAACCCAGAGCCAAGTACAGGACGTTGATGCCCTGTTCTTCTTCAATAGTCTGTGCCTCGTAAAACAGGCTTAGAAGGCGCTTCTGTAGTCCTTCTGGGGTGAGGCGTGTCTGAAGGCGAAGATCACGATGGCGCGCCGCAATACCATCGGCTGCCGGATATTCATCTTCTGGGGGAAGATACGGTAACTCCTCAGTTGAATTAAACTCTTCGGCTGTTTTTTCCCCACGTCTATTATTGGCAGCGAAGGTCATAGCCTTTCCACCGCGGAGGGAAGAAAAAACTTGATCCGATAGCTCATCCACGACTCGAATCTGCCGTGCACGTTGTGAGGTGAGATTAGTGCTGATTAGCTTGTTTCGGAGCGACCGCTCTAGGAGTTTTGAGCGCGCCGCTTTGAGGGCATCAAGCAGTCTCAGATGAGAAAGCGGCGAGCCGTTCGCAGGGCCAAGCTCCGGTGCTGGCTCAGTTGCATCGGGCGCGGGCCCGCTCGTCTCGGTCATGGAATTGCTTCCCCGAAAAACTCCAACGCGGATGCTGGCGACAGCCCTGTCCAACTCTATCGCATTGGATTGTATTCACGCAATTACCACTCAAATCCGGAAACAGCGCGCACGCGCCGGTTCTGGCGCAGCTGGGAATTGGCATCAGAACGGATTTGGCGCTCGTTGCACCAACGGCCGCGCCTCGCCGCTGGCGCGGCTCGGCTAGGGCCAGGTTTTGTAACCTCGGCCCTTCGGGCCTCGCTAACAAAACCTAGGCCACATCCGGGTAAAGGTTGGAGAGCGCCTGGCGGGCGCGGAGGTGTTCGCCCACCACCGCCTGCGCCGCATTCTTCAGCGCATGCGGGTTCTCGCCGTCCCGCATCTTCTGGCCGAACAGGCGCGCGGCGCGCGTCACCGCCGAAAGGCCCAGGCCGCCCGCCGCGCCCACGATATCGTGGGCGATGCGCGTGGCTTCCTCCCAATTGTTCTCCGCCGTCGCCGCCGCCAGCGCGTTGGTCAATTCCTCGGCCGTGACGATGTAGCATTGCAGAATCTCGACCAGGGTCTTGGTCCCCACCGATTTCTCCAGGGTGGAGAAGATCACCGCGTCGATCGCCGCCGGCATCTCGCCGCCCGTCGCGTCATCCCGCCCGTCCGCCGCCGCGCTGGTCGCGTCGATCGCCCGGAACAGCGCATCCGCCGTCACCGGCCAGCGCAGCGCGATGTCGGTCGCCGACGGCGCCCGGTCGCCCTGGCGCATCAACGCCACCATGGGCGCCTTCACCCCCGGCGCCGCCGCCAGGTGGTCGGCATCGCGCGCCCCGCAAATGATCAGGTCGAATGTCTCCCGGCTCGCCTTTGCCGCCGCCTCCGCCGGGCTTTCCGCAACCGTCACCCGGTTGCCGAACGGCTCCAGCAATTTGCCGATCTCGCCCGCCATCTGCGGCGCATGGACCAGGATGGAAAGATTGTGCGGCGGCACCAGCGGCGTCTCCGCCTGTCCGCCCAGTGCTTCGAAACCGCCCAGGCTGGGCACCGCTCCGGCCACCGGGATGGTGAACCAGAAATGCGCGCCTTCCCCCGGCGTGCTTTCGAAACCGATCTCGCCGCCCGCATCGGCGATGATCTTCTTGGCCACCGCCAGGCCCAGGCCGGCCCCCTGTTCGCGCCTGGTATAGGAATTGTCGCCGGGCGAGAAAGGCTTGAACAGCCGCGCCGCCGCCTCGGCCGTCACGCCGGCGCCGCTGTCGGTGACATTGAAGCGCACCACCGGGCGGCCCTTCCGGTCGCGCTCCTGGTCCAGCCGGATGTCCACCACCCCGCGTTCGGTGAATTTGAGCGCATTGTCCGCCAGCTTGAGCAGCGCCTGGCGCACCCGCCTGGGATCGGCCGCCACGCGCGGCAGGTTGGAGGCGGCCGAAAGCGTCAGCCGGATGCGCTTCTCCCCCGCCCGCGGCGGCAGCAGCCGCGCCACCGCCCGCGCCGTCTGCAAGGGGTCGCAGTCCTCATCCGCTTCAAGCCGTCCCTGCGCCCCGTCATCGTCGCGGGTGAGCGCGATCACATCGTCCAGAAGGGTCAGAAGTCCGCGGCCTGCTTCCAGCATCACTTTCACATGGTCGGCCTCGCGCTTGGGCAGATCCGCCCGCTCCAGAAGCTGCGCCATGCCCAGAAGCGCGTTCATCGGCGTGCGCAACTCATGGCTGATATTGGCGATGAAGGCCGATTTGGCCGTGGCGCTGGCTTCCGCCGCATCCCGCGCTTTCAGCGCCTCCTCCTTCTCCCGCGACAGCCGCGTCACCAGCGCCGCATTCTCCTCGCGCAGCACAATGCCTTCGTCGATCAGCTTGCCCATGCCGTTGCAGTAGGAAATCAACACCGCGCCGAAGAATCCCACCAGCACGGCGGTCAGCACCGCATAAAGGCTGCCGTCGATCAGAAGCAGCAGCATCAGCGGCGTCAGCGCCAGTATGGTGTGCACGGCATAGGCCGGGCGATAGGCGGACCGCGCCACGAACTCGGTCGCCGTCATCCCCAGATAGGCCAGCGCCAGATAGGCCTGGGCCGGGAACGAACTCCAGGAAAACCAGAACAGCGCCCCCAGTCCCCAGGTCGCGCCCGCGATCCCCGACACCAGCGTATAACGCCACGCCCAGAATTCCGGATCGTGGCAATGTTCGCCGCTCGCTTCGCAGCGCCGCCGGTACTGGGTGCAAAGCTGCTCGGCGGCGATCACCACCGCCATTTGCAGCAGCAGCGGAATGATCGGCAAAAGTCCCAAGGTGCGGCCGGCCAACAGCGTGGCGAGCACGCAGAGCGCCGCGAAGGGCAGCGAGAGATAGTGCCGGCCCAGCGCGTAAAGGACCTCGATGCGGCCGGAGAAAATCTTCTCCGCCGCATTCTTGTCCTCCGGCAGGTTTGCGGTCATTGCGCTATCCCTCGGTAAAGCCTAGCTTTCCCGCCCTTTCCAAACGCTTAAAGACAGCCTTAACCGGATATGAATCTTTCCGTGAAAACCCTGAAAGAACAGGCGCTTGCCGCCAAAGCCTGGCCGTTTGAAGAAGCCCGGAAACTTTTGGCCCGCGTCGAAAAGCTTGGGAGCCAGGGCAAAAAAGTGGACCGCGTGCTGTTCGAAACCGGCTACGGCCCCTCAGGCCTGCCGCATATCGGCACCTTCGGCGAAGTCGCCCGCACCTCCTGGGTGCGCCATGCCTTCGAGACCATCTCCGATATCCCCACCCATCTGATCGCCTTCTCCGACGACATGGATGGCTTACGCAAAGTGCCCGACAACCTGCCCCAGCCTCAGATGCTGGCCGCCAATCTGGGCAAGCCGCTCACCTCCATCCCCGATCCCTTCGGCACCCATGACAGTTTCGGCGCCCATATGAACGCGCGGCTGCGGGCCTTCCTGGATCATTTCGGCTTCCGCTACGAATTCTATTCCTCCACCGCCACCTACAAATCCGGCCGCTTCGACGAAGCGCTGCTGCGCATCCTCAAGAATTACGACAAGGTGATGGAGGTGATGCTGCCGACTTTGGGCGAAGAACGGCAGCAGACCTATTCGCCCTTCCTTCCCGTCTCGCCCCGCTCCGGCAAGGTGCTGCTCGCCAAGGTGGTCGCCCGCGATGTCGAGAAAGGCACCATCACCTATCTCGAGGAAGACGGCAGCGAAGAAACCGTCCCCGTCACCGGCGGGCATTGCAAGCTGCAATGGAAGCCCGACATGGGCATGCGCTGGGCCGCGCTGGGCGTGGATTATGAGATGTACGGCAAGGACCATCTCACTTCGGCCCAATTGTACGACGCGATCTGCCGCATCGCCGGCGGCATTCCGCCGGATCAGTTCATGTTCGAGCTCTTCCTGGACGACAAGGGCCAGAAGATCTCCAAATCCAAAGGCAACGGCATCACCATCGAGGAATGGCTGGCCTATGGCCCGGCGGAATCGCTGTCGCTCTTCATGTTCCAGAAGCCGCGCGCCGCCAAGCGCCTCTATTTCGACGTGATCCCCAAGGCGGTGGACGATTATCTCGCGCTGCTGGAATCCTATCATGCCAATGAAACCGGCGAGGCCGAGCGGCTGGAAAATCCGGTCTGGCACATCCATGGCGGCAAAGTGCCGGAGGAACGCTATCCGGTGAGCTTTGCGCTCCTGCTCAACCTCGTCTCCGCCTCCAATGCGCACAACCGCGATGTGCTGTGGGGCTTCATCCAGGCCTATTCGCCGGAAAAGGTGACGCCGAAGGACAATCCCGGCCTCGACCGCCTGGTGGGCTACGCGCTGCGCTATTACGAGGATTTTGTGAAACCCTCGAAAGTCTATCGCGCGCCGACGCCGCAGGAACGTGCCGCGCTCGAGGACCTCGCCAGAACCCTCGAGGGGATGGACCCCGAGCGTGACGGCCAAAAGGTCCAAAATGCGGTTTATGAGGTTGGAAAGGCTCACAATTTCGACCCGCTCCGCGCCTGGTTCTCCGCTCTTTATGAGGTGCTTTTGGGCCAGACCCAGGGCCCCCGTTTCGGCTCCTTCGCCGCCCTGTTCGGCTGCGCCGAAACCGCCGCCATGATCCGCCAGGCGCTTGCCGGCGAATTCCTCAAATGAAGCGTGCGCTTATCGCGCTGCTGCTGATCGCCACCCCGGCCTCGGCGGACGCGCTGTTCGATCTCTACGCCGCCGGCAAATATGACGAAGCGATGCGTGAGGGCGCCGCCGCCGGCACGGCCAACGGCTTCGCCATTGCCGCGCGCGCCGCCCTCGCTGACGCGGCGTTGCGTCCGGCGCCTTGCCTGGAATGTCTTCAGCGCGCCGAAGGCTTTGCCCGCAAAGCGGTGGCGGCGGATTCCTCGCAGGCCGACGGTCATGTCTGGCTGGCGGCTTCGCTGGGCCTGGAAGGCCGCATCACCGGCCTCTTGCATGAGACCCGCGCCGCCACCGACGCCAAGGACCAGCTCGACATGGCGCTGAAAGACGATCCGCATCATGCCTATGCCATGGCGGCGATGGGCGGCTGGAATATCGAGCTGGTGAAAGGCGGCGGCGCCCTCGCGGCCGCCTTGTTTGGGGCAGGGGAGAAGAACGCGCTCAATTGGTTCGACCGCGCCGTGGCAGCCTCCCCTGGCAATGTCGCGGTGCGCTACCAAATCGGCCTGTCGCTTGCCGGCTACAAGCCCGGCCGTTACCGCGACCGCATCATGCAGGAATTCGATGCCACCATTCACGGCACGCCGCAGACGACGTATGAGAAGGCCATGCAGGCCCGTGCCGCGGAGTTGGAAGGCCTGCTGCAGAAGAACGATCAAAAAGCCTTCGCCGCCCGCGTGCGGCAATTCCAGGGCTACCCATGATCCTGGACGCCGCTGCGGGCCTGCTGCGCCTTCTTCCCGCGGAAACCGCGCATCGCGCCACCATCGCGCTGGCCGGGATCGCCGAGCCCTTTCTGCCGACGCCTCGGCCGGACGATTCCTGTCTTGCCGTGACCGCGTTCGGCCTTTCCTTTTCCAATCCCATCGGCCTGGCCGCCGGCTTTGACAAGAATGCCGAAGTGCCCCGTGCCATGGCCAGGCTGGGCTTCGGTTTTGTCGAATGCGGCACCGTTACGCCGCGTCCGCAAGCAGGCAATCCCCGGCCGCGCCTGTTCCGCCTCACGCAAGACGGCGCGGTGATCAACCGCATGGGCTTCAACAATCTGGGCATGGCGGCGGCCGCCGACAATTTAAGGCGGCGTGGCCGCGGCATCACCGGCATCAATATCGGCGCCAACAAGGACAGCAGCGACCGCATTGCCGATTATGTGGCGGCGTTCCAGGCGCTCTCACCACTGGCCGATTATGTCACGGTGAATGTCTCTTCCCCCAATACGCCTGGCCTGCGCGGCTTGCAGAACCGGGAAGAACTCACCCTGTTGCTGGGCGCCTTGAGCCAGGCACGGGGCACCAAGCCTGTCCCGCTTTTGCTCAAGATCGCGCCCGACCTGGACGGCTATGCCCTGGACGATATCGCGGGCGTGGTGCGGCTGAGCGGCATCGAAGGCGTGATCGTCTCCAATACCACGATCGAGCGGCCCCTGCTCACCTCCCGCCATGCCAACGAGACCGGCGGTTTGTCGGGCCGGCCGCTGTTCGAACTCTCCACCGGGATACTGCGCCAGATGCGCCACCGCCTGGGCAAATCCGCCGCGCTGATCGGCGCGGGCGGGATTTCCTCCGGGGCAGACGCCTATACCAAGATCCGGGCGGGCGCTTCTCTGGTGCAGCTTTATACGGCGCTGGTTTATCAGGGGCCGGGCCTTGTCACCCGCATCAAGCGCGACCTCGCCGCGCTGCTCAAACGCGACGGCTTTGCCCATGTCGCCGATGCGGTGGGCGCGGACGTCCATTGATCGGCGCTTGCCGCCGGGCGCCCTTCGACTGGTTATTTCGAATTCCGGCTGCCGAGTTTGGCCAGATAATCCCAGCTGTAAAGTCCGCTGTCATGGCCGTCATCGAAGACGATGCGCACCGCGTAATTGCCCACCGGCTCCAGGCGGGCAATCTTCACATCCTCTTTGCCGGTGACCGGCGGGGGCTTTGACGCGCCGCCATGGCCGCGCACTTCCGCGGAAGGCGATTCCACCCGCAGGGTCTCCGCGCCCAGCGCAAAATGGGTGCCGTCCTCGAAACGGACGGTGAGGCAGTCCTTCTCCGGATTGAGCCTCAGTTCGGTCGGCCAGCTCGCCATGTCCGCTACCGGCGTTCGTCGTCGGAGAGTTCGCGGGCCTCCGAAGGCAGCATGATGGGAACGCCGCTGCGGATGGGATAGGCAAGCCCGGCGGCCTTGGAGACCAGTTCCTGCTTCTCCCGGTCATAATGCAAGGTGGTGCGGGTGAGGGGGCAGATCAGGATTTCCAGCAGCTTGGGATCGGTCTCCATCAGGCGAAGCTCAATTTACCGAGCCAGAGCCCTGACCGGCAGTGGAGATTTCCAGAAGGGCGACCAGAGTCGAGACCCGCTCGCTCCAGCCCGGCGCTTCCAAGAGCGCCTGTTTCTCGGCCGGCTCGAAAGGGCACATCATCGCCAAGGCATTGACCAGGGATTCGGCGGGTGCCGTCATCACGCTTTTCCAGTCCGCCTTCATGTCGCGGCGGGAGAGATAATCCTTCAAGGCCGAGAGCAGCCTTTCGCGGGGGAAGTTGCCGTCGGCGTCGCCTTGGGCGAGGTCGCCGGCAAACGGCGCGAAATCGCAGGCCACCTGGCGATAGGCGGAAAGCACCGAGACCTCTTCCTTGACCTTGAAGCGGCACAGCCCGGCGAGCGTGATCAGATAGCGGTTGTCCTCGGTTTCGCGCCAGGAAATGATTTTCCCGGCACAGCCCACTTGGGAGAGCTTGGGCTTGAGCGTGCTGTCTTCGCTTTCGGTGGGTTGGATCATGCCGATCAGGCGGTTGCCCTTGAGCGCATCGTCCACCATTTCCAGATAGCGCGGCTCGAAGACATTGAGGGGCAGGGCGGCGCGGGGCAACAGGAGCACGCCGGTCAAGGGGAAGATCGGCAGGATGCCGGGCAGTTCGGCGAAGCTGTGATAGCCCCTCTGCATCAGGAGAACAAAAGTCCGGAGAGTTTGCGCCTGGCCTCGCTGGTGCGGGGATCGGCCGGTCCCATGGCCTCGAACATGGTCAGGAGCTGCTTGCGCGCGGCTTCTTCGTTCCATTTGCGGTCGCGGCGGACCAGTTCCAGAAGCTCGGCGAGCGCGGCATCGCGGTTGCCGCCCGCGTCCAGGGCCAGCGCCAGGTCGAAACGCGCCTGATGGTCGTCGGCGTCCGCCGCCAGACGGGCCTTGAGCACTTCCATCTCGCCGCGGGGCGCCTGATTGTCGCGCAGCTTGAGTTCGGCCTCCACCGCGCGGATGGCTTCGTCGTTGGCGCCGTCCGGCTTCACCAACTGCAGGGTGGAGCGGGCGCGTTCGACATCGCCACTTTTGAGATAACAGGCGGCAAGTCCGGCTACCGCCTTGGGCTGGCCGGGCACATCCTGCAGCACATGGCCGTAAGCCTGGGCGGCGGTGGAAATGTCGCCTGCCGCCAGCGCCTGGTCGGCGAGCGCCAGGACCTCGGCGGCATGATCGGCACCGCCATGGGCGTCATGGTCATGCGCCTCGCCACCCCCGATAAGCTGCTGGACGAAGGCCTTGATCTGGCTTTCGGGCAGCGCGCCCATGAAACCATCCACCGGCTGGCCGTTCCGGAAGGCATAGACGGTGGGGATCGACTGGATGCGCAACTGCTGGGCGATCTCGGGATTTTTGTCGATATCGACCTTGACCAGCTTGACCGCGCCCCTGGCGTCATTGACGGCCTTTTCGAGCAGGGGCCCCAGCTGCTTGCAGGGGCCGCACCAGGTGGCCCAGAAATCCACGATCACCGGCACCTGGCGGCTGGCATCCAGCACGTCTTCGGCAAAGGTCTCCAGGCCGGAATCCTTGATATAGGGGCTCGCGCCTGTGGCCTCGTTGTGGGCCGGCTGCGAGGTGACGGGACGACCGCCGGGACCGATCAGGGCCATGAAAGCTCATTTTCGCTGTTGCCAAGGCGAAAGATGGGCTTTTGCGCCGGCAATTAAAAGCCCCCCTGGCGGTCAATCCGGCCGGCGGGCTGCCGGCCGCCAAACCTCCACAAGCGCTTTGTTTTTCGGTTTCAGGGCACCAGCTTTTTGATCCATTCCGGGAGCGCGAAGGCCGCGGCATGGATCTGCGGATTATAATAGTCGCATTTGAGCCGGGTCTTTTTATAGGACCTGGCGGCGCGGCGGATGCCGGTCGCGCTGCCCAGGGCCGGACCGCCCTTGCTGGCCCATGACAGGGCCATGAAACCGCCAATGTAGGTGGGCACCACCGTGAGATAGAGGCCGGAGCGGGGAAAGAACTGGGCGAGTTCCTTCAGCGCGTCGGTGATCTCCCAGGGCTGATAGAAGGGCACCCCGGTTTGGAAGGTGGCATAGCCGCCCTTTTTGAGCGCGCGCTTCACCCGGTCGTAGAAAGTCTCGCCGAACAGCGCTTTGCCCGGCCCCACCGGATCGGGACGGTCGGCGATGATCAGGTCGAAGCGATTCTGGCTGGATTTGCGGCCCAGATATTCGAAAGCGTCCGCCACTTCGATGGTGAGTCGCCTGTCCTTGAACGCCTTGGCGTTGACGCCGCCGAACAGCCGGCGGCAAAGCTCGATCACCTGCCCGTCAATATCGACCAGCACCACTTCCTTGACGCTTTTGTGCTTTAGCGCCTCGTCGGCGATGGAAAGGTCGCCGCCGCCCACAATCATCACCCGCTCCACCTTGCCATGCTCCAGCATGGGCAGATGGGTGAGCATGTCGGCATAGGCGCTCTCGTCCCGGCTGGTGATCTGGACGATGTCGTCCAGGGTCATCACCCGGCCATTGGCCACGGTGTCGAAAATGCGGATGTGCTGGAATTGGCTCCGCTCGTCGGCGAGGATTTGGGTCACCTCCATGGACTGGGCGTAACCCTTGTGCAGGCGTTCTTTAACCTCGGCGAGCTTGGTCATAACACTTCCTTAGCAATTGTGACAAAAACCGGCGGTGATTTTGCGCCGGCTCGGCGGAGGGAGACGGAGAGAGGCGTATAGGCCCAAGCGACAGCCCCTGTCTATCGCTTATCTGGCGCGCCGTCCCACGCGGCGACATCCATCTGATGCCGATTTGACAGGCTTTTCTCGCGTATCCAAGCGCGCGCGAAAAGCCGCGCTGACGCCTCGCCGTCGCTCTCCGGCGGCCGCCCGTGGCCATGTCGCTTGCGACACGGCGACAAAAAAATTTGGGCGAGGGGGAAATTTTTTCTTGCATAGCGGGGCAGTTGGTCCTATTTGCAAATTGACCCCGCGAGAAAAAAAGCGGGAAAAAGCGGCGAACGGTGCTCCCGTCCGTCGCTTTCTTCTTTAAGGCGCGTCCGGAAGTCCCAAAAGGCCAAGGCGCAGGTGTCAACTCTAAGACGGGTAGGTGCTTGAATGGCTCGACTCAATCTGGTTGCGGCGAACAAGATCCCGCAAAAGGAAATCAAACCCCGCGCCGCCAAGGCGCCGCGTCCGGTCGTCGTCACCCCTTCGAATGACGACCAGAAGGACCATTTTATTACCAAGAATGGCCTCAGCTATGCCGGCAGCCATCTGATCATCGACCTCTGGGAGGCGGAAGGCCTGTCCGACCGCGAGCGGATCGAGGCGGCGCTGATCGACGCGGTGAACGCCGCCGGCGCCACCCTGTTGCACATCCATCTCCACACCTTCGAGGAAGGCGGCGGCATATCTGGTGTTGCCGTGCTGGCGGAGAGCCATATCTCGGTGCACACTTGGCCGGAGAAGGGCTATGCCGCCTTCGACGTCTTCATGTGCGGCAATGCCGAGCCCCGCAAGGCGCTGGATGTCTTCAAGCGCGCCTTCAATCCCGGCCGCGTCGTGGTCGGTGAGCATAAGCGCGGCGTTCTCTAATCCAATTCAGGCAACAGGCTTCAAGGGGCGGAACGAAAGTTCCGCCCTTTTCATTCGGAGCATCAGCCGAGGATTTTGCCGGCGACCTCGAACAGATTGGGGGAAATGCCCGGCAGCTTGAGAATCGCCTCCAGTTCCGCCCGCATCATCGCCTGCCGCGCCTCGTCATAGCGCCGCCAGCTCTCGAAGCTTCCGGCCAGCCGCGCCGCCACCTGAGGATTTAGGGGGTCGAGGGCGCGGATCACCTCGCCCACCAGCCGGTATCCCGAGCCGCCGCTGCCGTGAAAGCGCAGATGGTTGGCGCTGAAGGCGCCGATCAGGGCGCGCACCCGGTTGGGATTCTTGATGTCGAAAGCCTGGTGGCGCATCAGGGCCTGCACCTCCTTTGCCGTGCCAGGCAAAGGCGAGCCGGCGATCAGGCCCATCCATTTGTCCAGGACCAGGGGATCGGCCGCAAAACGATCATGGAAATGGCCGAGGGCCGCCAAACGCCGCGGATTTTCCATCCGGGTCAGCGCCGCCAGCCCCGCGATCATGTCGGTCATATTGCCGGCCGCGCGATAATGGGCATCGGCCAGGACGGCGGCGGGCTCGTCATCCGCGGCGGTGAGATAGCGCAGCACGGCATTGCGCAAGGCGCGCCGGCCGGCCGACCTGGCGTCGGGGCGAAATTCACCGCTGTCCTGCATCGCCGCGTAAAGCGTCTTGAGGCGCGGCCGGTGGGCAGCTGCGACGGCGCGGACGAGGCCCAGGCGGGCGGCGTGCAGCGCCTCGGGATCGACCGGCGTGCGCTGGGCTGCCAACTCGCTCTCGGTGGGCGGCATCAGCATCTGGGCGGCAAAGGCAGGATCCTTTTCCGCGTCCTTGAGCACATCGCCGATGGCGGCGAGATAATCGCCATCCGGATCGCTGCGGGAGCCCTCCGCCAGTTCCAGCATCAGGTTGGCGGCAAGAACCTGTCCGGCCTCCCAGCGGTTGAAGGGATCGCAGTCTTTGCCCATCAACAGGGCGCGGTCATGGGTATCCAGCCTGGCGTGAAAGATGGCGGGGGCGGAAAAGCCGCGGCCAAGCGAAAGCAGCGGTTTTTCTTCCACCCCGGTGAAGACAAAGCGCTGCGATTCGCCCGTCAGTTCCAGCACGCGTGTTTCCGGGCCGATCTGGTTCTCCCCTTCCAATGTCAGCGGCAGGTGGGCGCCGGAGGCGCCGATGAGTCCCAGGCGCACCGGAATATGCATGGGCCTTTTCTCCGCCTGGCCCGGCGTGGGCGGGACGGTCTGGGTGAGATCGAGCGTAT
Organism: uncultured Rhizobium sp.; assembly: GCA_964511505.1. Taxonomy (GTDB): domain Bacteria; phylum Pseudomonadota; class Alphaproteobacteria; order Micropepsales; family Micropepsaceae; genus Rhizomicrobium. The sequence goes on from CAZEFQ010000019.1 coordinate 12,568, forward strand.
AGGTGCGTGCCGCGGCATCATACGCCGCCTTGGCCTCGATCGCCGGCGTGCCTGCCTGGGCGTACCAGAGGCGGAACTGGGAGAGGTCGCGGCCGCAAGCCTCCTCAAAACAGCGCACCCATTCTTCGACCGTGGCGGCTTGGCCGTCATGGCGCGCGAAATAGAGATCGGTGGCCTTGCGATAGACTTCGTCACCCACCAGGGTCTTCAACATGCGGATGACTTCGGCGCCTTTTTCATAGACCGTGGCGGTGTAGAAATTGTTGATCTCGATATAGCTCTGCGGCTGCACCGGATGGGCCAGCGGTCCGGCATCCTCCTGGAACTGGCGGGCCCTGAGCGCCCTCACATCCTGGATGCGCTCCACGCCATGGCTTCGCATGTCGCCGGAAAAGCTCTGGTCGCGGAAGACGGTGAGGCCTTCCTTGAGGGAAAGCTGGAACCAGTCCCGGCAGGTGACGCGGTCGCCGGTCCAGTTGTGGAAATATTCGTGTGCCACCACGCTTTCGATGCGGGCATAGTCCTCGTCGGTGGCGGTGTCGGGGGAGGCGAGCAGCACCTTGTCGTTGAAGATGTTGAGGCCCTTGTTTTCCATCGCCCCCATGTTGAAGGCGCTGACCGCCACGATCATGAAAATGTCGAGGTCATATTCGCGGCCATAGGCCTCTTCGTCCCACTTCATCGCCCGCTTGAGCGAATCCATGGCGTAACCGGCACGCGGCTCATTGCCGTGCTCGACATAGATGGCGAGTTCGACGCCGCGTCCCGACATGGTGACAAAGCGGTCCTTGAGCACGCCCAGATCGCCCGCCACCAAGGCGAATAAATAGGACGGTTTTGGGAAGGGGTCGTGCCAAAGCGCAAAATGGCGATCCCCGACAAGGTCGCCGCCATCCCGCCGGTTGCCGTTGGAGAGCAGCACAGGATAGCGGCTTTTATCGGCCTCGATGCGCACGGTGAAGACCGAAAGATTGTCCGGCCGGTCGATGAACCAGGTGATGCGGCGGAAGCCTTCCGGCTCGCATTGGGTGCAGAAGATGCCGTTCGACTGGTAGAGGCCTTCCAGCTGGGTGTTGGCGGCGGGTGCGATTTCGGCCACGGTTTCGAGCACGAACCGGTCCGGCACCTGAGGGATCGTCAGGCTCTTGTGGTCCAGCGCATAGCGGGAGGCGGGCAGGGCGCGGCCGTCGAGCGCAATGGAAACGAGCTTGAGGTTTTCGCCGTCAAGCACGAGAGGTGCGCCTGCTGTCTTGCGCAGGATCTCAAGCCGCGCGGTGATGCGGGTGGCGTCCGGATCGAGCGCAAAATCCAGGCTGACGGTTTGGATATGGAAATCGGGCGCCTTGTAATCGGCCAGGCGGATGGCTTTGGGTTCTTCGGTGCGCATGGAACCTCGGAAATCGAGGCGCGAACCTAGCCGGAAAATGATCGTATTGTCAGCCTGACCAAAGGCTATCCCGGCCCATGGCGCGCTTGGGCGCGCGGCATTGCGGCGTTCGCCGGGGCCGAAGGTCCCTCGCTAGCGACAGCGTAGCGAGATCTTCGGCTGCTCCCGGCTCACCCATGGCCCTTGACGCTGGCCAGGATATCCTGGGCGCTGTGCGCCAGTTCCGCCAGTTCCTGGGGCATTTCCTCACCGGATTTGCGCGCCCAATCCACCAGCCCGCCGGCAAAGGCCGCCAGTTGCGGCGCATTGGCAATCAACCTGGCCTGCAATTCGATCTTGCCGGGATCGAGGTCATATTCCGCGCCCGGCACGCGCCAGCCGCCCCATTCCGCCTCACCGGTGATCACCACCGGGTAAGTGCCGGGGACGGGATGGCGGGCACAGTCCTGCGAAGGCTGCCATTTATTGCGCGCACGCACCACGCGCCAATGCTCGCCGCCATTATGCGGAGCATCGGTCATCGGCTCTTCGCTCAACAATTCTTCTGCGGCGAATTCGCGCCCCAGGCCCACATCGTAATGGACACGGATGGGTTCTTCGATGCCTTTGGCCCAATGCGGCACGACATGCTCGATCAAGGCCCAAGTGCCGACCGGCTTGACATAGACGCGCTGGCCTTTGTGGAATTGTGCTTTGGCCATGGTAATTCCCGGAAATTGACGGGAAAAAGCGTAAGGGCGGCGCTCTTAAATCCCGGTTAAGGGCCGAGCAGAAGCGGGCCTTCCCGGCCGCGCAATCCGCCCTCGCGGCAGTCCGTCTCATTTGCTTCGAATTTTATCACAAATGCGCGGCCCGTGCTTACGCTGCGGTATCGGCGGCCGCGCGACACTGGAGCGCCGCAACATATCCGGTTTTCCTACCGCCATGGTGCAACGCGCGACCGCATTTTCCAAGAAGAAGGCCGAGGCTCCGGTCTTTGCCAGCGTCTCCGCGGCGGACATCATCCGTGCTCCCGTCGTACACCGCGCGGTGCCGCTTGACCTTTTGCCGCTGATCAAGCCGCTCAAGCGTGCGGGCCGGCTCGTGTTGCGCATCGAGCGCATGCCGCAGCGGGCGAAGCTCTCGGCCGGTCAGCGCAACAGCGACAATTCCTGGTCGCTCGCTTCCGATGAGTTGGAAGGCCTCAACTATCTGGTTCCTTCCAACCTGGTTGCCGAGCATGAGCTGACCATCCGCGTGATGCGGTTTGACGATGGTGCGGCCTCAACCCTCAAAGTGGCGCAGTTTCCCATCCCACGCTGGGACGGCGACGATGCGGCGGACAAGGCGGCCGCGCTTTCTCCCGCCGAAGACGAAGAAGAGAAGCCGCTGCGCAGCCAGCTGGGTGAAATGCAATCCCTGTTCGCGGTGCGCGAATCCGAACTCAACGAATTGCGCGCGGCGCTGGCGCGGGCCCAGGAAGACAAAGCAGCGGAACTGGCAAAGGCCAAGGCGGCTTGGGATGCGGAATGGAAGCAGCGCCTGTCCCACGCGGAAGCGGATAAAAAACAGGAACACGGCGCCCGCCGCGCGGAAGAGGACAAGGAAAAAGCCGCCGACACCGAGCGCAGGATTGCCGCCGCGCGCGAGCAATGGCAGGCGGAGGCAGACCGGCATTTCGACGCCGAGCGTCGCCGTTGGGAGGCCGAGGCGGGGCAGCGCCTCGACAGCGAACGCCGGAAGGAACAGGGGGACGCGGAACAGCGCCTCAAGGCGGAACACGAACGCTGGCAGGCCGAAGCCGACCGGCAGTTCGAGGCGGAGCGCCG
>CAZEFQ010000020.1:0-15008 GCA_964511505.1 uncultured Rhizobium sp.
GACCTGCATTGCAAACAGCAGCATAGATTAACGTCTGAGTTCCTGCTGGGCACGAATACCGCACCATCCGGGAGTGGCCACGACATCGAAACCGCAACGGAAAGGCTTCATCGGGCCAGGTTCCTGGTCGCTGCGGAGTCGCCAGCTTTCCGATGGACGACTTGGCGAGAGATGGGCCGCCTCCGGACAACCATGGAAAAGCTCCCCAGCTTTGAGCCCCACCTAAGACTTCTGGAAAGGGAATGGGTGGAGGGCGCCGACGCCCATGCCAAGCGTCACCGGCCCGCACCCTAGCCTTGCCTTCAGGCGGCAGAGCCTGGAATGTTCTCAAGATGCGTCTGTAGGTCATCGCCTTTGGTACGCTTAAGGCCTTACGCCGGCAAAACTTCTTGCTAGGCAAAGGAGATGAGCGAACGCGAATATCTTGTGAAGGCCCAAGAGGCCGAAGCCCTTGCCAATGCCGAAGACAGTCCAAGCCAACGGCGGACATGGGAAAGCATTGCCAAGGAATACCGAAGGCTGGCGCGGGTGGCGGCGGGAATGCGCGCCATTTCCCTGGCAAACGACGGATAGCGCCGGGCAAGGCCTTGCGCCGCTGGAAATTTAATTTCGGGCGGCCCACCAAATTGCCTTCGGCGGCGGGCCCGCCTAGGCTTGTTCCATGACCCTTAAAATCGAATATTTCGAAGGCACGCTGAAACTGGATACGGTGGATTTCGACGGCTCGCGCGAGGAGGCCGCGCGGGCGGCGGAGGCCGGGCTAGAGACCAATGACAAGGCCACCCATGCCCGCATCCTGGATGCCGCGGGGCGGGTGATCGCCACGGTCCATCCCGAGAATTGAGGGAATCGGCTATTTCTTGGCGGTCTTGCGGGACTTGGGCGCCGGCGCGGCTCCCGCTGCCCGGGCGGGTTCCTTGGGCGCCACGCCTTTGAAAATGCGGGTCAAAGCCTGCCTTTTCTGCAGGGCGGCGCTGGAGTTGTCGTCAGGGACTTTGGGCATGGCGCTTTTTTAACCTGATCGCGGGGCGCACCATAAGGCCTTCACCGCCTCGCGCAAGGCCAGTCGCTTGCCAGCGTCATCATTTGCCGGCGTTCGGCCCGAAAATCTGGATGCATTGCTGGTAGGAGCGCACCGCCACCCGGCTTTCGGTAGCGGAGTCAAAACCGCTTGCGGTGGCATCCTCGCGGGCGATGGCCAGGCAGAAAGGATCCGGCGGCTGGGCCTGGCCCGGCTGGGCGCCGGCGGGAGCGGCAGAGGCGGTCTGGGTGGGGCGTGCTTCCGTAGCCGCACGGGGAGCCGGCTCCGGCGTCGCCTGTTTGGAGTCGTTGCCGAAATGGGTGAGATAATCCCAGGTGCCGCTGGAACAGCCGGCCAGAAGCGGCAGAAGAGCAATTAGGGTCAGAAGGCGCATGGGGGCATCTTAGGAATTCAACGCGAGTTGGCAAAGGGTGAAGAGCGGTCCGCGCAGCGGACAAAATGGTCCAGTGGACCATTTTGAGCGAGGAACGCCGCGAGCGCCGGCGAGCGGCCGGTCATGGTGCCGACAAAACGTCCTTCACCTTGGCGGCGAGTTGCTTGAGGCCGAACGGCTTGGGCAGGAAGTGGATGTCCTCGGAATTCTGGTCGTTGCGGCGGAAGGCTTCCTCGGCATAGCCGGACATGAAGATCACCGCCAGCTCGGGCTTCAATTCCTTGACATGGCGCACCAGGGTGGGGCCGTCCATGTTGGGCATCACCACATCGGTGATCAGAAGATCAATGGCCGGCTTGCCGTTCTTGACGATCTCCAGCGCTTCCTCGCCGCCGCCGGCCTCCAGCACATTGTAGCCGCGCATGCGCAAAGCCCGCGCCGCGAAGCTCCTGACAGCTTCCTCGTCTTCCACCAGCAGGATCGTGTCCTGGCCGGTGACGTCGCGCGCCACCGGCGGCTGAACCGCTTCCGCCGGCTGGGCGGCATCCACTTTCTGGCGCGGCAGGTAAATCTTGAAAGTGGTGCCGTGGCCCAGCTCCGAATCCACAGTGATGAAGCCGCCCGACTGCTTGACGATGCCATAGACGGTGGCGAGGCCGAGGCCGGTGCCCTGGCCGACCGGCTTGGTGGTGAAGAAGGGATCGAAAATCTTGCCCTGGATCTCTTTCGACATGCCGGTGCCGGTATCGGCGACTTCGATCACCACATAATCGCCGGCCGGCATGATGGCGGTGCCGAGAGGCGTGGCGGTGGCGATGGTCTCGTTGCGGGTCTTGATGGTGACGGTGCCGCCCTGGGGCATGGCATCGCGCGCATTGACCACCAGATTGATGATGGCGTTGGAAAGCTGGGCCTCGTCGGCATGGACCGACCAGAGATCGGAATCCCGCTCCAGGCTGAGCTGGGTGCCCTCGCCCAGAAGCCGGCGCAGCATCTGCGCCAGCTCGCCCACCACATCGCCCAAGGCCAGCGTCTTGGGCTGCATGGTCTGCTTGCGGCTGAAAGCGAGCAACTGACCCACCAGGGCGGCCGCGCGCAGTGCGTTCTGGTGCACTTCGTTGATCTCTTTGAACGAAGGATCGCCGGCGGGATGGCGCATCAGGAGGAATTCGCAATTGCCGATGATCACGGTGAGCAGGTTGTTGAAGTCATGCGCCACGCCGCCCGCCAGCTGGCCCACCGCCTGCATCTTCTGCGATTGGGCGAATTTGATCTCCAGCGCTTTCTGCTCGGAGACATCGACCAGATAAAGCACCGCACCGGGAAGGCCGGTGGCGAAATGCAGCGGGCTGGCGAAGAGATCGCCCATGCGCTCGGAAGGGCTGCGCAATTCGATCGCCTGCTTGCCGGCCTGGCCTCCTGCCGCGCGCCGGATCAGGTCCTTGACCGCCGGTCCGTCATGGGGATCCACCAGGTCGGCGCAATTCCGGGCGATCAGATTGTCGAGGGCGAAGAATTGCGCGAAGGCGGCATTGGCCTCGGTGATCACGCCTTCGGCATCGGCGAGCGCCACCCCCATCGGCGCATCGCGGAAAAGACCGGCGAAATCGGCGGTCTCGTGCGGCGTGCGGACTGACGTTGAAGCGGGGGCCGCTTCGAGGGGCGCGGCGGCCTTGGGCTTCGCCGCCTGGCGGGACGCGGCGGAGGCGGCAAGCCTTGGCGTGAACCACCAGGTGGTATGCTTCTGCGAAAGCGGCTTGACCGCCGCCACGATCTCAAGCCCCGGCACCACCAGAAAACTTTCCTCGCGCGCTTTTCCGTCCGCGGCATCGCGCGCCAGGCGATACAGCACCGCGGCGGAAGGCTCGCCGGTCAGCGCCAATTCGGGCGGCGGCACACTTTCGCCGTCCCTGGCGCCGGACATGCGGCGATAGACGGGATTGCAATCGAGCACCGCGCCGCCTTCGCCGGTGACCACCCAGGCGACATTGGCGGAGCTGGCGGCCTCGGCAATCCGGCGGGCATCGGCGAGTGCGGCGGCCTTGCGCGGCCATACCGCATAGATCAGGAACGACGCCACCGCGCCGATGCCGCCCAGGATGGCATAGCCGGTCCAGCCGGCGGCATTGGGGGCCACCACGGCAAGCCCGGCCGAAACCAGGGCCAGAATCCCGAAACCCAGCGCAGCCCAGCGCCAGGCGCCGATGGGTACGCCAAGATTGAGCCCGGAAAGAGAGGGAGCAGCGTTCATTAACGAGAACTGTACAGGATTCGGTTAACCAATCCTTTCCAGACACAAGATGTTGTATTTGTTAAGGAATTTTGACACCCCGAAAGGGCGGCGGCGAGGCGATTCGTTAAGAGGCCCTGGGCGCGGCTTTGGCTCTCAACTGGCCGTTGAGGCGCATCACATAGCCAATCACCTGGGCGACGGCCTTGTAATGCTCGGGCGGGACCTGTTCGTCCACCTCGACCGAAGCGTGAAGAGCACGGGCCAGCGGCGGGTTTTCGACCACCGGCACGTCATTTTCTTCCGCCACGGCGCGAATGCGCAGCGCCAAGGCATCAATGCCCTTGGCGACGCAGACGGGCGCCTCGGTCTTGCCGCTTTCATATTTCAGCGCCACGGCATAGTGGGTGGGGTTGGTGATCACCACGGTGGCGCCCGGTACCGCAGCCATCATGCGTTTCCGGGCGCGTTCCTGGCGGATCTGGCGCAGGCGCGCCTTGACGGCAGGATCGCCTTCATTCTGGCGGTATTCTTCCTTGATCTCCTGCTTGGACATGCGGTTGCGCTGCATGAAACGGTTATATTGCAGGAAATAATCCAGGCCGCTGATCACCAGAAGCGCGGCGAGCGCGGTCGAAAGCACCTTGAAAAGCAGGTGGCTCATGTCGCCCATCACGCCGGAAGGCGACTGAGTCATAATGCCGGCGAGCATGCCGCGCTCGGGCCAGAGCTGGCTCCAGATCGCCACGCCGACAATGGCGATCTTGAAAAGACCCTTGAGGAGATTGAGCCAGCCTTCCAATCCAAACAGCCGGGAAAAACCGCTTATCAGAGAGAGGCGCGAGAAATCCGGGGCGAGGCGGCTGGGCGTGAAGCTGGGGCGGCTTTGCAGCACATGGCCGGCAAGCGCGGCCACCATCATCACACCGGCGAAAGGCGCCAGTACCCAGGCCAATTGCATCAGCGTGCCGCGCAGCATGGTGCCAAGGCCGGCGCCATCGACGCTGATCTGGTCCGGCTGGGCGATGAAGACCATCAGGAGCTTGGCGATGCCAAGCGCGGTGGAATGGCCGAACATCATCACCGCCAACGTGCCGCCAGCCAGGAGCACGAAAGCCGAGACTTCCGCCGATTTGACGATATCGCCGGCTTCGCGCGCCTGTTCCAGCCGTTTTTGTGTCGGCTGTTCGGTGGCCTGGGACGGATCGCGTTCGTCGGCCATGATTTATCTTTGGTCGCGCTTGCGGACGGAAAACCGCTGCACACTTTTCCGGCAACCGCTCATAGAAAGATCGCCATCGATGTCGAGTAGTAATTAAGAAAAACCGTGATCATCGACCCCAACAGCGCCAGCAGGATGACAAAGCCCGCGAGGATATTGATGGGAACGGCGACAAAGAAAATCTGCAGCTGCGGCATCAGCCGCGCCAGGATGCCCAGGCCCGCATAGACCGCGAAGCCGAAGACCAGGAAGGGCGCGGCAAGCTGGAAGCCCAGGGCGAAAGAGCCGGAGACCAGTCTTATCACCAATTCCGCCATGTCGGCGGTGGGGAGCGCCCCGCCCGGCGGCAGCATGCGATAGCTGCCGGCGATGGCGCCGATAGCCAAATGATGCATGTTGGTGGCGAACATCGCCACCACGCCCAGCATGGTCATGAAATTCCCCACCACGGCGCCTTGGGTGTTCTGGGTGGGATCGATGGTCTGGGCGTAGGCCAGCCCGATCTGGGAAGCGATCAGGAAGCCCGCCACCTGCAACGCGCTCATGATGATGGAGGCCATGGCGCCGACCAGAAGGCCGCAGGTGACTTCCTGCACGATCAGGAAAACGAGTTCGGCGGTGCTGGCAGGCGCGGTGCTGGAATAGGCGCTTTGCACCTGGGGCGTGAGCGCCATGGTGATGGCAAGCGCCAGGACCAGGCGCACCCGCGCCGGAACGCCCATGGTGCCGAAACCGGGCAGCAGCATGATCATGGTGCCCACCCGCGCGAAAACGAGAAGATAAGTGAGGACGATTCCGGACAGCGCGGGAAGATGGATGTGCATCGGGCCTCAAGTAGCGAAGCGATAGGCCATTAAATAAGTGCCTCAAGTAGCGAAGCGATAGGCCATAAAAAGACTAATATGCGGCGATGCGCTGGGCGATGTCCGTCATCAGCCCGCTCATCGCCGAACCGGTGAAAGGCAGCGCGATCAGGATCACGATGAACACGGCCACGATCTTGGGGACAAAGACCAGGGTCTGTTCCTGAATCTGGGTGAGCGCCTGAAGCAGGCCGATGACGAGGCCCACCACCAGCGCCGTCACCATGGCGGGCGCAATGATCTCCAGCAGGGTGACGATGGCGGTGCGGGCGAAATCGACGGCGTCAACGGGATTCATGAAACTCTCTCTTTTTTGGGTCGCGCGGCCTACGGAAACGTGGCACTACGCTGTTGCTGGCCACCACACTTTTCCTGGCCGACGCTCCGGCTCAAATCGGCATGGTCATGATGGACTGGTAGGCGGCGACCACCTTGTCGCGCACGGCCACCACGGTATCGAGGGTGAGTTCGGCGGCGTTCACGGAATTCACCACATCCACGATATTGGCGCTGCCGGAGACCTGGGCCGTCGCGGCCTGCTCGCCCTGGTGCATGGTGTTGATGGAATCCTTGATCGCGCCCGAAAGGAAATCGGAGAAACTGTTGCCGGGGCCCGCGGGCGACGGCGAAGCTGCCGCCGGCGTGTTCGCCATGTTGGCGATGGACTGGTAAGCGGCGGCTGCGGCGGCAGGAAGAGCCATGACTTATTCCTTTCTCTCAGCATTCACAGGCCAGGCTCCCCCTTTGGCGCGAAGCGCCTGAAAGGGGGAGATGCCGTAGCACGGCCTCGGCCGTGCGTAGGCAGAGGGGGTTCTAAAAATCATTTGTTCAGGAGATCGACGGTTCTCGCCAGCATCGACTTGGTCGAATCCATCACCGTGAGATCGGCTTCGTAGGAGCGCTGGGCTTCCTTCATGTCCATGATCTCGATCAGGGGATCGACATTGGGAAGCTTCACATAGCCCTGCTTGTCGGCATTGGGATTGCCGGGGTCGTACTGGCTGCGGAAATCAGTGCGGTCGATGATCGGCTGTCCCGACTTGACCACGGTGGCGTCCAACTCGCGGTCGAAGGCGCTGATCTGGGTGGCGATCTTGCGGCGATAGGGATCGCCGCCCGGCACCGGTGAGGTGGAATTGGCGTTGGCGATATTTTCGGCGATCACCTTCATGCGCTCCGACTGGGCGCGCAGGCCGGAAGCGGCGACCGTCATGGAAGTGGAGAAGTCCATCGTTTTCTACTCCTTATCAGTGACCAATAGCGGTCTTCATCATGGTGATGGTCTTGGCATAGAGATTGGTGGCGGCCTGGAATTGCGCCTGGGTGTCGGAGACCTTGATCATCTCCTGCTCAAGCGAGACCGAGTTGCCGTTGGGATTGGCTTCCGCGTCATGCACCTCGTAATCCTCAAATTGGGTGGAATTCTTGGACAGCGAGATATGGCGCGGATCGGTCACCGACAATTGGCGCGCATTGTGTGAGGGTTGGCTCTCATTCCTCAGTTCTTGCGCGAAATCGATCGGCTTCAGATCGCGGGCGGTGAAAGCCGGCGTATCGGCGTTGGCGACATTCTCGGTCAGAATGTCCTGCCTGCGGTTGAGCCAGCTCATCTTCTCGCGCAGCATGGTCATGAGCGGAACGCTGGTGATGTCCATGGCGGTAACCTTTTGTTAGCCGTGAATGGCGAGCCTCATCCTCTCCCCATGTGCTTAAGCGCGGCTTAACAGCGGACAAAATTGCCGGGCAAAAAATTCCCCGGCTTAACTCCGGATTAAGCTTGATGGAGCGTTACTCGGCTCCATGGAATTCCTGGACATCTTCCGTTACCTGGGCGCGCTGCTTCTGGTCTTGGCGCTGATCGGCGCCGCCGCGCTGGCGACGCGCAAATTCGGCGTGCCCGGCGTGACGCGCGCTTTTCCCGACAAGCGGCTTCATATTGTCGAGACGCTGATGCTCACCCCCAAGCAGCGGCTTTTCATCATCCGGCGCGACAATGTCGAGCATCTGGTGCTGTCGGGACCCGAAGGCGCTTCGGTGATCGAAAGCAATATTCCCGCCAAGACGCCGGTCTCCCTTCCGCAGGGAAGGTTGGCGTCGTGAAAATCCTGCGCCTGATCGCGCCCCTCTTTTTCGTGATGACGGTTTGGCTGGCGCCGGCACAGGCCTATGCTGCGCCGGCTCCGGTGCGCCTGGTCAATGCCGCCAGCACGACGCGGCTTGTCCCCGCCCAGCCGGGCGCCGGCGGCGCCACGGACAAGGCGCCCGCCGATGGCGGCCTTTCCATCGACCTGAACGGCTCGGGACTTTTCACCGACCGGATGATCCAGATCATCGCCCTGATCACGGTGCTCTCCATCGCGCCTTCGATTCTCATCATGATGACGAGCTTTGTGCGCATCGTGGTGGTGCTGTCGCTGCTGCGCACGGCGCTGGGCCTGCAGCAAAGTCCGCCCAACAGCGTCCTGGTCTCGCTGGCCATGTTCCTCACCTTGTTCGTGATGAGTCCCACCCTCACCGAGGCCTATAACCAGGGCATCAAGCCGATGATGGCCAACCAGGTGACCACCGAGCAGGGCTTCGACGCCGCCATGGTGCCGATGAAGAAATTCATGATCGGCCATGTGCGCCAAACGGACCTGAAGCTGTTCGTCGATATGAGCCATGCCAAGACGCCGGCCAATCCCACCGACGTGGCGCTGACCACGCTGGCGCCGGCCTTTATGCTTTCGGAATTGAAGCGCGCCTTTGAGATCGGATTCCTGATCTTCGTGCCGTTCCTGATCATCGACATGGCGGTGGCCTCGATCCTGATGAGCATGGGCATGATGATGCTGCCGCCGGTGATCATCTCCCTGCCTTTCAAGCTGATATTTTTCGTGCTGGTGGACGGCTGGCGGCTGATTTCCGGGTCATTGGTAGAGTCTTATCTCCACGGCCCGCCCCCCGGTTAGCTTGACCGTTCCAATACCGCGTTAGAGGATCACCAATTGCCGCATTAGACGGCTTGGGAGGTTCTCATGACGCGCGCATCAAAGCTTCGTCTGTTCGGTTTTGCATCTTCGCTCGCGCTGATGCCGGCGCTCGCTTTCACCGATGGCGGCGGCAAGGCCGTCGCCGCCGACACGGCCGGGCATGGCGATGCGGCCTCATGCCAGGCGCTGGCCGGCGCCGATCTCGGCTCCGGCATGAGCGTGACCACCGCGGAATATCACGCCGATGGCGCCGCCTTCGGGCGCGCCAAAGTCTCGCTTCCCTTCTGCCGCATTGTGGGCGTGGCCAGGCCCACCGCGGATTCCAATATCGGCTTTGAAATCTGGCTGCCGCCCGCCTCCAGCTGGAACGGCAAATACCAGCAAGAGGGATCGGGCGGCTCCTCCGGCTCCATCGGCCAGGGCTCAATGGTCGAGCCGCTGGAAGCCGGTTACGCCACCCTTGCCACCGACAATGGCCATATCACCGATCCCAACGCGCCCGAAGGCGGCAGCGAACAGAGCTGGGCCGTCGGTCATCCCGAGAAGATGGTGGATTTCGCCTGGCGCGCGGTGCATGTCTCCAGCATCGCCGCCAAGGACGTCATCGAGAGATTTTATGGAAAAAAGGCGTCGCAGTCCTATTTCGTCGGCTGCTCCACCGGCGGGCGCCAGGCCCTGATGGAAGCGACACGTTTCCCCGAAGATTTCGACGGCATTCTGGCGGGAGCGCCCGCCTGGCACTGGACCAACCAGATGGTCAACGCCATCTGGAACACCGAGGCCGGGCTGAAAGACCCCAGCGCCATCACCGAAGAGAGCGCCCAGATCCTGCACAAGGCGGTGATGGACAAATGCGATGCGCTGGATGGCGTGAAGGACGGCGTGATCTCGGACCCGCGCCGCTGCGCTTTCGAGCCCAAGACCCTTCAGTGCAAAGCCGGAGAGACGAAGGAATGCCTCACTCCGGTGCAGGTGGATGCCGCGACACGCATTTACAGCGGTTCGCACCGGTCCAACGGCAGCCGCATCTTCCAGGGCTATGCCCCAGGCAGCGAACTCAACTGGCCTCGCATCTGGGCCGGCAAATACCCCGGCGGTTCGGCCTGGGATTTCTGGCACCAGTCGGTCGGCCAGAACAAGGACCTTACCGGCATCGACTTCGATTTCGACAAGGACACCGACAAGGTACTGAACGGCAAGCTGCTGGGTACCAGCTATACCGAGGCTTACAACGTCAAGACCGACCTCACGGCCTTTGAAAAACGCGGCGGCAAGCTGATCCAATATCATGGCTGGGCCGACCAGCAGATCAGCCCCTATGCCAGCATCGATTATTACAACCAGACCGTCGGCAAGATGAGCAAAGCCGAGCGTGATGGCTTCTACCGGCTCTACATGTTGCCCGGCATCTATCACTGCGCGGGGGGACCCGGCGTGGGCAATATCGGGGATTCCTCGCCGGCGGTGCAGCACGATCCCGAGCATGATCTGGTGGAGGCGATGGATGCCTGGGTGACCAAGAAGAAGGCGCCCAACATGCTGATCGGCACCCATCTGGACGACAACAAGAAGCCGGACCGCACCCGCCCGCTCTGCCCCTATCCGCAGGAAGCCAAATACAAAGGCCAAGGCGACATCAACCAGGCGGAGAATTTTGAATGCAAGGATCCCGGCAAGCTGCCGCGGGGCGCAATGTGAGGGTGAATTCTGGCCGCAAATTCACGAATTTGTCGCATGCGCAGGCGCGCGGAATGTTTTAGAATCTTTTCATGGCGCATCATCACGCTCATGATCTGCACAACCATGGCGTATGGACCCGGGATCATGTCTTCCTGGGCGCCTCGCATGGCAGATCGGAAAGCAAGACCAAGCTCGCGGCCCTGGTGACGGCCGGATTCATGGTGGTCGAGATCGCCACCGGCTTTCTCTATCACTCCATGGCGCTCCTGGCCGACGGCGTGCACATGGCCACCCATGTGGGGGCGCTGGGCCTCGCGGCCGGGGCCTATTGGCTGGCGCGGCGGCATGCCGGCAATGCCCGCTTCACCTTCGGTTCGGGCAAATTCGGCGACCTGGCCGCCTTTTCCAGTGCCATCATCCTGGGGTTGACCGCCTTTGCCGTGGCGGGAGAATCCATCGCGCGGCTGGTCACGCCGCACGCCGTCCAATATGGCGATGCGCTCTTGATCGCCGTGATCGGGCTCGGCGTCAACCTGGTCAGCGCCCTGATCCTTCAGGACGAGGGTCATTCCCACGGCGACGGTCACGGGCATGAACACGATCATTCCCATGCGCACGATCATGCCCACGATCACGGGCATGATCATGCTCATCAACACGGTCATGCCCGCGACAACAATCTGCGCGCAGCGTATGTCCATGTGCTGGCGGATGCGGGCACCTCGCTGCTGGCCATCGCCGCCCTGGCGTCGGGCTATTTCTTCGGGCTTGGATTTCTCGATCCCCTGAGCGGGCTGGTCGGCGCCTTCGTGATCGCCTCCTGGTCCTATGGCCTGATCCGCGACAGCGCCATGGTGCTGTTGGATGCCGATGCCAATCCCAAGCGCTCCGGTGCGATCCGCCAGACGATCGAGAAGGAAATGGGGATGCGGGTGGCCGACCTGCATCTCTGGCGGCTGGGGCCGGGGCATGAAGGATTGATCGTTTCTTTGGTCTCCCCCGATGAAACCAGCGCCGAAAAGGTCAAGGCGGCGCTGCGCAAGCATTATCCCGACCTTTCCCATGTCACCGTTGAAGTGGCCGTTTGTGCCGACTGTACTTAGCCGTTATTCCGCAATTGCGGGCTATCCAGGTGACACAGACTATCCTTTGAGATAGAGCCCATTTCACCTGGATGGCCCACACTCCGGTGGGCCATGACAAGTTTGGCGGCTGACAAGAATGTTCTGGCGCAAAAAGAAAATCACCGACGACCTGAAAGCGGCCGCCGAAGTGGCAGGGGAGCAGATCGCGCCGGGCGCGGGCACCTTGCTGGTGGTTCTGGGGGCGGCGGCGGCGATCGGAGTGACCGCCTATGTTGTCAGCCAGAGGCGGAAAAACAAAAAGCCGCTCAGCAAAGAGCGGCTCGTTTAGAAGCTTTTTAGGTCCGCCTCTCCTGCGCGCGCGAAGCGCGCTGGAGGTGCCCGTAGCACGCTCTCGAGGGTGCGAGGGGGAATTACCGAGGCAGCAGTCCTTCGCGCTGCAGGCGCTTGCGCTGGAGCTTCCTGTAACGGCGCACCGCTTCGGCCCGTTCGCGGGCGCGCTTCTCGCTTGGCTTCTCGTAGGCGCCGCGCAGCTTCATCTCCCGGAAGATCCCCTCGCGCTGCATCTTCTTCTTGAGCGCCTTGAGGGCCTGGTCGATGTTGTTGTCGCGGACGATGATCTGCAAGCGTAACTCCTGAAAGGGTTTTTGAAGGCCGCGGTAGATAACAGAAGGGATACCCCCTGTCTACCCATGGGAATTAACGTTTTTGTGCCGGATTTCGTGCCCGATTTTATCGCCCCGGCGCGCCCCAAGCTATTGGCCGGCAAGGCGGTTGGGCCCATATTCCGGCCATGGCCATCCTGAAAATCGCCCGCATGGGGCACCCCGTCCTCAGCCAAATCTGCCGTCCGGTGGGGGACCCCACCGCCCCGGAAATCCGCCATCTGGTCAATGACATGGTGGAAACCATGATGGACGCCAACGGCGCCGGGCTGGCCGCCCCCCAGGTGCATGTTCCCTTGCGGCTGGTGATCTTCCAGGCGCCGGGCGAACGGAACGACCCGGGCCTGGCCGAAGCGGAGAAATTCGATCACACCGCCCCCCTCACCTGTCTGATCAATCCCGAAATCCTGGTGATGGATGAGAGCGTCGAGGGCGGCTGGGAAGGCTGCCTGTCGGTGCCCGGCCTGCGTGGCTTTGTCGAACGGCCCGCCCATATCCGCTATCGCGGCCTCGGCCTGGACGGCAGGCTGATCGAGCGCAGCGCGCGCGGCTTCCATGCCCGGGTGGTGCAGCATGAAGTGGATCACCTGGACGGCAGGCTCTATCCCAGCCGGATGCGGGATTTGGGGAAGCTGATCTTCGAAACCGAGGCCCGGCATTTCGCGCCGGCCCAGTGACCATGACCGAGCCCACGCCCAAAAAAAGAAAGAGCACCAGAAAAAAATCCGGCGATGGGGACGAATCTGCAGACGAGACTGCGCTCAAGGAAAGAGTGCTGACGGCCGCGCTGCCGGACGCGGCCTTTGACGGCTTCAGCGATTCCGTCCTCGCCAAAGCGGGCAAGAAAGCCGGCCTGGACAAAGACGAAGTCGTGCGGCTTTTTCCCGATGGCGGCGTGTCGCTGATCGAATTTTATTCGCTGTGGGCGGACGGGGAGATGGAGAAGCTTGTCGGCGCCATGGACCTCGCCAAGATGAAAATCCGCGAGCGCATCGCCGCGGCGGTGCTGGCGCGGCTTTCCGTGATCAAGCCCCACAAGGAGGCGGCGCGCCGCGCCGCAGCCGCCCTGTCGCTTCCCATGCATGCCGCGCGCGCGGCCAAGCTTCTCTATCACAGCGTGGACACGATGTGGCGGGCGGTGGGCGACACGTCCACCGATTTCAATTTCTACACCAAGCGGGGAATCCTGGCCGGCGTCTATGGCGCGACCCTGCTGCGCTGGTTCAATGACCAGAGCGAGGACGAAAAGCCGACGCGGGATTTCCTGGCGGCGCGCATCGAGAATGTGATGCAGTTCGAGCGCTTCAAGGGCGAGGCGCGGAAGTTCTTTGCCAACCTGGCGCAGTTTGGAGAAAAAGCGAGGACGAAAAAGTAGGCTCACCCTTCGACAAGCTCAGGGTGAGGAGTAATAAAAAATCCTCATGGCTAGAGCCGGTCGAAGCATGAGGATCAGGTCTTTGGCTTGAGCCGGGTTACATGACCCATCTTTCTACCGGGGTGGGCGCCGCGCTTGCCATAAAGATGGATGGCGCCGCTCTTTGCGAGCGCCTCCCAGGCTTCCACTTCCGCGCCGATGATGTTTTCCATCACCGCATCGGCATGGCGGGCGGGATCGCCCAGAGGCCAGCCCGCCACCGCCCGGATATGCTGCTCGAACTGGGAACAGGCGCAAGCCTCGATGGTCCAATGGCCGCTGTTATGCACGCGCGGCGCGATCTCATTGACGATCAGCTGGTCTTCCCAGCCCACGAACAATTCCACCGCCAGCACGCCCACATAATCCAGCGCCTCGGCGATTTTGCGGGCGATGGCTTTGGCCTCTTCGCTTTGCGCGGGCTTGAGCCGCCCCGGCACGGTCGAGCGGCGCAGAATATGGTTCTCATGATCATTCTCGGGCGGATCGTAAGCGGCGAAGGCGCCGTCTGCCCCCCGCGCCGCCACCACCGAAGCCTCGAAGGCGAAATCGACAAAGCCTTCCAGAATGGAGGGCACGGCTTTGAAATCGGCAAAGGCTTTCGCCGTCTCGCCGGGGCTTCTCACTTTCAGCTGGCCCTTGCCGTCATAGCCGAGGCGGCGGGTTTTCAGGATCGCCTTGCCGGAAAGTTGCGCATGGGCCTCGCGTGCTTCGGCCGCGCTGTTGACGGCAATGAACGGCGCGGTGGCGAGCCCCAGGGACTGGACAAAGCTCTTCTCGGTCAAGCGGTCCTGGGTGGTGGTCAGCGCTTTCAATCCCGGCCTGACCGGCTTCAGGCCGGAAAGAAATTCGATGGTCTCGGCCGGCAGATTCTCGAATTCAAAGGTGATGACATCGCAGATCTCGGCAAAGCCGGTCAGCATATTGCGGTCGCTGTAAGCGGCTGCAATTTGCAGCGGGGTCACCTGGAAGGCGGGGGCGTGATTCTCATCATTATAGATGCAGGTCTTGATCCCCAGCCGCGCCGCCGCCATGGCCAGCATGCGGCCCAGCTGGCCGCCGCCAATGATGCCGATGGTGCCGCCTGGTTTTATAGGCATAAATGATTTGACCGGCGCTTCGAGAGTCTTCATGCCGGCTTTTTGGCGACCGACCGGGTCTGTTTTGCGCGCCAGGCGTCCAGGCGCTTTTTCAAGGCGCCGTCGGACAGCGCCAGGATGGCGGCGGCATGAAGCGCCGCATTCTTCGCCCCCGCTTCGCCAATGGCGAAGGTGGCAACCGGTACCCCGCCCGGCATCTGGGCGATGGAGAGAAGCGAATCGAGCCCCTTGAGAGCGCGGCTTTCCACCGGCACGCCAAGGACGGGCAAGGTGGTCATGCTGGCCACCATGCCGGGCAGATGCGCCGCCCCGCCCGCGCCGGCGATGATGACGTCAAGCCCGCGCCCGGCCGCCCGCAGCGCATA
>CAZEFQ010000021.1:0-17883 GCA_964511505.1 uncultured Rhizobium sp.
GGCAACGACACCATGGTCGAGACCGTCGGCGTCGCCGCCATCCATTCGGGCGGCGACGGCAACGACCAGCTGGTGGGCAACAGCCAGGCCGACACGCTGTTGGGCGGCGCGGCGGATGACGATCTGCGCGGGGCCGGCGGCAACGACCTTCTCTATGGCGGCTCCGGCTATGACGTCGCGCATTTCTCGGGTCGCCAGACCGCCTCGCACCAGGACTATCTGATCACCGACAATGGCGACGGCACCGCGACGGTGCAGGACCTGCGCGCGGGCTCGCCGGACGGTACCGATACCCTGATCGGCGTCGAGCACCTGGTCTTCGACCAGGGCGGCTCGCGGGACCTGATCATCCCCGGCAATGTCTTCGGCGCCCTTCTCTTCGGCACCCTCCATGACGACATTCTCTCGGGCGATTTCGGTCCCGACACGATCTATGGTGGCCCCGACACGGATATCGGCAGCGGCGACGACACCGGCAACGACATATTGTCGGGCGACAATGGCGGCGACCTGATCTATGGCGACATCGGCAATGACGTCGTCTACGGCGATTCCGGCGACGACACGCTCTTCGGCAATGACGGGCTCGACCATATGTATGGCGGTGACGGCGAGGATTCCGTCTCCGGTGATACCGGCAACGACACCATCGATGGCGGCGAAGGCGACGACACGGTGGAAGGCGGCGCCGGCAACGACATCATCACCGACGTGTCCGATCCCAACATCTTGCTGGGCAATGACGGAAACGATTCGATCGCCGGCACCGGCACGATTTATGGTGACGGGTCCGCGCTGGATCCTTCTTTGGTTCCGAACTCCCTTCTCAACCCCACCGATCTTTACGGCGGGGGCGCCGCCACCGATATCACCGACGGCAATGACACTATCACCGGTATCGGCCTCACGGACATATTGATCGGCGACGGCGGCTCGGATGTCATTTCCGGCGCCGGTTATCTGGAGGGCGATACCGGCAACGACACGCTGTCGCGGCCTTATTATTTCCTCAGCGACGCGGCCAACGGGCCCTCCACCTTGGATGGCGGCGAGGGGCAGGATTCCATCAACAGCGCCTATGACTCTTATGCGCTGCTGATTGGCGGCACCGGCAGCGATAATCTCTACGGCAACGGCACGCTCTTCGGCGACTCCACGGCGCCCGCCGATGAGACGTCGGGCGGCGACGATTTCATCCGCACCACCTTCGACAGCGCCTATGGCGGCGTCGGTAACGACACGCTTCAGGGCATCATGTACTCGCTCTCCGGCGTGCCTTATTCGGGAACCGAATCTTTCGAAGGCAATGACGGCAACGATTCCCTCTGGGGCTGGTATAACAATGACACGCTTTCGGGCGGTGCGGGCAATGACACTATTTCCGGCGGCGGCGCTAACCTGGCTGGCAACCCCGACAACGACTCGATCGACGGCGGCGACGACAACGATATCGCGCTGTACAATTCCCGCCGCTACTATAGCTCCATCATCCAGGACGGCACCGGCGGCTATATTGTCGTCGACAATACCCTGTTCAATGCCGACAACCAGGGCCTCGACCATGTACGCAACGTCGAGACTTTCCGTTTCAACGACATCGGGGGCTACGATTTTGTTCCCGCCGGGCTCGGCAACACCGGCGAGATCGTCGATCGCAGCGGCATCAGCGGCAATCAGACCATCGTCGGCCAAGGCTATGACGACAGCATCATCGGCGGCGGGGGGAATGATTCGATCAATGGCGGTGTCAGCCTGGATACGATCGGGGGTTTTGCCACCGCGGTGGTCGGCAACGACATCATTTCGGCCGGCGGCGGCGACGACACGGTTGACGGCAATGACGGCAATGACGTCCTGCATGGCGGTGACGGCAACGATCACCTGATCGGCAGCAATGGGGACGACATCGCCTATGGCGATGCCGGCGACAACAGCGTCGAAGGCGATACCGGCAATGACAGCCTCTTCGCCGATGACGGCAACAATACCATCCACGGCAATGACGGCGGCGACCGCATCCAGGCCGGCAACGGCAACAACCGGTTGTTCGGCGATGCCGGCGACGATTCGATCCTGGCCGGCAATGGCGACAACTCCATCCTGGCCGATACCGGCAACGATACGGTCCATGCCGGCACCGGCGACAGCACCATTGACGGCTTTGACGGCAACGATCTCCTGACCGCCGGCTCCGCGCATGTCGGCGGCCACAATTCCATCACCGGCGATCTGGGCAACGACACGCTGTCCGGCGGCGGCACGCTGATCGGCGGCGACGGCAATGACGCTCTTTCCAGCGGCACGCTGTTCGAGTCCCTGCTGGTCGGTGACGGCGCCGGCGTGGTGGTGGACGGCAATGATACGCTTTACGGCAACGGCACGCTCTATGGCGACTCCACCGCTCCCGCCACTGAGTTGGTGGGCGGCAACGACCTCATCAACACAACCAACGACACCGCCTATGGCGGCGGCGGGGACGATACCCTGATCGGCATCATGTACACCGACCTGGGCTACCCCTATTCGGGCAATGAATCCCTGGTCGGCAACAACGGCAACGACTCGCTTTATGGCGATGCCGGCCGCGATTCACTGGAAGGCGATGACGGCAACGACACACTGGATGGTGGCGCCGGCAGCGACCTGTTGCAGGGTGGGGTGGGCAACGATGTCTTCACCGGCGGCGGCGGCAACGACACTATCATCGGCGGCGGCCATGACGCGGGCCAGAACGACATCGCCAGGTATGACGGCTTCCGCGACGAGTACACCGTCACCCAGACCATCACGGACGAGAACGGCGTCCAGCACGTTGTCATTTATACCAGCGATCTCAACCTGGCCTTCAATCCCAATGTGGAAGTCGTCGTCACGGACAACCGCCCCGGATCCCCGGATGGCACCGATGTCCTGATCGGCATCAGCAGCCTGGTGTTCGCGGACGGCAATTATGTGGCCGCGGCCAACCCCGGCCATCTGATAGACGACAGCGCCAGTGCCACCAATGACTATATCGGCGACCCGGCACTGACCCACTGGTCCGGTTTCGATGCCAACAACCAGGCCACCTATGCCGGCTCGGGCGACGACACAGTGCTTGGCGGTTCGGGCAACGACACGCTGGACGGCCGTTCCGGCGGCGATTCCCTTGTCGGCAATGGCGGGAATGATTCCCTGGTCGGCGGCTCGGAGAATGACGTCATCTATGGCGACTCCACCGCCGCCAATGACGCGCTGGGCGGCAACGACACCATCTCGGCGGGCAGCTACGATGACCTCGTCTATGGCGGCAGCGGCAACGATTCCATCGACGGCGGCGACGGTGTTGACTTCCTGTATGGCGACAACGGCCTGGATCCTGCCGATCCGAACGGCGGCAACGACACCATCACCGGCGGAAACGGCAACGATTTCATCTATGGCAGCGCCGGCTTCAATATCCTTTACGGCGACTCCACCAATGCCGGCGCCGGCGGCGGCGGCCAGGATTACATTGTCGGCGGAGACGGCGGCAACGCCATCTATGGCGGTTCCGGCGATGACACGGTCTATGGCGGCAGCGCCAGCGACACCATCCAGGGCAATGATGGCGACGACGAATTGTTCGCTGGGACCTTTGGCGACCTCAGCGCCAACAGCCTTTCGGGCGGCAACGGCAACGACACCGTCATAGGCGGCGGGGGCGACGATTATATCGATGGCGGCGCCGGCAATGACAGCATGGCCGGCGGGACACTCCTGACTGCCACGACAGGCAACGACACTTTTGCCGCCGGCAGCGGCAATGACACTATCGATGGCGGCCTCAATGGTGGCGATAACGATTTCGTCCTGCTCAACGACCAGCGTTACCAATACTCCATCGCGCGCAACGCCGATGGCCATCTCACGGTCATCGACCATACCGGCCTGGTCGTGCTGGCGTCGGGCGCCAATCATGTCGTGCTGGGCGGCGAAGGCGAGGACCAGCTCTATAACATCGAGACCATCGAGCTGCCCAACGTCCTGGTCCCCAATTCCAGCCCGCCGCCGCTGTTCGTTCCGCTCGAGCTGAATACCGGCAGCGACCCCAGCATCGGCATGGTGATCGACGATAGCGGCGCGGCCTCCGTCGTGACTGAAAATGGCGGCGCGGGCGACGACATCATCCTGGGCGGCGACGGCGATTCCAATACCGTCGATACTGCTTTCGGCGACGGCGACACCCTCAATGGCGGGGACGGCAACAACTGGATCGATGGCGGCAGCGGCGATGATTTCATCACGGCCACCGGCTTCGGCCAAAACGTCTTGCTCGGCGGCGCGGGCCACGACACGGTGGTAGGCGGTCATGGTGCCGATGTCATCGACGGCTATGACGGACCGGACGTTCTTTTCGGCGACTCGACCAATCTGTTCGATGCCACGGGCGGCAACGACACCATCACCGGCGCCTTCGGCGACGACACGGTATGGGCCGGCGGCGGCAACGATTCCGTCGATGGCGGCAAGGACAATAACGAGCTTCATGGCGGCAGCGGCAGCGACACGCTGGCGGGCACGGACGCGGCCAACAGTCTCTATGGCGATGCTGGTGACGACATCCTCAGCAGCGGCAGCGGCCAGTTTGGCCAGAGCCTGGTGGTCGGCGGGGACGGCAATGACGTGCTCACCGGCAACGGCCAGCTCTTTGGCGACTCCACCGATCCCGCCGGCGAACTGACCGGCGGCAACGATACTTTGAGCGGCACCGGCACGCTCCAAGGCGGCGGCGGCGACGACGCCTTGAGCGGTTCCGGCGACCTTTCGGGCGGCACGGGCGACGACACCATAAGCGGCACCGCAATCGACCCGACTACGGCGGGCTACATCCAGGTGATCGCGGACGGCAGCGGCAACACCCTGATCCAGGTGGACGTGGATGGCGCCGGCGGTCCTGCCGGCTGGGTCACCGCGCTCAAGCTTGCCGGAGTCGCTCCCGATCAACTCGGCAACGGAAACCTGTCCTACGGCGTATTCGTGAATTGGGCGGTCGGCGGCCAGACCGGCCTGGTGGTCGGCGGCAACAGCGGCGACGACACCAACACCGGCACCCAGGGCAATGACACCTTCACGGACAATCAGGGCGACAACGCCTTTATCGGCAATGGCGGCTATGACGAATTCCTGAATGTCTCTTCCGGCACCGGCGCCGATGTCTATAGCGGCGGTCCCGGCCCGCATTCCGATCTCTATGTGGTGGGTTGGCAGCCCGGCTCGACGGCGGACACCATCCAGGACTTCAATTTCGCCACCTTTGGCGACCGGCTCGATCTCAGGGGTATCCTGGTCAATCCCAGCCAGCTCGATGGCGGTGACGGCAACGATTCCATCAGCGGCTCGGGCCTGCTCACCGGTGATGCCGGCAACGACACCCTGTCCGGCAACGGCACGCTTTCCGGCGGCGACGGCAATGACAGCCTGGTCAACGGTGCGGGCAACGCCACGCTCCTGGCCGGCAACGACAATGACAGCCTTAAGGGCGGCGCCGGCGACGATTCGCTGGACGGCGGGGCGGGCACCGACATCGCCTATTACGACGGCCCGCGCAGCCATTACACCCTCTCGCTGCTGGCGGGTGGAAACACCAGCGATACCGCCGACGATGTTTATGTCATCGTCGACAACTTCGCCGACACCGGCGGTGCCCTGGGCGACACCGATTATCTCAGGAATGTCGAGACCGCGCATTTTGCCGACGGCACCGACGTGGCGTTGACGCCCGACAATGTCGGCACCGTCTATGACGCCGCCCACGCGCCCGACACGCTGATCGGCGGCGCCGGGGACGACAATCCGGCGGAGACCATCCTCGGCAATCCGGGCCATTTCGAAGGCTTCGGCGGCGACGATCTGATGATCGGCAATGGCGGCAATGACGATCTGCGCGGCGATTCCGGCAACGACACGCTCTATGGCGACTCCAGCAATGCCGGCGACACGGTCAGCGGCAACGACACGCTGGAAGGCGGCGACGGCGACGATTCCATGACCGGCGGTCCCGGCAACGATCTTTATATCGTGGACAATGCGGCTGATGCGGTTTCCGAGCAGCCGGGCGGCGGCCATGACACCGTCTATTCGCGGATAAGCGATTACACGCTTTCCGCCAATGTCGAGGATCTCAGCTTCAAGGGTGACGCCACCTACCCCGGTGCCGTCGCGGGCAGCGCCGATGGCGGCTTCAACGGCGCCGGCAACGATCTCGACAATCTGATCACCGGCAGCGACACTGTCGATGACGGCTCCGGCCATGCCTTCGGCGGCAACGACACGCTGGAAGGCATGGACGGCAACGACACGCTTTATGGCCTCTCGGGCAATGACTCGCTGGAAGGCGACAGCGGCAGCGGCAACGACAGCATCTCGGGCGGTGACGGCGACGACACGCTCCTGGGCGGCGCGGGCAATGACACGCTGGACGGCGGCACGGGCAACGACCTTGCCGATTTCAGCGCCGGCACTTCGGGCGCGGTCATCGACCTGGTCGCGGGCACCGCCGCCGACGGTCTCTCCGGCAGCGACAGCCTTCTCGGCATCGAACAGGTGATCGGCACGGGCTTCAACGACTCCATCGCCGGCAGCACCGCCAATGAAACGCTCCTTGGCGGCGCGGGCGATGACAGCCTCAGTGGCGGCGGCGGCAGCGACTCCCTCGATGGTGGCGCCGGCCATAACACCGCCTATTTTGCCGGCCCGCTGGGCGATTACACGGTCGCCATGTTCACCGATGGCGGCGATACCGACCCCGCCAACGATGTCTATGTGATCCAGGACGGCAGCGGGAATGTCGATTACCTGACCGGGGTCTATGACGCAGTGTTTGTGGGCGACGGCACCGACATCGTGCTCACGCCCGGCATCTCGATCGGCGGCAGCACGGTCAGTACCGGCCTCAGTTCCTTCACATTGGGCGCCGGGATCAAGAATCTCGTCTATACCGGCAGCGGCAATTTCGCCGGCACCGGCAACAGCCTCAACAACCAGATCACCGGCGGTCCGGGCAACGACACGCTGGACGGCGGTCCCGGCAACGACACCATGACCGGCCTTGCCGGCAACGATGTCTATTACGTCGACAGCACCGGGGATTCAGTCGTGGAAGCATCCGCCGGCGGCGCCGACACGGTGAGAACCTCGCTGGCGAGCTACACGCTGGGCGCCAACCTGGAGAATCTCGCCGAAACCGCCGGCATTGCCTTCACCGGCACCGGCAACAACCTGGCCAACGCCATCACCGGCAATTTCCTCAATGACAGCCTCAGCGGTCTGGGCGGCAACGACACGCTGGACGGTGGCCAAGGCGCCGACACTATGGCGGGCGGCACCGGCAACGACGTCTATTATGTGGACAATGCCGGCGACCAGGTGGCCGAGAATGCGGGCGAGGGCAATGACACGGTCAACACCACCCTCAACAGCTATAGCGCGGCCGCCAATGTGGAGAGTGTCAATTTCGCCGGAAGCGGCAATTTCCACGGCATCGGCACGGCAACCGGCCAGACCATCACCGGGGGTTCGGGCGACGATACGCTGGAAGGCGTCAGCGGCGACAAGCTTCAGGGCGGAGACGGCAACGACACCTATATCATCAACAGCACCGGCATCACGGTTTCCGAGGCCGGCAGCGGCACCGACACCGTACTGACCGGCCTGGCCCTTTATACCCTGGCCAACAATCTCGAGAACCTGACCGAAACCGCGGCCGTGGATTTCACCGGCACCGGCAATGGCGGCAACAACATCATCACCGGCAATACCGGCAACGACAATCTCTCGGGTGCCGGCGGCACGGACACGCTTTATGGCGACGGCGGCAACGACACGCTGGATGGCGGCACGAGCAATGACTCCGTCAGCGGCGGGGCAGGCGATGACTCCATCGTCAATGCATCGGGCGCCGACACGCTGGATGGCGGTGACGGCAACGACACCGTCGTCGGCGGAAGCGGTGCCGAAACCGTCACCGGCGATGCCGGCACCGACCTGATCACCGGCGGCGGCGGCAACGACACGCTGGACGGCGGCGCGGATAACGACACGCTGGACGGCGGCACCGGCAATGATGTCGTGTTTGGCGGCGCAGGCAACGACGCCATCACCAATGCCTCCGGCCAGGACACCATATCGGGCGGGGACGGCAACGATACCATCACAGGCGGGAGCGCCGGCGATTCCCTCCTGGGCGACGCGGGCAATGACTGCCTGGCCGGCCAGGGCGGCGGCGACACGCTGGACGGCGGCACCGGCGCCGACATCATGGCCGGCGGCCTCGGCATCGACGTTTCTTTCGTCGATGACGCCGGTGATCAGGTGATCGAGAACTTCAACGAAGGCAAGTCCGACGAAGTCCGCAGCACGCTCGCGAGCTACACGCTCACCGACAATGTCGAGAACCTGACCTATGCCGGCTCGGGGTCTTTCAACGGCACCGGTAACGCGCTCGACAACATCGTCTCCGGCGGCCTGAACAACGATTCTCTGTCGGGATTGGACGGCAACGACACCTTCTACACGGGTGGCGGCCAGGACACGATGGCGGGCGGCACCGGCAATGACGTCTATTATATCGACGATTCCGGCGACCAGATCGTCGAGAATGCCGGCGAAGGCAACAAGGACACCGCCCTGGTGCGCGTCGGCAGCTTTACGCTGGGCGACAATGTCGAGATCATGACCTTTATCGGCCCGGGTTCTTTCACCGGCACCGGCAACAACGGCGACAACAGCATCGCGGGCGGGTATTTCGATGATTCGCTGTCGGGCCGGGACGGCAATGATACCATCCATGGCAGTCTGGGAGACGACACGATCGACGGCGGCCTGGGAGACGATAAGCTCTATGGCGACGACCATAATGACTCGATCCTGGGCGGCGATGGCGACGACACCATGGACGGCGGCACCGGTAACGATGTCATGGCGGGCGGAATCGGCGACGACGTCTACTATGTCGACAACAGCAGCGACCAGGTGGTCGAGGGCGCCGGCGGCGGCACCGACAAAGTGATCAGCGCGGCGAGCTTTACCCTGTCAGACAATGTCGAGAATCTGGTGCTGGCGGCCGGCGCCCTCTCCGGTACCGGCAACGGCCTGGCCAACATGATCACCACGACCACCACCGACTCCGTAACCATCAACGGCATGGACGGAAACGACAAGCTCACGGGCGGTTCAGGCAACGACACGCTGGTGGGGGGGGCGGGAACCGACACCGTGACCGGCGGGGCTGGCGCGGACGTGTTCGTGTTCAACTTCCCGGATATCGCCACCACCGTCAAGCACGACCAGATCGCCGACTTCAGCGAGGGCGAGGGCGACAGGATCGACCTTTCCGGCATAGACGCCAACCAGCCGCTGCCGGGCGACCAGGACTTCACTTTTGTGGGGGCGGCCGCTTTCAGCCATAGCGCGGGCGAACTCCATTATGTGGTGAAAGCCGGCGGCGTCACCTTGGAGGGCGATCTGAACGGCGACGGCAGCGCCGACTTCAGTATCGATGTGCATGGGGTGAGTGCGCTCAATCCGGGCGACTTCATCGGCTAGGGAAGGCCGACAATAAGGAGACGGACGTCCGCCGGTGTCTCAGGCGAGGCCCTGGCCCAGCGCGATGCGGATCAGGTCGGCGGTCTGCGACACGCCGAGCTTCTCCTTGATCCGGCTCAGCGTGTTGGCGACGGTCTTGTAGGCGACGCCCAGCGCGGCGGCGATCTCCGCCAGGCTCTTGCCGTCGGCCAACAGGCGCAGGATCTCCATGTCCCGCTGGGTCAGCGGCCTCAAATACGCATCCTCTTCGGCGCCCCGGCTGGCCAGTTCCTGGGCGATGTCATGCTCTAGCGCGGTGCCGCCGAGCAGCACGGTTTCGATCGCCGTCCGCAATTCCTCCGGCGCCGCATTCTTGCTGATATAGCCCTTGGCCCCCGCCTCCATGGCGCGGGCGGCATAGACCGCCTCCGTGTGTTGCGAGAAGACCAGCATTTTCAATCCCGGCCAGGCCGCCAGCATGCGGCGCAGCAATTCCAGCCCGCCCAGGCCGGGCAGGTTGAGGTCCAGGATCACCAGGTCGAAGCTCCGTTCGCGCAACTCGCCCAGCGCCGCTTCGCCGCTGGCGCATTCCGTCAGCGTGGCCCCGGGCAAATCCGCCAGCAATTTGCGGATGCCGGAACGGACGATGGCATGATCCTCAACCAGGAGAATGCTGCTCATGCCTCCGCCATCTCCCGCCTTCCGGCACGCGGCAACCGGGCCCGGACATGGACGCCCCGCGCGGTGTTCTCCACTTCGAAGCGGCCGCCCAAGGCCCGCACGCGTTCGGCCATGCCCCTCAGTCCCATGCCGGCGTGAACCGCCTCCGGATCAAAGCCGGTCCCGTCATCCTCAACGCTCAACACCACATCGCTCCCGTCTTCCCAGGCCAGGATGCGGATCAATCCCGGCCGGCCATGGCGCACCGCATTGTTAAGGCTTTCCTGGACGATGCGATAGGCCGCCTCCTCCCCGCGCCGGCCGAGATCCAGGTTCAGGGCGATATCCCGCTCAAAGCGGATCGCCGGATGGCGCTTTTTCCAGAAAGCGATCAGGTCGTCGATTCCGGTCTCGAGTCCGAAATCCAATCCGCTCACCGGCTTCAACTGGCTCAGGATATATTTCACATGGCGCTGGACATGCAGCGCCGCCTCCCGGATGGCTCCGGCGCGTTCGCGCGTTCCGCCATCGCCGGCTTTGGCCAGGGCGTCGGCATCCACCTGGATGGCGAAAAGATAAGGCCCCACCTCGTCATGCAGGTCACGGGCGATCTCGGCGCGTTCTTCTTCCTGCAGGGTGAGGATCTGCTGCTCCAGGCGCTCATTGCTCTTGCGGTAGGAGGAAAGCCGCGCCGCCATGCGGTTGAAGCCTTCGGCCAGGGCGCGCATTTCCGAGGGACCCGGCTGTTCCAGCCGCGCCTCATAATCGTGCTCCGAAATATTCTGCAGGCCGCTCTCGAAATCGCGGAAGAAGCGCAGGGAGCGGTCGATCATCAGCCAGACGAACAGCAGCGTGCCGGCCGAGAACAGCGCCATGGCGGCAAAAGCATCGCGCGCCAGCTGCCAGATTTCGCCGGTTTCGATGCGGGCGTCGCTTTTGAGCAAAAGGGTGCAGGGAAAGCCCTGAAGCGGAATGGGGATGCGGGCGGTGAGAACCGGCGGCGCGATCAGGGCGGAAAACCAGCCCGGCGCTCCGCCGACGGCCCGCTCCAGCCTGGAAGCCACGATCACATGGTCCTCTTCGTTGAGCAGGTAAGCCTGCACATGGCGCTGGCCGTCAAAATCGGCGATCACCCGGCGCATGCTCACGGTATGCTGCACATCGCCGGCAAGCGTGGCCTTTACCTGGTCGCGGGCTCCCTGAAAGGCCGTCGCCACTTCGTCTCTCACCGCGGCGCGGGCGGAGAGCGTGATAACCGCGCCGCCCAGCGCCAGCGCCAGCACCAGGGAAAGCGCGATGGAAAGGATCAGGCGAAGCTTGAGCGACATCGCCTCCGAGCCTATCGCCAAATCGTGCAAAAGTCCCGCTCTGACGGTTGCCGCCGCGGCGGCGGCGGAAAAAGCGCGTGAGGATTTTTTCCCGGCCGGCGCTTAAAGCTTCATTTCCAGGGTGCAGACCACGCCGTCGGGGTGAAATTCGAAGCAGGAATGGCCATGCTCCTGCCGCAGCGCACGCTCGATCAGGGTCGAGCCGAAGCCTTTGCGCGCCGGAGGACCCACCGGGGGGCCACCGCTTTCCCGCCATTCCAGCCTGAGGCTCTTCCCCTCCGCGTCCTGGGCGACGTGCCAGGAAAGCGCCACCGTGCCGGCGGCATTGGACAACGCGCCATATTTGACGGCATTCGTCGCCAGTTCGTGCAGCGCCATGGCCAGCAGCAGCGCCTGATTGGCATTGAGCACGGCTTCCGAGCCGGAGAGGCGGAACCGCTCGGTGCGATTTTCCTGGAAAGGAGCGAGCGCGCGGGCGATGACGCCGGTGACCAGGACATGGTGCCATTCCTGCTGGGTGAGGAGATCATGGGCGCTCGACAAGGCCCTGAGCCGGCCCACAAAGGCCTCACGCTCATGTCTGGGCCCCTCGCGGAAGGTCTGTGCGGCGATGGCCTGGACCGTGCCAAGCGTGTTCTTCACCCGGTGCTTGATCTCATGCAGCAGGAGCTCGCGGGCTTCCTCGGCACGCTTTTTCTCCGTGATGTCGCGCGCGATCTTGGAAGCGCCGATGACGTGCCCGTCCGAATTCTTCACCGGCGAGACGGTAAGCGAAATGTCGATGAGCGAGCCGTCCTTGCGCCGGCGCACCGTCTCGTAATGTTCGATGCGCTCCCCCTTGCGGATGCGCGCGATGATGCCCGGTTCCTCCTCCAGCCGGTCCTCCGGGATCAACAGAGAGATGTGCCGCCCCGTCGCTTCCTCGGCGGTGTATCCGAAGATGCGCTCGGCGGCCTTGTTCCAGCTTTGGATGATGCCGTCCAGGTTCTTGGAGATGATGGCATCGGCGGAGGATTCAACCAGCGCCGTGAAATGGTTTCTGACCCGGTCGGCCTTGACCTGTTCGCTGATGTCCAGCAGCACATTGAGGCCGCCGACGACACGGCCTTGCGTGTTCCGCAACAGGGAGGGCGAGGGCGTGAAGTGCACCTGCGTTCCATCCGGCTTTTCCAGGATGGCATGGACGCCCCGGACCGTCTCGCCGGTCTTGAGGGTGATGGCCATGGGACACTCTTCGTGCCGCATCGGCCTGCCGTCAGGCCAATAAAGCTTATGAGATCCGCACCAGAACTCGCCCAGCCGGGGCGCGCGGCCCCAGAGCTCCGCCGCCGGCCCGTTAAAGGCCATGATCCGTCCTTCCAGGTCGGTGATGTAGGCGGCGAAAGGTAACGCCTGCAGCAGATCTTCGGCGCCCAATGCGTCCAAAGAGCACGGCGTGGCCGCTAGCTGGAGGGACATGGGAGCCTCCCTCCGATGTACACAATCGCACCTTTCACTTGCCAGCGGTTGTTGCTGACGGCACAGTGCTTCAAGTCGTTTTGCCGCAATGGCTTGGCCGGCGTCTGGATCGTATGCCCCATCTGATCTTCTGGTCACCCCTGAGTGCCAAAACGCGACAATCGAGGGAAGGTTCCGGCTTGGCGATTGTTGCCGCAAGAGGAACGAAACGTGCCGCCTCCAGTTCGTCTTTTCGCAAGCCGGGACGCGAATGCTCTGATGTCTTCCAAAGTGACAGGGTTGGTGGTGGAGGATGAGAGTCTGCTGCGGCTGGAGTTGGCCGAAGAATTGAGTGCGGCAGGCTGGTCCGTTCATGAGGCAGGAACCGGCGAAGAGGCTTTGAAGTTGCTGGCCCGGTTCCAGGCCATGGGCCGAAGATTCGACTTTCTGATCACCGATATAAGGCTGGGCGGCGCGGTGGATGGCTGGGAAGTGGCGGAAAATTTTCGCAAGGCCTGGCCGGACCTGCCGGTGATCTATGTCTCCGCCAACCCGATCGTGGAAAGGCGCAAAGTGCAAGGCAGCCTGTTTCTGTCCAAGCCGGTGGACATTGCAGGATTGATCGTTGCCGGCCGGGCCCTGCTGGCAGTCCAGGATTGATCGACGATTCACCGAAGATTGATCCCGGGGCGATTCAAGGCTGATAAAGAACCGATGCGCGTTCTCCTTATTGCCGCGGCGGTGGTCCTGATCCTTGCCGGCTCTCCCGGCCCGGCAGGAGCTGAAACGTTCCGCGAGTGCCCGCAATGTCCGGAAATGGTCGCGGTTCCGGCGGGCAAATTTCTGATGGGCAGTCCGGCGCACGAGCCGGGCCGCTTCGACTCGGAAGGGCCTCAGCATCCCGTCAGCATCAAGGCCTTCGCATTGGGACAATATCCCGTCACCAGCGAAGAGTTTTTGATCTTTCTGCGTGCCAGCCGTTACCGGCCGGAGCCCTGCAATCCCATCCTTGGCTTGGGCTGGAAGGTCGAAGGCCGCGACCTGGCCTATCCGCCCTCCCAGGACGAGCCGCCGCGCTGGCCAGCGGTCTGCCTTTCCTGGAAGGATGCCAACGCCTACATTACCTGGCTCAATCAACAGGTGAAAGCGGCGCATCCCGTGCTGGCTTCGCGCGCGGGCCCCTATCGCCTGCCCAGCGAGGCCGAATGGGAATATGCCGCCCGCGCCGGCACCACGACCGCCCGCTGGTGGGGGGAGGAGATCGGCAGAGCCAACGCCAACTGCAATGGCTGCGGCAGCGAATGGGATGATCACCTGCTCGCACCGGTAGACGCGTTTGCGCCCAATGCTTTCGGCCTTTACGGCATGCTGGGCAACCAGTGGCAATGGACGGCCGATTGCTGGCATCCCTCCTATGTGAGTGCGCCGGCCGACGGCAGCGCCTGGATCGAAGCCAATTGTACCAAGCATGTGCTGCGCGGCGGCGCTTGGAACAACGTGCCGATCTTCATCCGCTCGGCCGCGCGCAATGGCGCCGCCGACACCGGCGATTACGACTATTCCAGCCTGGCCGGCTTTCGCGTCGCCCGCGACCTGCCTTAGAGAGGCTTGCACAGGTCCGCCTCCCTTGCGCGCGCGTTAGCGCGCTGGCAGGGGAGGTGGCCGTAGCTGGCTCTCGAGCCAGCGAAGGCCGGAGGGGTGAATCAATGCAGGACGGCGCGCGGATCCAGCGTGATCGCGATCTCCATCACCGCGTCGTACCTTCCCGGCGGCAGCGGAATGGGTGAGGCAAGCAGCGCCGCGTTGCGCGCGCTGAGCGCCATCTCATGGAACAGCTTGTCCCGGTTGAAGCGCTGCTGGTCCAGGATGCGCACATCAGTGATCACGCCCTCGCGCGTCATCTTCAGGCGGATTGCCACCGGCGTGCCGCGCTGGGCGTCACTGGAAAGGTTTGGCCACCAGCGCCGCAAAATCTCCGAGCGCACGAAATCGGCCAGCGCATAGCCACCGCCTTCGCCGGCGCCGGCCGCGGTGCCGTCATTGTCCGGCGCGGGCAGGGCGCTCGCAGGGGCCGTCAGGGTCGCCATGGCGGCAATGCGCGCCTCCATCGCGTCGGGTGGCGGCGGCGTCCCCTTGGGATTGACGCCCAGTGCCTTTGGCGACAGCGCCTCACGCGGATGCGCCACGCGGGGTGCACCGCCCGGCAGGCCCGGCGCCACCACCGGCTGGTTGACCAGGTCGACCAGCAGGGCCTTTAGCGGCGGTGCCGGCTGGGGCGGATGGCGGAAGGACCAGCTCAGCAACAAGGCCAGGGCCAGTCCGTGCAGCAGCAGGGAGGCCATCAATCCGGCCCGGTTCTCCTGCCATGTCCGCCGCGAGACCATTTCATGGCATTTTAGACGGCAGGCGGCCAGGCTGGCAAAATCTCTTGCGGTCTGTTCCGGCCTCCCCTGTGCGAAGCGCCAAGGGGGAGGTACCGGCGGCAGCGCTTGCGATGCGAAGGTGGGGTTGGCGGCCAAGCCAACCGAACAGCGAGCAACCTTTAGGTTGCGGAGGCCGGACAGGAGAGGGTACCAAAGCCATATGAAGATTCACCTGTATAAAGGCGACCTGCCAGCCGGGCTCGATCTCGGGCCCCTGGTGGCGGTGGACACCGAAACCCTGGGCCTCAACCCCTACCGCGACCGGCTCTGCCTGGCGCAATTGTCGGCCGGCGACGATGTCTGCCATGCGGTGCAATTCGCCCCCGGAGGCTATGCCGCGCCCAACCTCAAAAGGCTGCTGGCCGATCCCCAGGTGACCAAGCTCTTCCATTTCGCCCGCTTCGACATTGCCATGTTCAAACGCTATCTCGGCATCGCGGTGAAGCCGGTCTACTGCACCAAGATCGCCTCCAAGCTGGTGCGCACCTATACCGACCGTCATGGCCTCAAGGACCTGGTGCGTGAACTTCTGGGCATCGATCTCAGCAAGGAGCAGCAAAGCTCCGACTGGGGCGCGCCCGAACTCAGCGAAAGACAGCTGGCTTATGCCGCCAATGATGTCGCCTACCTGCACCAGCTCAAATCCGCGCTGGACGCCATGCTGGCGCGGGAGAACCGGGCCCATCTGGCCCAGGCTTGTTTCGACTTCCTTCCCACCCGCGCCGATCTGGATCTTCAAGGGTGGGAAGAGACAGATATCTTCGCGCATTAGGGGCAGGGGGTGCCGCTGGGTTCGTCGCGTGTCGCTCCTGGGCGTTTTTGCCCGTCCGATAGCGACAGCGTGTCGGACGCTCCCTGCTCCTGCCGGGCGGCCAGAATCGCTCGGCCTGGAGGGTTGTGTTGCACCGCACCTTGAACCGGGCCCGGTAATCGGCCACACTTGGCACGAATTTCGCTTATGGCGTGATCCCGCGGGCTGGGTTAGGCTGGGCGTTAAGATTCAAGGAATAGAATCAAGGCAATGGCAAACAGCGCGTCCCTGAAGCCGGTCAAGCCAAACGCCGCCCGCGATGGCGATCTCGGCGCCGCCGACCGGGTCTTGTCCTACGCCGCCGCTGCCTTGACCGCGCTTGCCGCCGCGCTCGATGGAGAATTCGTTCGCGCCCTCGATGTGATCATGGCGGGCCAAGAAAAGGGACAAAGCGGCCGGGTGATTGTCAGCGGCATGGGCAAGTCCGGTCATATCGCCCGCAAGATCGCCGCGACGCTGTCCTCGACCGGGACCCCGGCCTATTTCGTCCATCCCGCCGAAGCCAGCCATGGCGATCTGGGCGCCATCGCGCATCAGGACGTTCTTCTGCTGCTCTCCTGGGGCGGGGAAACCACCGAGCTCGGCGATCTGGTTTCCTATGCCAAACGCTTCGGCCTTCCGGTTATCGGCATTGCCAGCAATCCCGAGTCCACCCTGATGCAGGCAGCGGACGTGAAGCTGGTCCTGCCCAGGGCGCCCGAAGCCTGCCCCAATGGGCTCGCCCCCACCACCTCGACCACCATGATGCTGGCCCTGGGCGACGCCCTGGCGGTGGCATTGATGGAGCGCAAAGGTTTTTCGCCCGATCAGTATCGCGATTTCCATCCCGGCGGCTCGCTGGGCAAGGCGCTGATCCGGGTCACAGATTTGATGCATCGCGGTGGGGAGATTCCGCTGGTCGGCGAAGATGCCAGCCTGCGCGAGGTCCTGGTCACCATGGCGTCCGGCCGTATGGGCTGTGTGGGCGTGGTGAATGGCGCGGGCGGGCTTACCGGCATCGTCACCGATGGCGATGTGCGCCGGCTGTTGGGCAAGGAATTGGCGGGTAAGGCGCTCGAAAGCCGTCAAGCGCGCGAGCTCATGAGCCGGTCGCCCAAAACCGTGCATCCCGGCCAGCTGGCGGTGGAAGCGCTGGCCCAGATGAACCAGCACAAGATCACCCAGCTCTTTGTGCTGGAAGCCGCTGACACAGGCAAAAAGCCGGTGGGCATCCTGCACATTCACGATTGCCTCAAGGCGGGGCTCAGCTGATGGCGGAAGGCGGCGGCACGGTTCATCCGCGGCACGACTGGTCGGCGCGCGCCCGCTCCACGGCGCTGGACGCGTTGCGCTATACCCAGTTTGTGGGCGTAATGAAGCGGGCGCTGCCGGCCGCGGCCTTTGCGGTGATCTTGGCTGTGCTGGCCTATTTCTTTCTGGCGCACCAGCCTGCCAAATTGAGCATGGGGTATGAACGGCTGGGCCATGTCGAGAATGATCTGGCCATGATGAAGCCGCGCCTCACGGGCCAGGATGCCAAGGGCAATCCTTTTGTCATCACCGCCGAGGCGGCCGTCCAGGATGCGAAAAATCCCAAGCGCGCCCTTCTCCGCAAAGTCGAGGCGGATCTCGCGCTCGACAGGCAAGGCTGGCTCAACGCGGATGCCGCGGCGGGAGTGGTGGATATGCAGGCGGGCACGCT
>CAZEFQ010000022.1:0-18223 GCA_964511505.1 uncultured Rhizobium sp.
GGGATGGTGTTGATGTCCACGCCGCCGGTGATGTTGGACTGCACGATGCGCTGGGCATCGAACAGGATTAAGGTGCGGGTGATGCCGAGGTTGCGCAGATTGAGGATTTCCGCGCCTTCGGTGCCGCTGATGGCGCCGCCATTGTTGACGCCCACGCTCGCCGGCGGGGAGGTCACGGCGGGAAGTTCCCGGACCGCGTCGGCGATGTTGGAGAAAGCGTTCTTTTCCAGCTGGGCTGCGCCCACCACCGTCACCGGGGTTGGCTGCTGATAACCGGCTATGGTCACGCGCGAGGCGGAGACCACCACCTGTTCGATGTCATTGTCGCCTTGCGCCCGCGCGCCCATGGGCATGGCCGCAACCAGC
This sequence comes from uncultured Rhizobium sp., assembly GCA_964511505.1. Lineage (GTDB taxonomy): Bacteria > Pseudomonadota > Alphaproteobacteria > Micropepsales > Micropepsaceae > Rhizomicrobium. The sequence continues at coordinate 367 of CAZEFQ010000022.1, forward strand.
GCCGCCGTCGAGCCGCCCAGCATCAGCCGCTGAAAAAGATTTTCCATTATTCCCCCCTGAACATGAACATTCGTTGTGCTTATTGCGGCATGCGTTGCACGCATTGCCTTGCGTTAATTTAGGGCTGAAGAATTTTACGGTGGAAGTCGGTGACGCCTGAAAGTGTTGCGGGATGTTGACTTACAAAGCCGCGCAACAAATGTAAGCAGACCACCGTCCGGACGTGGCCAGCCGGATATGTCAGGTGCCGTCCGGCAGCATAGATGAGCCTAATGATGGCGGCGCATAGGCAAGGAAATACGACATGCCTGGGCCTTCTGGGGGAGCGAGATGGCAGACGCGCCAAACTGCCTTTGCGACAAGGCTGCCCTTGCGATAGGGCTCGCCCGTCACCGTGCCACAGAAGTTTTGTCGATCGTCCAGCGATCCAGGGCTGCCCGCTTGGTGATCACAATAAGGGCGTAGCTGCCTTCACCGTCTTCGACATCCAAAGATCGGATATAAAGTGTGGCGCCATCGCGTTTGATCACATGTTCGGCGCCGTCCTCATTGTCCGCCGCCTTCAAGGCCTCGCTCACCCAGGAGGCTTCGTCCTGCCATTCCGGGAAAAAATAACCAACGATCGCCATAATGGTATCGCGGCTCAGCCGGTTCTGGACTGAATCCGGCGGATAGACCGTCAACAGCGGATGAAATTCGATGGTCTCCGGATAATCGCCGGAGGGGTCGGCAGTGACGCCGACTACGTCCCTCACCAGGCCGGTCGGGCATATGGTGTAAGGCGTCGAGCCTTGCCATTCGCAATGAAGCAGCGCCTGAAGATCGCCATGCACCCGGGAAATCGTATTGTCAAAGCCTCCGGCCGTGGCAGTGAAAGCTGAGGCGGCCCAAGGCAAAAAGGCCAGAGCAGGACGAAATCCCGGCACGCGTCATCTCCTGGTGCCGTCAGCTTGTACCAGGCTTCCGGCTTGCGCCAACAGCCGGTCACCGCTTTCCCGCCGCCGCTCCCGCCCGCCAAATAGTCGGCTCACGGCCCACAATCCATCTTGACCGCCCCCACGAGCCGCCGGATTCTCACCAAAACAACATCCGGAGGGGATCGCGATGCGGGGAAAACACTTGAGTCTCGCCCTGGCGGGCATGACCGTTTTCGCCGCTTCGGCCCACGCCCAAGACAACCAGGCTCCAACCAACAACACCGCCGCGCCCGCGCGCGCGCCTTTGCCGCAAATTCACCCCCGGCCCGGCTACCAGATCCCGCCGGAGAACTCCGCCGGGCTTTATCCGGTGGGTGGCGAGCCCTTCTTCCGCGCCAATTGCGGCGCGTGTCATGAGCCGGCGGTCAACGGCGCGGAGAGCCGCGCCGAGATGGCAAAATATTCGCCCGAGGAAGTCTACGACAAGCTGATGACCGGCAGCATGTGGCAGTACGCGGCCAACATGAACCAGGCCCAGGTCTTCGGTGTCGTGCGTTACATCACCGGCAAGTCCCCGGTGCCCGATTTCGCGGTGGCGCACAAACCTGATCCCAACATGTGCGCGGGTGACACGCCATTACAGCCGAACGGGCCCATGTGGAACGGCTGGAGCGTGGATGTCACCAACAACCGCTATCAGCCCAATCCCGGTTTCACCAAGGCCGATGTGCCGAGACTGAAATTGAAATGGGCTTTTTCCATTCCGGGCACCAAGAATCCGCAGCCCACCATTTTCGGCGATCGCGTCTATACCGGCTCGATGGACGGCTTCATCTATTCGCTGGACGCCAAGACCGGTTGCGTCCATTGGCGCGTCTTTGCCCGCAACTCTCCCGTGCGCGCTGCCATGACGGTGGGCAAGAACGCCTCCGCCAATTCAGGCTACGCGCTTTATTCCGGCGATGACCGCCAATTCATGCATGCCTATGACGCCCAGTCGGGCAAGCTGCTATGGAGCACGCGGGTGTTCGACCATCCGGTCGGCCGCATCACCGGCGCGCCCACGCTTTATAATGGCGTGCTCTATGTGCCGCTGTCCTTTTCCGAGGAGAGCCAGCGCGCCGTCGAGGGCTACCCCTGCTGCAGCGGCCTTGGCCGCCTGGTCGCGGTGAACGCGGATGACGGCAAGATCGTCTGGAACCAGTCCATCTTGGGCGAGGAACCGCACCCCACGGTCAAGAACAAATTCGGCACCCAGCAATATGGCCCGGCGGGCGGTTCGGTATGGGATTCCCCTACCATCGATGTCAAGCGCGGCGTGCTCTATGTGGGGACGGGCAATTCCACCACCACCGTCCCCAATCCGGCCAGTGACGCCATTGTCGCGATGGATTTGAAGACCGGCAAGGTCAAGTGGATCAATGAGGTCTACAAGGACGACAACATGTTTGCCGGCCCGGCGGGCGATGCCGGTCCGGATTGGGATTTCGGCTCCTCGCCCATGCTGGTCACGCTCAAGGGCGGCAAGCAGGTGATCATCGAGGGGAGCAAATCCACGGAAATTTTCGCGCTGGATCCGGACCGCAACGGCAAGATTATCTGGCGCACGCCTCTGTTCGGTCATGGCGGCGGCACCGGCGGTATCCATTTCGGCCCCACCACGGACGGCAAGACCGTGGTCGGCCCCCTCAACGATCCCGGACTTGCCCAGTTGGGCGCCCGGCCTGGCATCGTCGCCGTGGACATCAATGGCGGCAAATTGCTGTGGCGCGTCGATCACAAACCTCAAGCCGTGTGCAACCTTGCTTCAGGCCGCTGTCCGCCAGGCATCTCCGCGGCCGCTTCCACCATTCCCGGCGTGCTCTTCGCCGCCGCGACCGACGGCCATCTGAGGGCCTATGACCTCAAGGATGGGGCGGTGCTCTGGGACTATGACACGGCCATACCGGTGGACACGGTCAATGGCTACAAGCAGGCCTGGGGCGGCGGCGTCGCGACAGGCGGCCCCACCATCGCCGGCGGCATGGTGTTCGTCGCCTCGGGTTATACCGGCAGTTCGGGTGAAAACGACCTGATCGAGGCCTTTTCGGTGGACGGGAAATAGATCTGCAAGGACGGAACCATGAGCGACAACAGCATTCCCATCGAGGCGTGGAACACTGTCCTGTTTGAAAAATTTCTGCGCTTCCGGGACACGCTGACCACCGGCCTCTCCGCCCACAGCGACGAAGCCCTGCGGCGGCACCCTTATCCCCCCGGCGCGCGCGTTCTCGATATCGGCTGCGGTTTTGGCGACACCACCCAACAGATCGCCAGGCAAATCGGAGGCGGAACCGCGGTCGGCGTCGATTGTGCCGCCAATTTCATCGCCGCGGCCCAGCGTGAGGCCGGGGAGGTGGCAAACGCCTCATTTTTCGTTGCCGATGTCCAGTCGGATGACCTGAACGGTCCTTACGATCACGCCTTTTCGCGCTTCGGCACCATGTTCTTCAATTTGCCGGGTTCTGCCTTCAGGAATATCCGCAAGGCGCTCAAGCCTGGCGGTCGCTTGACCATGATTGTCTGGCGCAAGCGGGAGGACAATCCCTGGGCCCATCAGGCCGAATTATGCGTGCGGGGGATCGTTCCCGTCGTCGCGCATGAGGAAACAGACCAGGTGCATTGCGGGCCGGGGCCGTTTTCCATGGCGGGCGCCGACATGGTGAGCGACATGCTGGGCGCCGCCGGCTTCGATACCATCACCTTCGAGCGCTTCGACGCCGATGCCCGCATCGGCCGCAGCCTGGACGATGCCCTGGATTTTGCCATGGCGCTGGGGCCGGCCGGCGAGATCATCCGGCTTGCCGGCGAGGAAGGGCAGAAACGCAAGCCACAAGTCGAGGCCGCCCTGCGCCGCTTGTTTGAACCCAGGCTCCGCGGCGATGGGGTGTGGTTCACCTCGAGCTCCTGGTTCGTCAGCGCCCGAAACCCGGAGTGAAACCGGCGGTGCCCTCCGGCGGGGTGTCCGAAGGCTCCCATATGCCGGACATTGCCGGTGGCGCAAACACCGCAAGAATGGAATTCCAACAACACATGGCTCAAACACGAGAATCGGGAGGCGTCTGCCGGGCATTTCTGGTTTGATCGGGCGATGAGCGCCAAAAACTGGGGATTGCTGTTCTTCCTGGCCCTGCTCTGGGGCAGCTCGTTTCTTTTCTACAAGATCCTGGTGGCGGTGCTGCCGCCCGTCACTGTGGTGCTGGGCCGGGTGGGGATTGCCGCCATCGCCATGAATCTCTGGCTGCTGGCGGCCCGCCAGACTCTCCCCTTGCAGGGCAGTCTCTGGCGCCGCTTCCTGCTTCTGGGTTTTCTCAACAATGTCCTGCCTTTCATCTTGATCGCCTGGGGCGAGACGCGCATCGACAGCGGCATGGCTTCCATCCTCAACGCCACTACGCCGATCTTCATGGTGGCGGTGGCGCATTGGAAAACAGAGGATGAGAAACTGTCTTGGGGCAAGGTCGTCAGCATTTCCTGCGGCATTTTGGGGGTGATCGTGCTGGCGGGGCCGGATGCCGCGCGCAATCCCAGCAGTTTCTGGGGCGAGTTGGCGGTGATCGGCGCCTCCTGCACCTATGGCTTCGGCGGTGTCTATAGCCGCCAATTCAAGGATCTGCCGCCGCTTGTTGCCGCCACCGGCCAGACCAGCGCCGCCACCATTCTTCTGGTGCCGCTGTCGCTCCTGATTGACCATCCCTGGGCGCTGGCGCCGCCCGGCGCCGCCGTTTGGCTCTCGCTGCTGGCCTTCGCCGTGATCAATACCGCGCTCGCCTATGTCGTCTATTACCGGATGCTGGCGGATACCGGCGTCACTTATATATCGCTGGTGACTTTTCTCATTCCGGTGGTGGCCTTGCTCCTGGGCGCGGCCATCCTTCAGGAAGAGATCACCCTGCGGGGCCTGGCCGGCATGGCCGTCATCGGTCTTGGTTTGGCGGCGATTGATGCCCGGCCGCTCAAGCGGCTGCTCAAACTTTTTTCCGGTCTGAACCGCACCCGCAATATCGCCTGATATTGCGTTGCAGCAGGGCCATCTCCATCTGGCTCGAGGCACCCCTTGCAGACTATCCTTCCGCCAAGAACTTTGGGGGAAGACATGACCAACCCTGATCTTCGTCATATTGCCATCCTTGCAGCTGCTCTTTTGTTGGCGGCACCGCTGTTGGCGGCGGCTGAGCCCAAAAACAGCGCTTCGCCGCCCTGGTTCCTGGTGAAGGCGCCGCCCCCCAAGCCGGCCGCAGCGAGCCGGCCCAATCCCATGTCCGGCTGCGCCGGTGATGTCGCCAAGCTTTGCACCGGCCTCAGCGGCGCCGGGGCCTATTTCTGCCTCTCCCACAACAGCGAAAAACTTTCCGGCCAATGCAAGAGCGTGATGGCGTCTGTTCCGGCGCCGCTGCAATTGGGCGCGCCCGCCTGCGCCGGTTCCACCATCTGCACGCCCCCCGGTCCGCGCGGCAACCGCACGTTGCTTCAGCGCGTCGAGTGGAAACAGATTCCGGGCTACACCTTCGCCTACCCCTATCAACTGCCGCCGGCCATCGGTGTCTTGGGCGTGGGCTTCGATTCCAAGGGCAATTTCTGGGCCTATGAGCGGGCCGTGAATGGCGGCAAGTCCCTCTTCAAATTCGGGCCCGACCATAAGCTGATCCTGACGGTGGGCGAGGATGTGACGGGTCATCTTCAGAAAGGCCATGGCATGCGGGTGGATGGCCAAGACAATGTCTGGATTTGCGATTCCACCACCTCGGTGGTGGAAAAGATCAGCCCGGACGGCAAGCTGCTTCTGACGCTGGGCACCTTTGGCCACGCCGGGGACTGGGATGAAAGCCGCGGCCAGCATCTTCTCTGGCAGCCGGTGGATATCGCCTTCGCCCCCAACGGCGATTTCTTCATTGCCGAGGGCCACGCCAATGAAAGCCCCAATGACGTGGATGGGCCAGACCCCACCAACAATATCGGCGCCGCGCGGGTGCTGCATTTCGACAAGAACGCGCGCTTCATCAACCAGATCTACGGCGACAGCGTGGGGCAGGGGCGCTTCAGCATGGCCCATGGCGTGGGCGTTGACCCCAAGACCGGCTATGTCTGGATCGGCGACCGCGAGGAATACCGCCTGGTGGTTTACAAGCCGAACGGCGAATTCGTCAAAACCCTCCAGATGCGCAATCTCACTTGCGCCATCGCTTTTGACGCGGACGGCCAGATGTGGGTCTCCACCGGCCAGGACGGACAGGTGGTGAAGGTGGATACCGGTGACGGCCATGTCATCGCCGCCATCGGCAACGGTCCGGGCGACGGCGAAGGCCAGTTCGGCGAAAGCAACTTCATGGCCTGGGACAAGGCCGGCAACATGTATGTCGGCGACACCTCCATTCCCCGGGTGACGGTGATGATGAAGCCGGCGACCCGCTGAGCCTGCCCGGACTTTCCGATCGGCGGCGCGTTAAAAGGCTCACGCGCCTGGCCGTACGCGCGGGTATTACATACATACGCGTACAAACAGATTGGCAAAGCGCAGGGCATGTTCCGCAGGCAGAGTAATTTCTCGAACCTGCAATGAATCCGATTTTGCCCGCTTTGCCCCGGGGCGCTTTCGCGCGATGAACGAAAGTTTCGCAAGCACCGCTACCCGGCCGCCGTTCGAGTAGGACAATGCCCGTAAAGAGAATTGGACTATGTCCAATTCCATGCGTGCCCCCGCGCGCGATAGATGACTCTGCCCGGAGCGAATCCGGCGCCAAAGAAGATACCGGGGGGAATAATGGACAATCTGTTGCAGAAACTCATGCTGGGCGGTTCGACCGCCGCCCTGATCGCCGCCGTTTCGATGAGTGGGGCGCGGGCGCAGAACGGCGACGACATCGAGCAGGTGGTCGTATCGGCGTCACGCATTTCCATCGCCGGTTATCAGGCGCCCACCCCGGTGACGGTGATCGGTTCCGCCCAGCTTGAGGCGGACGCATTTGCCGATATCGGCGACTCGGTTCGCCAGATGCCCGCGCTGGGAACCGGCGTCGCCCCCGACAATGGCGGCAACTCGGGCCTTGCCTCGCAGGGCACCGCCGGTCTCTCGGAACTCAGCCTGCGCCAGCTTGGCTCCCAGCGCACCCTGGTCCTGTTCGACAATCAGCGCGTGGTGTCCTCCGACGTTCAGGGCAATGCCGCCGATACCGGAACCATCCCCCAGGCCTTGATCCAGCGGGTGGATGTGGTGACGGGCGGCGCCTCGGCCGCCTGGGGCTCCGATGCGGTGGGCGGCGTCATCAACTTTGTGATCAACAAGAACTTCAACGGCTTCAAATTCAACCAGCAGTTTGCCGACAACAACACCAACAATCACTTCCAGTCGAAGACCGATGTCACCTGGGGTGGCGACCTGCTGGGCGGCCGGCTGCATGTCGAAGCCAGCGCCAGCTATCTAATGAGCCCGGACGCGATCTTCACCCAGACGCAGAACTGGTACAAGCTGGTGACCTTGTTTCCCAAGGATCCGTCCACCGCCAAGACGACGAATGCCTGCATCGCGTCCAACCCGTGCTATCACACGCCGGCCAACGCCAATGTCGGATCGGCGACCTACGCGCCGGGCGGGTTGATCACATCCGGTCCCTTCAAGAACACCGTATTCGTCGGGGACAAAGGCACGCCGGCCACCTTCAATCCCGGCATTGTCTGGAACGGCAACTGCTACAACTGCACCTACAACAAAAGCAGCGCCACCGCCGACGGGCTGGTCGGCGTGCCCTATCACAGTTTCACTTTCTTCGGTTACGCCCAATATCACATATCCCCAAATCTCGCCGCGTCCGTGCAATTGAACCTCGGGACATTGGGAGAGCGGAACATCAATTCCGACCTGCAGAAGGTCGACACCATCCTCAGCGGCAACCCGTTCATCCCGTCCACCATCCAGGCGCAGATGACGGCGGCGGGCATCACCAGCATCCCCGTCGGCACCAACAATCTGGAAGGTTGCGACATCGACCATCCTACCATCGACGGCCTGGAAGCCTGCCAGGTTGCGGATGGCGAGAACATCGTGCACCGCCTGTTCACGCGCGCGGTCTTCACCCTGGACGGCACGCTGGGCGAGGATTGGGGCTGGACCGCCTATGTGCAGACCGGGCAGATGCGCGAACAGCAGCAGGATCCCGGTGACGCGCTGAACGTGAATTACGCGAATGCCATCGATGCCGTGGTGGTGACCACGGCCAATCGCGGCACGTCCGGCCTCGCCATCGGCCAGATCACCTGCCGTTCGACCCTGACCGCTCCCACCAATGGCTGCGTGCCGCTGAACATTTTCGGCACCGGGCCCGTCTCGGCGCAGACCCTGGCTTATGTCGATCCCGGCCGCCTCAACCCGGCGCTGATGGACACGGCGCATTGGATCAACAACCAGCAGGTCTTTTCCGCTTCCATGCAGGGCACGCTGCCCTGGGGATTGGAGGCGGGCCGCATCGCGGTGGCCTTCGGCGGCGAGTATCACCTTCAACAGGAGCGCGCGGTGGCCGACGCCCAGGGAATCGGGCCGAACGCCGGCTGGAACAACGGCAACTATACCCAGTGGGACGGCGGATACGCTGTGGAGGAAGGCTTCGGGGAAATCGACGCCCCGATCCTCAAGAACGCCTTTGTCCAGTCCCTCGACTTCAACATGGCGGGCCGCGTCACGAATTACTCCACCAGCGGAACGGTCGAGACCTGGAAGCTCGGCCTGACGTCACAGGTCAATGACGATTTGAAGCTCCGCACCACCTGGTCCACCGACATCCGGGCCCCGGACCTGTTCGAGCTGTTCACGCCGCCTTCCTATGCCCACAATTCGGGAATTGACCCGAAGACCAACAAGTCTGTTTCGCTCTACACCGCCACCCAGGGCAACCCCGATCTGAATCCGGAAGTCGCCACCACCGTATCAGGCGGCATCGTATTGACTCCCACTTTCCTGCCTGGCTTCAGCGCCTCGTTCGATTGGTATTCGATCGTCATCAAGGGCGCGATCTTCGGGGCGGCCGCGAACCAGATCCAGCAGCAATGTGCTCTGGGGGTGCAGCTATATTGTGCGCAATTGCATTATGGGAGCCCCCTGGTACCGGCGGACTATCCCGGAGCCTTGAATCTGGTCATCCGGCAACCGCTCAACGCCAGTTCCCAGTCCACCTCCGGGCTGGATTTCCAAACCGACTATTCCACGGATTTGTTCGACGGCAATATCAATTGGCATCTTGTCGGCAACTACACCGACACCTTCACGCAAACGGCACTGGGCCTGACTTACGAAGGCGCCGGATCGCTCAGCGCAAGCGCGCCCTATACCGGCAACGTCAAGCTGCGCTTCACCCTGGGCGCCACCTACACCGAAGGTCCTTGGACCGCCACCATTCAGGGCCGCATCAAAGGTCCCGCAAAGCTCAATCTTTATTGGCACAATGGCGTCGAAGTCGATGACAATGACATTCCCTGGGTCGGCTATCTGGACCTGCGAGGCTCGTACAAGTGGAATGATCACATTCAGCTCTACGGGACGGTCAACAATTTCACCAATACGCCGCCGCCGCTTATTCCCTCGGCGCAAGGCGGAATAGGATCGAACACCCAGATTTACGAGGGTCAGGGCCGCCTATACCAAGCGGGCATTCGCGTAAATTACTGAGGCGGATTCGGCGCTTGACCGAAGTTCGCGGTCTCGCGTCCCGCGCAGGACTATGTCTTCATGAAAGGGATGAGGCGCTGGAACGCGTTCTCGATATGCTCGCGCATCGCCTTTTCGGCGGCCTCGGGATCATGCCGCTCGATGGCCTGCATGATTTTCACATGTTCCACCTTCGCCTCGGTGGCGTAATCGCTCTGCACGCCGATCCTGAAAATATGAAGATGCGTGTGCAGCCGGTCGAGGGCTTCCGCGATCAGATTGTTGTCTCCGGCGGACGCTATCAGGTCATGGAACTCCGAATCCCGGTCGGCGAAAGCCTCGTATGAGGTCGCGGACGAACCGACAACGCCCTCGGGCTCCATGCGGTCGATCAGCCTGCCCAGTTCCGCCAGGCACGCTTCGTCAATGCGCTCCGCCGCCATGCGGGCGGCATGCGGCTCCAGCAACAGCCGGATTTCGAACAGCTTCCGATATTGCTCGCGGTTAAACTTCGGCGCCGTGCAATAACCGATGAAATGCCGCTTGGTCACAAGCCCGGTTGCCTCGAGCATGCTGAGGGCTTCCCGCACCGGGGTTTGCGACACGCCAAGCTCCCGCGCCAGATAATCGACGAATATCCGCGTATCCGGCGGAATTCGCATCGACATGATGTCCGCCCTGATCCGCTTATAGACCTCTTCGGTGAGGCCGGAAGAGCGCTTGATCTGCCCGGCAGGGCTCTGCAGGCCTGTGCTGACCTCGACGCTCTGCTTTGGAGCCATTGCGGTTACTCGGCAAGAAGTTGAACGAACATGCTACGCGAGCGCGGCACCCAGTCAAGATTTGCCCGGGTTTTGATGCGTGACGCCTTTTAACCAGCTTTGTCATTGATCTTGCGCAAAGCGCGCTTGCGCCCCTTGCCGGCCATCCCTTGCCAACTATCTGGGCCACACCTACGGTTGCGCCATGAATGCAGATGGCCGCAAAGTACATTGTAATACGGTGTCCGGTCGCAAGATTTTCGTCTGCGACGGCGCCATCGCCCCCGGCGCCGTCCTGGCGGTGGAAGCCGCGGTGAAAGCCCTGAGCTTCACGCGGACGGAAGCCTCGCTCCTGGGTATGGCGCCCACCGCCTCCTCCGCCGAAATCCCGGCAACGCCGCTGATGGCGTCGTTTATCGGCCAGCTGCAAGGGGCGGCGGAACAGCTGTTTTCCGGCGAGACATTTCGGGCCCAGCGCGCTTATGTGAACCGCAGCGTCTATGGCGATGCCTATTACGTGCATCGCGATCTCTGCGCGGTGACGGTTCTTTATTATGTCAACCTGGTGTGGGAGCCCGACTGGGGCGGCGAGACCATCTATTTCGACGACGACAACGACGCCCAACTGGTGGTCAGTCCGCGCCCCGGCCGGCTGGTGGTGGCGCGCGGCGATATCCTACACCGCGCCAGCGTGCCCGCGCGCGACTGTCCGGAAGAGCGCCTGACCATCGCGCTGAAACTGGCAAACGCCTAGAGCGGTTTCAGGAAAATTGCGAAGCGTTTTTACGCTGGCGCCAGGCAGCTCCGTCCGGAACCGCGACGATAGGAAAACCTGGACATTTTTCGCGATTCAACGAAGCGCGCAACGTCCTAGAGCGGTACGGCGTCGAACGCGACGGTGGTGCGGGCGGTATCCTCGCGGAACGGAATCGTGCCGTGCCACATATATGAGGGGAACAGCACCAGCCGGCCCGGCCTTGGTTGGATGGCGCGGCGCATGGAAAGTCCGGCGTCAAAGCTCGGCTGGCCGAATTTGATCCAACCCTGCTTGCCGTTTTCGTCTTTCACGGCCTGCGGCAACGCCACGTAATAGCAGGAACTGATCCACCCTCCCGGATGGATATGATTGACGTGAAACCCCTTGTCGTGAAGCCGCGACGACCAGGAATCCCGTAAACGGAAGCCGCGCCCGCGCCGGCTGCGGAAGGGATGGCGGTCGTCGGGTTTCATGGCGGCGAGATAGCGCTCTATCGCCTCATCGATCCGCTGTTTCAGCTTCTCGGCCAGCACATGGCCCTGACCGAAGATGAACCCGCGGGTTTGGCTGCCCCCCCGCAGCGACTGTTCCAGGGGTTCGCGCGTATCCGCATGCAGACCGGCGAGCCAGGCGTTCAACTCGGCGTTGAAATCCTCCATGTGCGAAAAGCCGTCCGGCGGCTCCAGGTCGAAAATCCGGATCAAATCGTCATACCCGTTCAGCACTTCGTCGCGCGCATCGCCCATCATGCGCCAGGCGGTGCCCAGCACCGCCAGGCCGGCCTGGTCGGTGGGCGCCAGGCGCAGAGCCTGTTCGGCCATGGCCGCCGCTTTTTGCGGATCACGCGATTGCAGCAGGGTACTGGCCAAGTCCTGGTACAAGGCCGGGCTTTGGGGGTTGTGTTTGAGGGCCTGTTCCAGCACCGCCGCGGCTTCCTGTGGCCGCTTCAGTTCATTGAGCGCGGTGGCGGCGCCGATCGCCGCTTCCGCGCTCTCGGGCATGCTTTTCAGGGCTTCGGCATAGAGGCCGTGTGCTTCGGCCGGGCGTCCTTTTTTCAGCAGCAGGCCAGCCTTGCCGGCCAACAGCGCGGGATTTTTCGGCGCGCGGTCATAGGACGTCAGAAATTCCGCGTCGCGGCCCAGCTGATGCAGCAGCTTATTGTAGGCCGCATGCGCGGCGGCATTTTCCGGCTCCCGCGCCAGAAGCTGCTCCAGCACCTGGGCCGCCTCTTCGAAACGGTGCATCTCTGCCAGAATGTCGGCGCGGTTGATGTCTGCGTTCAGCAGCGGGTCCAACCGCGCCGCCAGCCCGAAATTGCCCAAGGCCTCCTTCTTCTTGCCTTGTTGATATTGGGCGAGCGCCAGCTGCTGGAGGAAAGCCGCCTTCATCCCGGATTGACGCGCCTGGATCAGGCCGGTGGCCAGAAACGCTTCGGCCTCCGCGGGCCGGCCGCTGTCTTTACAGATCAGCCCCAGAAAGAAACCGGCCTGCAGATGGTGTGGCTCAAGGGCCAGCAATTTGCGGAAATTGGTTTCGGCGCCGTCGCTGTCGCCCCCGCGATATTGCAGCTCGGCCAATTCATAAAGTGCCTCAGCAAGATCGGGCCTCGTCTCCAGCAAGGCGCCGAAAACGGTCCTGGCCTCGGCGTCGCGGCCAAGAAATTTCAGGGTTTTGCCCAGATTTATCCGGACATCGGGATGGCCTGGCCGGGCCGCCAGCGACCGGTTGAGAAAATCCAGCGCCTCATCAAACCGGTTCTGTTCCATCCGCACCACGCCCAAGAGATGCAGGGCATCGGGATGGTTTTCCCGCGCCAATATCTTGGCAGCGGCGCGTTCGGCATTGTCCAGGTCGCCTCGCTCCAGGAAAGCGACCGCTTCGGCGACGGATGTCAAACAATCGGCAGGCATGGGACAAAGAGTAGGCCATGCGAGATAAATCCCGCGCAAGAGACGGCCAAGACCTGATTGCTGCAGCGCAAAACAACATGCCCAGAAAAATTTCGACACACGCTTGTGTGACCCGGAAAGGGTGAATATAGGATATAGGCTTCTAAAAATGGCGGATTCTCGACGCTCCGTTCCACGAGCGCCGGGAGCGACAGGCGACGCCATAACAGAGCAAGGGGAGATCTATGGATAATCTTTGGCAGAAGCTCATGCTCGGCGGCTCGACCGCGGCGTTGGTGGCGGCGATGCCTTGCTCCGGGGCATTGGCGCAGGGCGACGACATCGAGCAGGTGGTGGTTTCCGCGTCGCGCGTGACCATCGCCGGCTACCAGCAGCCGACACCGGTGACCGTTGTCGGTGCCGCGCAGCTCGAAAAGGACGCTTTCGCCAATATTCAAGACGCGATCCGCGATCTTCCGCAGGTCACGTCCCCGCCATCTTCCATCAGCGCGACGTCCGGCGCCGGCGGCGGCGGCAATGCCGGCGAAAACCTCCTCAATCTGCGCAGTTTGGGCACGGCCAGAACGCTGGTGCTGTTCGACGGACAACGTGTGGTGGCTTCCAACATCTCGGGCGGCGTGGACATCAGCACCCTGCCGTCGGTCCTGGTGCAGCGCATCGACATCGTCACGGGCGGCGCCTCGGCCGCCTGGGGCTCGGATGCCGTGGCCGGCGTCGTCAATTTCATTCTCAACAAGAACTTCAACGGCTTCAAAGCCAACCTCCAGGCCGGCGATACATCCGGCGGCCTGGCACGCAGCTTTTCCGTGCAGATGGCTTGGGGCGGCGATATTGCCGGGGGGCGCGGCCACCTGGTGTTTGCCGGAGGCACCAGCATTCGCCCCGATCCCGTTCCGCTGGTCAATACGCAGTGGTATCGTGGCGCCTACGCGGTCTCGAATCCGGCCTATGTCGCAGGCAACGGCCAACCCCAACTCATCATCGCCAACAATGTCGGCCTTGCCGCAGCCACGGAAGGCGGCCTGATCATCTCGAGCCCCGCCGTCACCGCCGCCAACAGCCCGAACGGCGTGGCGACTCCCGCCAACCTTTTGCGCGGCATCCAATTTGTGCAAGGCGGCGCGCCTCAAACGGTCAATTTCGGCAACGTCACCCTGGGTGCCTTGTCCAATGGCGGTTCTCTGACCGCGCGGGATTCCGAAAGCGGTTTCCAGCTCGTCGCCATCCCTTCTTCCACCTACACGCTGTTCGGTTTCGGCCGTTACAAGCTGACGGACACGATTCAAGCCTCATTGCAGCTGAATTACGGCTTTTCCAGAAGCTTCGCCCAGACCACCGGAACGACGCAGACGGCGCTCCTGGTCAAGAGCGACAACGCCTACATCCCGGCTTCGGTCAAGGCGACGATGACGTCCCATGGCATCACCTCCTTCACCCTGGGCGAGTTCATCGCCAACAATTTCGACCTGACCAACGTTACGCCCGAAACCTATTTCCCGAATCTGGCAAGGAGCCTTTATCCGACCCTCGTCAACCGCCGCCAGCTTCTGCGCGGCGTCTTCACCCTGGAAGGCACGCTGGGCGAGGATTGGTCCTGGAACACCTATTACCAGCATTCCACGACCAACGTCGCCATCCACATCCTGAACGTTCCCGTCAACGCGAACCTGCAGGCGGCGGAAGATGCGGTCACGGTGACGGACGCCAACCGCGGCACCTCGGGCCTGGCCGTGGGCAGCATCGTTTGCCGCTCCTCTTTGCCCGGGCAAAGCGCGGTTGTCGTGGGCGGGGTGACGGCGGAATCGGGCTGTATTCCGTTGAACATTTTCGGCCTCGGCGTCGCCAGCACCGCGGCCATAAATTACATCACCGGAAAGATAAAAGACTTCGAGGACATGAACCTGAACCAGGACGTGCTCGAAGGATCGATGCAGGGCACGTTGCCCTGGGAATTGCCGGCCGGCAAAGTCGCGGTGGCGTTCGGCGCCGGCTACCGCAAGGAAGCCGCGGTGGTTCGCGCCACCGCAATCGGCGGCGCGGCCGGCTATGCCGGGTCCAACTATTCCAACTTCCCATCCTCCAGCTACAACGTGATCGAGGGTTTTGCGGAAGTGGACGCGCCCTTGCTCAAGGACAACATCGTCAACTCGCTCGATTTCTCGGCCGCCGGCCGGATGACGAGCTATTCGACCTCGGGCCTGGTCGAAACCTGGAAGCTGGGCCTGACCAGCCAGGTGACCGACGATTTCAAGCTGCGCACCACCTGGTCGGTTGACATCCGCGCGCCCGGACTGAGCGAATTGTTCACCGCAGGTTCGATCAACACCGGCACGGTGGTGGATCCCAAGACCAATCTTACCGTGGTCCAGGCCGGCGTGGTTCAGGGCAACCCCAACCTGGTCCCCGAGGTGGCCCGCACCATTTCCGGTGGCATCGTGATGACGCCCACCTGGATCGAGGGTCTCTCCCTTTCGGCCGACTGGTATTCGATCAACCTGACGGGCCAGATCGCCACCATCAACAACAACGTCATCCTCAACCAGTGCAACCCCACCAAGCCGAGCAACATCCATCCCGGCCAGTTGGGCAATCCCAATGATCCGCTCTGTACGGCATTGATCTTCGCCGGGCCGAACGGCGCGCTTTCCGAGATCCTCCAACAGCCCATCAATATCGCCAGCCAGACCACGTCGGGCCTGGACCTCCAGGGCAATTACACCATGGATTTCTGGGAGGGCACGCTTGCCTGGTCGGCCATAGCCAACCTCACGGACGAGATCACCACCACCCAGCCCGGCACGGCCACCAGCGACTCCGCCGGTATCGGCGGCTCGCCGAAGTGGAAAGGCATTCTCTCCGCCGATTACACCACCGGGCCCTATTCGGTGACGGTCCAGGGCCGCTGGTATGGAACAAGCAAGCTGAGCCAGACCGCCAACACCGGCAACCTTGCCACGGCGGCGACAGCCCATCTTTTCGATCCCGCGGTTTTCGAGGTGCCGTTCACCGCCTATCTCGACCTGCGCGCCTCTTACAAGTGGAACGACAATATCACGCTCTTTGGGGCCATCGATAACGCGACCAACGTGCCGCCGCCGCTGATCCCGCCGCAATCCGGTTCTATTCAGGCGCAAGGGGGCCTCAGTGGAACGAACCTTTCGGTGTATGACCTGCTCGGACGGCAATTCCGCGTCGGCATCCGGTTCAGTTACTAGGAACCGGGCGCGGGCTTTGTCGGGAGGCGAGCCGGTGATGCGTGAGTTTTCGCGGCGTTGGTTTTTGGGTCTGCCGGTCATTGGCGCTTTCCTTGCCAAGACGGCTGCCGCCCAAACCGCTTCGACTCCGTCGGACACCGAGTGGCGCAATTACGCCAACGACCTGGGCAGTCATCGCTATTCGCCTCTCGACCAGATCAACGCGGGGAATTTCAACAATTTGGAAGTCGCCTGGCGGCTCAAGACCGACTTCCTGGGCGACCGGCCGGAATACCAATACGAGGCCACGCCGCTGGTGGTGAAGGGCCGGCTTTACACGGTGGCCGGCTCGCGCCGCGCCGTGGTGTGCCTGGACGCCGGCAACGGCGAAATGATCTGGATGCACAGCGAGAATGAGGGCGAGCGCGGCAAGAGCGCGCCGCGCCAGCTTTCCGGCCGCGGCGTCTGCTATTGGACGGATGGACGGGACGAACGCATCATCTATGTCACGCCCGGTTATCGCCTGATCGCGCTCGATGCCCGCACCGGCATTCCCGTCGCGGGCTTCGGCCAGGACGGCGTGGTCGATCTCAAACAGAATGACGACCAGGAGATGGACCTGGTCCATGCCGATATCGGGCTTCATTCCACGCCGCTGATCGTGGGCAACACGATTGTGGTGGGCGCCGCCCATCTCAACGGCGACATCCCCCACAATCACAAGAATGTGAAAGGCTATGTCCGCGGCTTCGATGCCAGGAGCGGCCGGCGCAAATGGATTTTCCACACCATTCCGCGCAAGGGCGAGTTCGGCTACGACAGCTGGATCGAGCCGGGTCAGGCGGAGGCCGCCGGCAATGCCGGCGCCTGGGCCGAGATGTCGGCCGATCCCGAGTTGGGCCTCCTTTATATTCCCGTCGAGCTTCCCACCGGCGATTACAACGGCCAGTTCCGCAAAGGTGCCGGCCTGTTCGGCGAAAGCCTGGTGGCGGTGGATATCGAAACCGGCAAACGCCGCTGGCATTACCAGTTCGTGCATCACGGCATTTGGGATCGCGACATACCCTGCGCCGCCATCCTGTGCGACATCCCGGTCAACGGAAAAACCGTCAAGGTCCTGGCCCAGCCTTCCAAGCAGGCTTTCCTTTATGTCTTGAATCGCGAAACCGGCGAGCCGATCTGGCCGATTGTCGAGACCCCGGTCCCGGCCGGCGATGTGCCGGGCGAATGGTATTCGCCCACCCAACCCATTCCCACCAAGCCGCCGGCCTATGACTGGCAAGGCGTGTCGCCGGACACGGTCATCAACTTCACTCCCGAACTGCACGCCCAGGCGCTGGAGCTGATCTCCCATTACAACACCGGCAACCTGTTCATGCCGCCGACCCTGGCCGTCGCGGGCGGCAAGCTGGGGACGCTGACCACGCCGGGCACCAATGGCGGCACCGACTGGCCGGGCGGCGCTTATGATCCGGAGACACATATGGTCTATGTGTTCTCCCAGACACAGCTTTATCTCCTGGGCATGATCCCCAATGACGATCCCAACCTGTCCGATTACCCCTATGTGCGCGGCCAGCCGGGTGTGCGCCCGCGCTTGCCCGGAGCTGCAGGGGCCGCCGGCCCGCGCGGCGCGGCGGGGCC